>DUNS01000166.1 GCA_012839235.1 Clostridiales bacterium
GAGATAAATCCAAATCCTTTTTGGTTATTAAACCACTTTACTGTACCTTTGTTCATGTATAATTCCTCCAAAAAAATAATAAAATTGATTGTTGACCTATTCAACAACAATGTAATCATAGCACTATTTCTATTATGTGTCAATTATAAATTTGGCCTATAACTGTTAATTTCGTACGCTTCTACATCAGTACAAACCTCATATCCATGCTTACTTAAAGCATCAAGTGCTGCCTGAGGATCTGCTATTTTCATAATTATGGAAGTATTGCTTCCGGTAGTGGAGAGGGTATACATATATTCTACACTAAAGCCTTCTTCATATAGCATTTTAAGTAATCTACTTAGGGTGCCTGGTTCCTGCCTAATCTTTACAGCAACAACTTCAGTAAGTCTTGCAGAAAGGCCTTGGTCTTTAAGAACACTTCTGCCTTTCTCTGGGTCTGACACTATCATTCTAAGGACGCCATACTCTGATGAATCTGCTAAGCTAAATGAGGCAATATTGATATTCTCCTTTAGTAATGCTTCAGTAATTCCAACTAGTCTTCCCTTCATGTTCTCAACAAATACTGATAATTGTTTAATTAGCATCTTCCTCCTCCTTTTTAATCGATTTTTCTGAGGTCTATAACTCTTTTTGCTTTACCATGGCTTCTCTCTAGGGTTCTAGGTTCAACAAGCTTTACCTTTACAGATAGCCCTAAAGCTGTCTTAAGTTTATATGCTATTTTCTTGGTAAGTTTTTCAAGTTCTCTTATCTCATCTGAAAAGAAACGATCCTCAATTTCCACTTGAACCTCAAGAACGTCCATATTGTTAACTCGATCTACTATCATAAGATAATGAGCGCTAGTTTCACCTATTTCAAGTAGGGCTGTTTCTACCTGAGATGGGAATACATTAACTCCACGGATAATAAGCATGTCATCGGAGCGTCCCTTAAACCTTGATATTCTACAAAGTGTTCTTCCACACTGACAAGGTTCATAATTTATGCTGGTAAGGTCTCTTGTACGATAGCGAAGTAATGGTAAGGCTTCTTTTGTTATAGGGGTGAATACCAACTCCCCAATCTCTCCATCTTTACATGGCTCTAAAGTATTTGGATCAATAATTTCAGGAATAAAATGATCCTCATACACATGTAGGCCTTGGTGGTATTCGCAGTCCGCTGCCACTCCTGGTCCCATAATTTCACTTAGTCCATAGATGTCAAAGGCTTTGATATTTAATCTTTTTTCAATTTCCCGTCTCATATTATCAGTCCAAGGCTCAGCTCCACATATAGCCGCCTTTAAGGTTAGATTTTCAACCTTATTTTCCTCTTCAAGTACCTCTGCTATATGAAGAAGGTAGGAAGGTGTACATGCTATGGCAGATGCATTAAAATCTTCCAATAGGGTTGCAAGCTTGCTAGTATTACCAGTTGACATTGGAATAACAGTAGCTCCAAGATTCTCTGCCCCGTAATGTAGACCTAATCCTCCTGTGAATAGTCCATATCCATAGGCAACCAGGACTTTATCACCTCTATCAATCCCAGCCATAGCTAATACTCTGGCAACACATTCCTGCCAATTCTCTATATCCCTTCTCGTATAACCAACCACAGTGGCCTTACCTGTGGTACCTGAAGAAGCATGAACTCTTACTATCTCAGATTGTGGTACAGCAAATAGTCCAAAAGGATAATTATCTCTTAAGTCCTCTTTTGTTGTAAATGGAAGCTTATTAAGATCCTCAAGTCCAGTGATATCTCCTGGTTCAAGACCTAATTCCTGCATCTTCTTACGATAAAATTCAACATTATGATATACTCTCTTTACCAATTTAACAAGGCGAGCACTTTGAAGATTATAGATTTCATCTCTGCTCATACATTCTTTGGTTTCATTCCATATCATATCAGTAGCCATTCCTTTCATAAAGGTTATTTCGTTCTTTGGTTATATCCAATAGTAAAGGCCTTTTTGTTAATATCAATGGTTTTCTTTGGTACTGTCTCCTCAATTACGGTAAGCCAATCTTCCTCTGAAAAATCCATATGCTGAGCAGCAATGCCTAATACTATTATATTAAAAACCTTACTATTACCTAGTTCTTTTGCTTCAGTCAAAGCATCTATCTTATATACCCTATACTTTTTCTCTAAATCCTCTATAATACTCTCAGGATATTTTGCAGCTCCAATTACTACTGGCATGGGATCTATTCTTTGGTCATTAACAACCATTGCTCCTCCCTCTTTTAGATAATGAGCATACCTCATTGCTTCCAGCTTTTCAAAAGCAATTATCACATCGGCCTGTCCCTCTTCTACTATAGGTTCATATACCTTGTCTCCATATCTTACGAATGTAACAACGCTACCACCTCTCTGAGCCATTCCATGTACTTCAGACAGCTTTACATCATATCCTGCTTTAATTGTTAGTCCTCCAAGAATTCTACTAGTTAGCAGGGTTCCCTGTCCACCAACACCTACAATCATTATATTCTTCGTTTTCATATTCATTACCATGCCTTTCTCAATAACATGTAAACTATCTAATGATGACTTCTTCTATAGCGCCAAACCTACACATTTGCTCACAAAGTCCACAACCATCGCACATAGTATCATCGATTACTATGGCACCATCTTCTTTTTTGGTAATGGCAGGACAACCAGGCTTTAAGCACATGCCACATCGTCTACAAGTTTCGTCATTAACTCGATATTGTTTTGTTATTGGCCCCTTCTTCAGCAATGCACAAGGTGCTTTGGCAATAATAACTACAATCTCCTCAAGGTTTACAGCTTCTTTAAGTGTATTCTCTAATAAAGAAGTATCGAATGCATCCACCACATGAACATGATTAACTCCCACTGCTTTACATAAGGCTACAAGATCAACTAGATGGGTTTCTTCACCCTTCAAAGTAAGTCCAGTAGCTGCATGCTCTTGATGTCCTGTCATAGCGGTAGTGGAATTATCCAATATCAAAACTGTTCCAGTTCCTTTATTATATACCATATTAATAAGAGAATTAATACCTGTATGTATAAATGTGGAATCACCTATTACAGCCACCCAATTTTTAATATAATCCTTACCCTTAGCTTTCTCCATACCATGAAGAGAGGAAATACTTGCTCCCATGCAAATCATGGTATCAACACAGCTTAAAGGAGCTACGGCTCCAAGAGTATAGCAACCAACATCACCAGCTCCATGAAGCTTCAATTTGTTCATAACTGTAAATGTGCTTCTATGAGGACATCCCGGACAAAGAATTGGAGGACGACCTGGAACCTGAGCTGCCGGCAGAACTGATATATCTTCTCCCTTAATAGCTTTCCTTAATAGGTTGGCTGAATATTCCCCTTGTACTGTTAGAATATCCTTACCTATCGCCTTAATTCCCCATGACTTTACTTGTTCCTCGATAATAGGATCTAGTTCCTCTACAACATATAATTTATCTACCTTAGAAGCAAATTCCTCAATAAGCCTTCTTGGTAGAGGATTTACTATTCCAAGCTTTAATACAGAAGCTTCTGGCAACGCCTCCTTAACATACAGGTATGGAATTCCGGAGGTTATTATACCTATTTTGCTATCATTGTATTCAACACTGTTAATCGAAAAGTCACTACTATCATTAATTAGTGCATTCTCCCTACTTTCGACTACAAGATGTCGTCCCTTAGCATTACCAGGCATCATAACATTCTTAGCTATATTCTTTACATATGGCTTGTCTTCAATATGTACTCTTTCCCCTAAGGTAACAAGCCCTTGTGAATGAGATAACCTTGTTGTTGTCCTAATAATAACAGGAGTATCATATTTTTCACTAAGCTCGTAGGCAAACTTAACATATTCCTTAGCTTCAAAGCTGTCGGCTGGTTCAAGAACAGGAACCTTAGCCGCCCTTGCAACAGCTCTTGTATCCTGCTCATTCTGTGAGCTATATAAGCCAGGATCATCAGCAACTATAACTACAAGACCACCATTTACACCTATATAGGATACAGTATATAAAGGATCTGAAGCAACATTAAGTCCTACATGCTTCATAGAAGCCAATGCTCTTACCCCACTCATAGAAGCGCCAATAGCCACCTCAAGAGCTACTTTCTCATTCGGGGACCATTCACTATATATATCATCATATTTAACAATATTTTCACTAATCTCTGTGCTAGGGGTACCAGGGTAGGCTGCAGATACCTTACATCCTGCCTCATATGCTCCTCTGGCCAATGCTTCATTTCCCAGCATTATCACTCTTTCATCCAATGATAAAACTCCTTTCAATTACCTCTTGTCTATAAATTGCGTATATCTGTGACTATCCTAGCTTTACCTCCAAAGCCCTTTAAACTTATTGGTAATTATTTTACCATAGTATCAAAGCCAAGTACAATTCCCAGACCACTTTATTACTTTAAAGCGTTGCGCATTAGAGCAATAGTACCAAAATGGAGGGTTTTTGTCAATAGATTAACAGGTTTACCTTGAGGTAATTTGATATTTTTAAGCCTGTCAGTTATTGATAAGATCAAGAAAAATGTTCCCATTTTTGAGACGCTCTCGCTTAGTTCCATTACGTAGCGGTACATAGGGTTCTAAAGAACAGAACCCAAGTACCGACGAATGGAAATACTCAACATGGGAACCATTTTTCTTGATCTTATTCTCTAGACATATGAATGGCTGAATATTATCAAATTTCCCATCTAGGTATAATCATTAAATTGGTTCTGTATTCTCTTGACTTATGATTAACTGAATAGTAACGATTTTCCCCTCTAGATATAGTCATTAAATTGGTTCTGTATTCTCTTGACTTATGAATGGCTGAATATTATCAAAAAACCCACGTAGAAATAAACATTATATTTATTAGCCTACGTGGGAATTTATATTTTACTTTATTATATTTATAAGATATACACTAACACCAATGTATAGAATTACTGAGAGTGGAACGAGTATTGTGAATTTAGGGTGTTTGGTTTTATGTCTGAAAACCTTCATTCCCATAGCTGTTCCTATTCCTCCACCTATGAAAGCAACAAGCAAAAGTGTCTTTTCTGGTATCCTCCACTGGTTGGATTTAGCTTTAACCTTATCTATACCCATTATAAGAAATCCTACCAAACTCAAAACTGTTATATATCCCAGTAAAAAATATGCCATTGCCTCTTTCACTACTTACCTTCTTCCACTACTACATCAATAGCAAGTTCAGTTAATTGGGTATCATCAACCTTACCAGGTGCCTCAGTCATTAAGCAGGAAGCATCTTTTACCTTAGGGAAGGCAATAACATCACGGATGCTGTCTTCCTTTGCCATAAGCATTATAAGGCGATCAAGTCCATAAGCTAATCCTGCATGGGGAGGTACTCCATAGCTAAATGCATCAAGCAGGAAGCCGAATCTTTCATGAGCCTCATCTTTAGTAAAGCCTAATACTCCAAACATCTTCTCTTGTACATCTGTTTGATGAATTCTAACAGAGCCTCCACCAATTTCAGTACCATTAAGGACAATATCGTATGCCTTAGCTCTAACCTTACCAGGATCTGTATCTAGCAAATGAAGATCCTCATCCATAGGAGAAGTAAATGGATGATGCTTTGCATAATATCTTTTGTCCTCCTTGGAATATTCAAGAAGTGGGAATTCTGTTACCCATAAGAATTTATAATCATCCTTACTAAGCAAATCAAGATTTCTAGCTAATTCAAGTCTTAGATTACCTAATACATCAAAGACCACTTCATCTTCATCAGCTGCAAAGAATAATAAATCACCAGGTTTACCAGATAGTGCCTTAACTAACAGGTCCAGTTCCTCTTCGGTCATAAATTTGGCAAATGAGGATTTATATGATCCATCTTCATTAATTGATAAATAAGCTAGACCCTTTCCTCCAAAATCCTTAGCATAGTCTATTAAAGCATCGATCTTCTTTCTTGCCATAGTCCCTTGACCTTCTGCATTAATACCACGTACAGAACCGCCATTTTCGATTGCCCCTGTGAATACACCAAATCCTGAATTTTTTACAATATCTGATACATTCTTAAGCTCCATTCCAAATCTAATATCAGGCTTATCACTACCAAAACGTTCCATGGCTTCTGCCCAGGTCATTCTTTGGATCGGCAACTCTATATCAATTCCTATACTTTCCTTGAACATCTTCTTAAGCAAACGCTCATTAACATCGATTACGTCATCAACGTCAACAAATGACAGCTCCATATCTATCTGTGTAAATTCTGGCTGACGGTCAGCTCTAAGGTCCTCATCACGAAAACACTTTGCAATCTGGAAGTACCTATCATATCCAGAGCACATTAGTAATTGCTTAAATAACTGAGGTGACTGAGGAAGTGCATAGAAATTTCCCGGATGAACACGGCTTGGAACTAGATAATCTCTTGCTCCCTCAGGAGTACTCTTAGTTAGCATAGGTGTTTCAATCTCCAGAAAGCCTTCTTCAACTAAAAACTGACGTGTAAGATTAGCAACCTTACTTCTAAGAATAAGATTTCTCTGTAAGTCTGGTCTTCTAAGATCTAGATATCTATATTTTAACCTAAGCTCTTCCTTAGTTTTAGAATCCTCGTCAATAGGAAATGGAGGGGTGTTAGCCTCTGAAAGAACTCGAATATCATTAGCTCTTATCTCAATATCCCCTGTAATTAAATTGGGGTTAACAGCTCCTCTACGGGCCTCAACTTTACCAACAATAGCCACTACAAACTCACTTCTAAGTTTTTCAGCCTTAGCAAAGCCTTCTGCTCCAATATCACCATCTTCAAATATTATCTGTAAAAGGCCAGAACGATCCCTAAGATCGACAAATATGATTCCGCCCTTATTTCTACTTTTTTGTACCCATCCCATCACAGTTACTGTTTCTCCAATATTCTTATTGGATAATTCGGCACATCTATGGCTTCTGTGCAAGCCTTTCATTGATTCTGCCATTATCATTCTCCTTATCTTCCTATCATATGGTTAGTTAATACTAATATAATATTTTAGTCTATTTGAGGGAGAATGTCTATATGTTTTTTCCTAAGAGTTTACGGTACATTCCATATTACGATATTCGTTGGCTGTTACTCCCACATATTTTTTGAATACTCTAGAGAAATGTGGTAGGTCAACAAAACCAACTTTTTCTGATATTTCACCAATACGAAGAGAGGGATCCTTTAGAAGTTTTTTAGCTTCCCTGATCCTAATCCCATTAAGTATTTCAGAAAAGCTTTGACCAGTATTATTATTTAGAAGCTTACTTAGATGCCACTGGCTTACGTAGGTTTTTTCAGCCACCTCAGATAGAGTTATCTTATGAGCATAGTTTTGCTCAATAAATTTCATTGCATTAGTAACAATGAAATTACTAGCTTCATTGTCTACTAATTGTCCATTAGAACTTTTCCCTGAGTTCTCCAGGGGTAATATATCTTTTAACTTTAAATTATTGGTCATATTTTCTATAGCTTCATCTAACTCCTCCATTGAAGAAGGTTTTAGTAAAAATCTTGTAACCCCAAGATTTATTGCTTTTTGAGCAAATTCAAACTTACGATAACCAGTAAGAATGCTAACCTCCATGTCGGGAAACTCAGTGTTAAGGGCTGCAATCATAGTCAAACCATCTAAATCAGGCATAGATATATCAGTGATGACAATATGAGGATGCTTCTCTCTAATAATATCCAATCCTTCTAGACCATCATTAGCAGTTCCTACAATTTTGCAATTATAATTACTCCAAGCTACCATTCTTGATATTCCTTCAACGATAATTGGTTCATCATCAATAATTACAACCTTATACATAACAACTACCTCCCTTTTATACCTAAGTCAGTGACCTTTCTCTATCTTAAGTACTTCACTTAGCAGATCCTCGGATGTTCTAGCTCCCGTTGAAATATCAACTATCCCTGCTATTAAAGTATTGTACGCTTCCTGAGATATTCTTGAATCAGTTGGAGATGATATGCTTGTTGCCCCGCTACTATAGTTTAATCCTGATATTCCTAGTTGAGTCATATTATCAATTGGTTCTACTTTAGCTGCCGCCTGTCCATTGCCACCCCAGTAGCTTGTAACAGCCTCACTACTAGTATGGGCCATAATAAACTTCACTGCAGCATCCCTCTTATCAGGGTCCTTCCAAGCCTTCTTAGTAATATAAAAGCCTGAGGAAATTCCTCCAACCATAAATCCAGGCTCCGCTTTACCACCTGGAATTACTGGAAATGAACAAAGTACAGTCTTATCCTGATCAGGAATCCCACCTAGATACCAAGAACCTTCTAATTGCATAGCAGCTTGTTTATTCTTAAATAATCCTCCTGCATAATCATTGTCAATAGTATCTGCATCTGCTGGAAATGCACCAAGGTCTCTTAAGGTCTTAAACATATCTAGCCCCTTACACCAGTCCTCTTGGACGGTTACAGGAACCCTTTCATAATTATCCTTACCAGCAGCTGACAGCATTAAAAACTCTATCCAATAATGGGGAACATTATTAAGTGATACTGCAATTGGTATAATATTATTATCCCTAAAGGTCTCTATGGCAGTAAGAAATTTATCCCAATCTGTAGGTAATTCTAGTTCAAAATGATCAAACAAATCTTTGTTACAGTATAGGCCCTCCCAATAACCAGTTGTTGGAATCGCCCTCTGTATTCCATCGGGATTAGCTGCAGCCTCTAAAGCTGCAGGAAGGGTATCTCCACCATAGTCTGGGTACTCTGCTTTTATTTCCTCAATAGTTACAAATTTATTAGTCGCCAAAACATCACTAGCATTGGCGTCTGTAAAATACTGTATTACGTCCGGTTCATTGCCTACAGCAAAATCTGCTGCAATCTTTGACTTCCAGTCCTGGTCTGAGGACTGTGAATCATCTTCAATTGTTATGTATTGGTATTCTTTCATGAATTTTTCGTTGATTGCTTGATAATTTTCTGCATTTGGATCGGTCCCTCCATGCATTGACACAGTAACCAATGTAACTGGGTTAGGACCTCTAAAAGAATCTGATAGGTCAGAATTTGAAGAACCTGCTTTTTGTGTTTTATCGCAGGCACATAAAAAAGACATCACTAAAGTAAGGGTAAGAGAGAGAACTAATAATCTTATTTTTTTCATAAAAATAATCCCCCCATAATTCAATTACCTTCCCAATAAATCATACCTTCTTTTGTCTACCTATATTATACCGTATAATGGTATAATTTGCATTAGTTCATCTTGATAATATTTGTACATTCTTGCTATATTTGCTTATTCTTGTTGGGAATAGTAATTGTTGATGCAGTTTCGCCATCCCCTAGTGGTTCAATTGTAAGGCCATATTCCTCACCATATATCAATTTTATTCGTTCATTAACGTTCTTAATTCCAAGAGAATTATGATTCTTGTCCTTGGCATCCGTGTTATTGCTATCTAGTAGGCTTCTTACTTTATCAATATCCTCCCTTGTCATATCCCTTCCTGTATTAATTATCTGAAGAATAACATTATCTTCCTTGCTGTATATTTTAATTTGTATTGTTCCATTTTTTATCATTTCTACCCCGTGCACTACTGCATTTTCAATAAGGGGCTGAAGTATAAGCTGTGGGACCTGAATCTGAAGTAGTTCCGTATCAATATCTTTCTCAATTTTTAATCTCTTTCCAAATCTCATAGATATTATGTACAGGTAAGCATCTACACATCTTAACTCTTCAGATAAACCTATTAGCTTTTTATTAGATCTATCCATGCTATAATTTAATAGAGTGCCTAAAGCTTCAATCATTTTTGAAACAGTTATATCTCCTGCCATCCTGGCCTGCCAGTTCATCATTTCCAAGGTATTATTTAAAAAATGTGGATTTATCTGTGATTGTAAAGCCATAATCTGTGCATCTTTTCTAGCGATCTGTTCATTATAAGCAAAATCAAAAAGATAGCTTATCTCCCTAGACATTTGATTAAAGGAATCCATTAAAAGGTCAAATTCCTGATTGGGCATTGGCCCCCCATCTATTTGCTTACCAAGGTTACCCTGCTCCATTGTTTTAGTGGCTTCAATCATTCTTCCCATGGGCTTTGATATATGATGTGCAATAAAATATATCATATATATGAAAACAGGAATAAGGATTGACATAATGACAAACATGACAATATATAGATCATTTAATTCGGAAAATGTAATATCATCATTGGAAACTAGAATTCCTCCATAGTGAAAATCACTATACTTTTGCTGATAAATAAGCCCTGTATATGGTTTATCATTAAGCTTAACTGCCTCTCTGTTAATCTCCGTTGAATATTTTTCTGATAGTTTTTCTAATATACTGCTCTGATCTTGGCTATACAGTTCATCATCGTAGCTAATTATAGATGATGGATCACCTATGATAAAGCCTAGGCCATAATCCTCATTTATTGTAAATCCATCAATTAATTTATCTGTACTAAGCTCTAATACAAGAGTACCAAATTTAGTATAGTTGGTTATAGTATATAGATTCCTTATTATGTAGATACGCCCATTAATGACTTTTACATAGGCATCTGAGGTATCCTCTTTAGTTATATTGTGGGCAATCTCTTCCACATTCTCTTTATAGACATTTATATAACTACTATCTTTTCTAGAGGTATAATAAATTCTATCAGGATCCTCGCTTAGATAAAATACAGACATAACAAATCGATTATCATTATAAAACCTGCTTTTTAGATTACCTGTAATCTGACGGTATAGATCAGCCTTACTCAACTCCTCCGATCTGTAGCGTCTCCAAGCCTTTTCAATAACTTGCTCATAGGAGGTCTCCCTAGATATATCTATAGCTTCATCAATTCTCTGAGCACTAAAATAAGTAAAATTCTTTAAGTATTCCTCCATAAGGGTTGTTGTTTTCTCTATAATATTATTGCGATAATACAAAGCCATAAAAAGGCATATAAGCAGAACCGGAATAATCCATATCATTACCACAAGAAAAAGTAATCTCCTTCTAAGAGAAATCTTTGGTATCCATGGATTAGCCGGTCTACTATTAGAATGTTCTGTTATAAGTTCTTTCTTTGTTCCTATGCTATCATCAGTCATTATCCTACCCCATTATTTAGACTCCCCTTTGTATGGATTATACCATAAATAGCAAATAACTCAAATACTTACCATTCTTGTAAGCTTTCCCCAGGTCAGAATTAAGATAACCCTAAAAACTCCTCAAATATCTGACACACTAGTCCAACTTCTTCTTCCCTAGGCATTTCACAAAATATTCTAAGCAAAGGCTCAGTGCCAGAAAATCTTATAACTATCCAGCCACCATTTTGAAAATATATCTTACATCCATCAAGATAGGATATCTTAATAACCTCCAAGGGTAAGTCAGGTAGCAATTTATCTATAATAATTTTCTGGAAAATCCAATTCTTCTTTTCTATGTTAAATCGATAGTCTTTTTCAGACATATAGTAATATCCATACTCATCCCAGATATCATTCATAATCTCTGACAACTTCTTACCCATAACAGCAACCATTTCGACTAGAAGTGTTGCTGCGTATACACCGTCCTTTCCTTTTATGTGGCCTCTTACAGCCATACCTCCTGAGGATTCCCCTCCTATCACAGCGTTGGTTTCATCCATTTTCGCAGATATATGCTTAAAGCCTACAGGAACCTCATAGCATTTCTCATTAAAGCTTTCTGCCACCTTGTCAAGTAGATGGGTTGTTGCAATATTTCTCACTGCTGCACCACTCCATCCTTTATGCTTTACAAGGTAATAATAAAGTAATACTAGAATATCATTGGGATGAAGAAACTTACCGGTATCGTCAATGACTCCTATTCTATCAGCATCACCATCAGTAGCTATTCCTAGATCAAGGTTATGATCAATCACATAATTTTGCAGGCTCTTTAATGTTGTCGCTGAGGGAGAGGGCAATTTCCCACCGAATAAAGTATCATGACGGTCATGAATAGTATAAACAGTGCATCTTGCAGTTAAAAGAATTGTCTTTAGAGCAGTTTCACTAACTCCATACATGGGATCCAGGGCAATCCTTAATCCCTTACTACGGATAGCCTGGGAATCAACGCTGCTAAGAATATTGTCTATATATTCATTAAGTGGATTAATCTCATATATAAGTCCCCTTGCCTTAGCCTTATCATAATCCATTCCTATAACATCCTTTTCTACTGCTTCAGCTATATAATTCTCTATTTCCTGAGTCTGTAGCTCATCAGCATCTCTTCCTCCAGAGGTAAATACCTTTATACCGTTATATATAGCTGGATTATGACTAGCAGTAACCATCATTCCATAGGGCATCTCATGGCTCATAACATAGTACATAATAAGAGGTGTTGGCGCGGACTGGTTGACCAGATAGGCCTCTATGCCTTCAGCTGCGAACACTTCACCTGCCCAACGCATAGCTTCCTTTGATAGAAAGCGACGGTCATAGCCTATTACAATTCCCTTATCTTCTACACCTTCATCTCTCATCTTCATAGCCAATCCTTTAGAAAGCTTCTGAATGTTTTCTTTGGTGAACCCATCACCAATAACCGCTCTCCAACCGCCTGTTCCAAATTTAATCACTACCCATCCTCCTTAGCCTAACCCATGGTAATAATAACTTCATTAATACTACCTTTTGGTTGTACTTCAATCTTGTCAACTAGTTCTCCATTAAGCTTTATACTTTTAACACCCTTCATAACCTTATCAGGGTTCAAAACAACAATATTATAGGTTGCATCTCTCCATACTCTATGAACCTTAAAGCTATCCCAATCCTCTGGAATACAGGGATCAATATTAAGTCTATCAAGACCTGGACGTATTCCAAGAATATACCTTGTGGCAGAAAAGTAAGCCCATCCCCCTGTTCCTGTCATAAATGGATGCCTTGCTCTGCCATACCCAGTGTGCTCCTTACCTACAATGAATTGACAATAAGAGTATGGTTCAGCTTCACGTATTTCTATCATATCATTCTGATTATAAGGACTTAAGGCATCATAATATTCCATAGCCCTATCCCCACGACCAAGGATACATTCAGCAGCCCATGCCCAAGGATTAGGGTGGCTAAATATTGCTCCGTTCTCCTTAAGTCCAGGATATACTCTTGTAACAAAGCCTATATCATCATCCGGAACTGTATAGGAAGGTCCATTAAGCATTATTCCATAAGGAGTAGAAAGATACTTCTTCACAGAATCCATAGCCTGTATTCCCTTGTCATAGGAAGCTAGTCCAGATAATACAGCCCAAGCATTGGATTCTAGATGGATTTTTCCTTCTTTATCCTCATGAGTCCCAATTTTTTTACCCTTCTTGGTAATACCTCTGATATACCATTCCTTATCCCATAATACTTCTTCACAGACCTTCTTAACTCTATCTTTCATGTTACTATATTTTAATACATCCTCATCTTTACCAAGGTAGCTGGCAAGATCAAGGAAATTCTCCAATGCCCAGTAATGAAGGAAGGATACCATAGCACTTTCTCCTCCTCCAAGATTAAGGCAATCATTCCAGTCTGCTCTTAGGCCCTTACATATACCAGATGCTCCAACCTGTTCACCTGAGAAGTCCAATATCCTAGTCATATGCTCATATACAGACCCTTCCCCTCCATCAGCATATGTAATGATTTCATCTAAAAACTCTAATTCACCGGTTTCTCTAACATACTCTGCAATGGAGCTAACTAGCCAAAGTGCATCATCAGAGCAGGCTTGATCAATTCCATGTATTAGATCATTCTTATCTGGTGTTGGTATAACTGTAGGAGATTTAAATGGCTTAGTTTCATTATCTGGTTCAAACCACTCAGGCCGAAATAGATGGAGTCCATATCCTTTTGACACCAGGGCACGAAGCAGCTCTACAATTCTTTGTCGGCATTTAGTAGGATTAGAATGGGGGATTGTCATAGAATCCTGAGATGTATCCCTATACCCTAGACCAGTTCTACCACCCACCTCGATAAATGAGGCGAATCTTGAGAACATAACATTAATCTCAGCCTGATATAAAGTCCATATATTAATAAGGGTATTCATTCCTGGGTTTGGCGTCTCTACTTGTAACTTATCCATTTTATCTCTCCAGAAATCTGCTAATCTTGCAGCTTCCCTGTCAACATTGGATAAGACAGAATATTTATCTCTAATCACTCTACCAGCATCTCTATTACCTTCTCCTAACATGAAGATAACCCGAACCTCTTCCTCTGGCTTAAGAACTAGCTTTTTATGTAAGGAACCACAGTGATTACCACCTTTTTCAAAGCTTCCAGAACAAAGTCCTTTCTTTACTGCAATAGGATTGTCCTCTGTACGATATGATCCAATAAATTTATCCCTTAAACAGTCAAAGCCATCTGGAGTAAAATTAGAAGTAAAATACTGATAACCAAACTCCTCATAGAATAAATCATGCTCTATTATCCCATCCTCATAAGATGATCCTGCAGCATAATTACTCATCTGAAAGTTTTGATTATCCATATCTATATGGTGATAGGAAAATTCCAGATATGAGTACACACTAATGCTTCTCGTTTCATTACTTGTATTCTTAATCTTAACATCCCATAGCTCAACTGGGTCATCTATAGGAATAAATAGCTTCTGCTCTGCTTTAATTCCGTTATATTCGCATTGGTATTTGGTATAGGACATACCATGACGACATACATATTTAGCTTCCTCTAAGGACTTTCCTACGGGCTGCCAGGATATGCTCCAATAGTCCTTAGACTCATCATCCCTAAGATAAACATAATGACCTGGTCGATCCATTGGCACACCATTGGGACGGAATCTAGTTATACGGTGGTACTCTGGTGATTTATAAAAGACATATCCTCCAGCAGTATGGTTTACAACAGCACACATATCCTTAACCCCTAAGTAATTGGTCCAGGAAGTAGGCAGATCCACCCTATCAATAACATATTCTTTTGCTTCATTATCAAAATATCCATACTTCATACGAAAACATCCCCTTTCTCCTTATCTGCATACTTTGGGCCTTAGGCACAATATTTGCAAAGTGAATATAAAAATATTCACTTCTGAAAAATC
>DUNS01000167.1 GCA_012839235.1 Clostridiales bacterium
CAAATTATATTATATGTGGTACAAAGTGTCAAATTTTTTAACTATTATGATTGCGTTTAGTTACCTTAGGATTTAATTGGGCAGAGTGTCCCCTTGATGATTAAAATAGATTTGTTTATCATCATTATAATCAATCCAAATTTATTTTCAACTCCTTATTCCTCTTTTCTTTTTATAGCATCACGAAACAGTCCCCTCAAGGACTTCGCCGTTTGACAACGGTGCTGCGCATCCTTGACCGGACTATTTCCTTCTGCTTATAGGCAGTTAAGAGGTATAAGGAGTATTATCCGCAGGTTCCACGGATACCTTTCATCATTTCATACAACCAGTTCACTCTACCGGTCTCTATTGCACCAAGAGTATGATTATTACTATTATTACTCTTCGCTATACGAGTACGGGCTCTTTTCACTATTGTATCTCTTTCTTCATCTCTCTCTTCTTGGCGTTCCTTGTATTTTCGATACATCAACAGATCATAAATATTTCCACCGTTCCATGCGAATACTCGGAGTTTTGCCATGTTGTCTGCTCCTTTTTTTGACCATCCTAACGGGCGGCTACTCATCCTAGATGACAGTATGTGACTTACATGTCCTTCCGCACTACAACCTGTTATCTCATTCCCTCTGGTGTTATAGATTGTAATACCTTTCCAGTTGTTCATGATATACTTTCTTGCCTTTTCTACTTCCTCTTTCTTACTTTCACTCTCTGCAAAGTCTATCAATTTTCTGTATATTTCATTGATTGCCGACTTGTCCTCAAAACTAAGTTCGTCCTCTATCATCTGCTTCATAATCTCTGCCTGATCTCCCATATGTGTTACACTTTTATGAATATATTTTTTTAAATGGAACTTATCCAGCACAAACTGACTCTTGCTGATCCATGATATCCCCTGCTTAATCCAATTTGCTCCATCTCCACACAGATACACTGTTTCTAAGAAGTCCATGTCATAGTGGGTATCTATGTAATTAGCCACTTCAAGCCATAAATCTGTATTATGTTCCCTTTCATACAAGCCGCTGAAATAGTGCGGGTTTACCAGCTTCCAGCGTTTGCTTACTGGACTTTCTCTCTCTGTCCCTTCATAGACATAAACCAGTTTCGGCATGATAGTATTGTTCTTAGTCCCATCTTCATTCTGTTTCAAGTCGCCTTTGACATTCCAGAACTGAGCTGCTACATGGTCCTCATCCGCATTGATATGCAGTGTCTTAACCTTCTTTTTCTCCTTAATTTCTGGTTGAGGCATGTCTACAACAAGACCGTGAATTAGGTTTTTTATACTCCCTTTTGAAAGAGAGTCTGTTACGCTGGCACAGAGACCACCTTTTCTATAGCTTGATTCTACGGCTTCCTTAAGTGCCAAAGCTTTCGAATCCTCCATTGTTTTAGTTTTAGGTTTTATACCGAATTGATGATCACTTAGGTAAACGTATTCACCTGTCTTTTTATCTCGGTAGTAAGTTCTTTTGTAACTAAAACTCCCAAGGCAGCAAAGAAGAGTATTGGGATTATCAGTATGAACTACTTCGTATCGGTCACTACGCCCTGGTTCGTTTTTAATCACTTCATCCATCGTTTCCATAAGCATAGTCATAATGTTTCTGCCCATCTCATCGGTTTCCTCTTTCACCCCGATAGCAAGATCTGAAGCATCTTTCTTGGTTATAATTGTATCAGTTAACTTTTTTACGAATCCCTCTAGATTTTTGGTCAGACATTGTAGTATAATTTCATTCATGAAAGGCACCTTCCTTTGTAGTTTTATTGGTCTTCGATAAACCTAATTTTACCACAAAGGGGTGCTTTTCTGTACTCTAAAATAAGAATGTAAATCTTTCCCACTTTCCCTAACCTAATTATACGCTAACAACTATTATAGCAAGCCCCTATCCAAACTATCAAAGTAGACCAGCCACTATTAGCTCATAGGCGATTATATTTATATTGTAAAGATATATCATCTGTGATATGATTTCAGATAACTAAATTACATGATGCACACTAAGGGAGGTCATATGATATGAACACAAATCAACTAAAGAAATTTATCACTGCTGGATTGATAGCAGGACTGACATGCTTTACAACATATATATTTAAATTTCCCTTACCTATCGGGTATATCCATCCAGGTGATTCTTTCGTAATACTCTCAGGCATCATGCTTGGACCACTATATGGTGCCTTATCAGCAGGCATTGGCTCCTTACTAGCTGATTTATTGGCAGCTTACCCACAATATGCTCTTGCTACATTTTTTATAAAGGGATTAGCAGCTATACTCTGCTCATTGATATATCGAAAGCTAAAGAGAAAGCTTTACTCCGTCATCTTAGCAGGTGTATTTAGTGGTATTATAGTGACCTTAGGATATTTTACAGTTGAATATTTTATGTATGGCCTAGCTGGTGCTCTTTCTGGAATCCCACTAAACTCTGTTCAGAATCTATTTGGCATAATATTATCAGCTATGCTCTATTCACTGCTCTATAGAATTCCTCAGGTTAAAGATATGATAGGGTATTATTAGGAATGTAC
>DUNS01000168.1 GCA_012839235.1 Clostridiales bacterium
CAACTGCTGTAGCATTTGGAATGGAAGATGCGACTGCCCCTGCGAGAGTTTTATTAGAGTGTGCAAAGACAATGCCTAAGTTAGAGTTCAAAGCAGGAGTTGTAGAAGGAACTTATTATGATCAGAAGGGCATTCAAGTTATCGCGACAATCCCTTCAAGAGATGTTCTTATTTCCAAGTTACTTGGAAGCTTACAGTCACCAATTACAAACTTTGCTCGTGTGCTTAAGCAAATCGCTGAGAATGCTGAGAAAACAGCGTAATGTTGACAAGCAACATATTTAACAATGTAGAAAAACCTTAGACCGGAGGACTTCCGGATAAGATTACAATTAAAAATTAATGGAGGTATATTATAATGACAACTCAAGAGTTCATTGAGGCGATTAAGGGCCTTACCGTATTAGAATTAAATGATTTAGTAAAAGCATGTGAAGAAGAATTTGGCGTATCCGCAGCAGCAGGTGTTGTAGTAGCAGCAGGTGGAGCAGGCGCAGGTGCAGCAGCAGAAGAAGAGAAGTCAGAATTTGACGTTGAGTTAACTGAAGTTGGTCCAAACAAAGTTAAGGTTATCAAGGTTGTTCGTGAAATTACTGGCTTAGGACTAAAGGAAGCTAAGGATCTTGTTGATGGAGCTCCTAAGGTTATTAAAGAAGGCGTTGCTAAGGCTGAAGCTGATGATATCAAGGCTAAGGTTGAGGAGCAAGGTGCTAAGGTTACCTTTAAATAATCTCATGTTTTAAAAAACATAAAACCTTCGAATGTTGAAATACTCATTCCGCGATAGCAGTTTTATTATTTTAACTGTCTATTATTAGGGGAAGAGTTCAATGTTCGAGGGTTTTTTAATTAAAAAGGTTTAATAGATAAATAATTGATAATAATTACCATATAGGCATAATGGACATAAAAAAAGTCCCTACGACAGAGGACTTATACAAATTGTATCTTATGTATGAGAAAAATAAAAAAATCAGCAAATAAATTGTTGACACGTAAAAATAAGTATGGTAGTATGAAAGATGCACTATTGTGGTGATATATGCCTATTTAAATATATTATAGCATATAAACAAGGAAATGGAAAGAGTTTTTTATTCAAGATTGAAACTTATTAAATTCAAGGGGTGAAAACGTCAATGGATAAAAACAGAATGCATCCAATTAAAGTCGGTAACAACGTTAGAATGAGTTATTCAAGACAGAGAGAAGTCCTGGAGATGCCCAATCTTATTGAGGTTCAGAAGGATTCATATCAATGGTTTATAGACGAAGGATTAAAGGAAGTATTTGATGATATTTCTCCTATATCTGATTATAGTGGATATTTAAGTCTAGAATTTGTTGGTTTCTCCGTTTGTGAAAACGATATTAAATATACAATTGATGAATGCAAAGAAAGAGATGCGACATATGCTGCGCCTCTAAAAGTAAAGGTAAGACTTCATAACAAGGAAAATAACGAGATTAATGAGCACGATATTTTCATGGGTGACTTACCCTTAATGACAGAAACTGGTACATTTGTAATCAATGGCGCGGAAAGAGTTATCGTTAGTCAATTAGTACGTTCCCCAGGAATTTATTATGCAGTAGAACATGATAAAATTGGTAAGAGGTTGTTTTCAGCCACTGTAATTCCGAATAGGGGCGCATGGTTGGAATACGAAACAGATTCTAATGATGTGTTTTACGTTCGTGTGGATCGTAATAGGAAGGTTCCAATCACAACATTTATTAGAGCCTTGGGATATGGAACAAATGAAGAAATTAAGCAATTATTTGGTGAAGAGCCCAAAATCTTAGCCAGCCTAGCTAAGGACCCTAGTACCGCAAGGGATCCAGAAGGCAGCTATCAGGATGGGTTATTAGAGTTGTATAAAAAGCTTCGTCCAGGAGAGCCTTTAGCAGTAGAGAATGCTGAGGCCCTATTAAATAGTATGTTTTTTGATGCAAGAAGATATGATCTTGCTAAGGTAGGAAGATATAAATTCAACAAGAAATTATCTTATCACAATCGTATCGTTGGCTTTGTGCTAGTGGAAGATGTTGTGGATAGAAATACAGGTGAAATTCTTGCTGCTGCTGGTACTGAAGTTACTAATGAGTTAGCAATTAAGATTCAAAACGCTGCAGTGCCTTCAGTAATGGTACAAGCGGAAGAACGTAATGCTAAGGTACTTTCTAATATGATGGTTGATATTGCAGGCTATATCAACTTTGATAAGAAGGAACTAGGAATTAGTGAGAATGTTTACTATCCAGTTCTTAAAAAGATATTAGACGAGAATCTTGGTGAAGAAGATCTAAAAGAAGCTATAAAGAAAAACATGAGTGAGCTTATACCAAAGCATATAACCAGGGAAGATATTATAGCTTCCATTAATTATAATATTCACTTAGAATATGGGATTGGCTATGCGGATGATATCGATCATCTTGGTAATAGAAGAATCCGTGCGGTAGGGGAACTTTTACAGAACCAATATCGTATTGGTTTATCAAGAATGGAACGTGTTGTTAGAGAAAGAATGACAACACAGGATATTGAAAGTATAAGTCCACAGTCCTTGATTAATATAAAACCTGTAACAGCGTCAGTTAAAGAATTCTTTGGAAGCTCTCAGCTGTCACAGTTTATGGATCAACATAATCCTCTTGGTGAGCTTACCCATAAGAGACGTCTTTCGGCTTTGGGACCTGGTGGTTTATCTCGTGATAGAGCAGGCTTCGAGGTTCGAGACGTTCATTACTCCCATTATGGAAGAATGTGTCCGATTGAGACTCCTGAGGGTCCTAACATTGGACTTATTAACAATCTTGCATCTTATGCAAGAATTAATGAATATGGTTTTATTGAAGCGCCTTATAGAAAGGTAGATAAATCTGACCCTACTGCTCCAAAGGTAACAGATGATGTTATCTATATGACTGCGGATGAAGAGGATAAATATGTAGTAGCACAAGCTAATGAGCCTCTTGATGAGGAAGGTCATTTTATGAATAATAGCGTGTCCGGTCGTTTTAAAGAGGAGACGTCTAGTTTTGATAAAGAAAAAGTTGACTTTATGGATGTTTCTCCTAAGATGGTTTTCTCTGTTGCCACAGCATTAATACCTTTCTTAGAAAATGACGATGCTAACCGTGCTTTGATGGGTGCTAACATGCAGCGTCAGGCAGTTCCATTGTTAGTTACAGAAGCTCCAGTTGTTGGTACAGGTATTGAGGCCAAGGCTGCTATTGACTCCGGTGTATGTGTTCTTGCTAAGAAATCCGGTGTTGTTGAGCGTGTTACAGCTAAAAATATTACAATTAAGAATGACGATAATTCCAAATCTAATTATCGTATGTTAAAGTTCGTTAAGAGTAACCAGGGTACCTGTATTAATCAAAGACCTACGGTTAAAAAGGGTGATAGAGTCGAAGCAGGCCAGGTTATTGCTGATGGTCCTTCCACTTCTAAGGGAGAATTAGCTTTAGGGAAAAACCCTCTTATCGGATTTATGACCTGGGAAGGCTATAACTACGAGGATGCGGTATTATTAAGTGAGCGTTTAGTTCAGGAGGATGTATATACCTCCATTCATATAGAAGAATATGAAGCAGAATCCAGAGATACAAAGCTTGGACCAGAGGAAATAACCCGTGATGTACCAGGTGTTGGTGATGATGCCCTTAAGGATCTAGATGAGAGAGGTATTATCCGTATTGGTGCTGAGGTTCGTGCAGGAGATATCTTAGTTGGTAGAGTAACACCTAAGGGTGAAACAGAACTAACGGCAGAAGAACGTCTACTAAGAGCTATATTTGGTGAGAAGGCACGAGAGGTAAGAGATACTTCCTTGAAGGTTCCTCATGGTGAATATGGTATTATAGTTGATGCCAAGGTATTTACTAGGGAAAATGGAGATGAGCTTTCTCCTGGTGTTAATGAGACCGTTCGTGTATATATTGCCCAAAAGAGAAAGATTCAAGTGGGTGATAAAATGGCTGGTCGTCATGGTAATAAGGGTGTTGTTTCTCGAGTACTTCCAGTAGAAGACATGCCATTTTTACCAAATGGTAGACCTCTTGATATAGTACTTAATCCTTTGGGTGTACCATCCCGTATGAATATTGGTCAAGTACTTGAAATACATCTATCACTAGCAGCAAAGGTATTGGGAATTGATATCTCTACACCTGTTTTTGACGGTGCTAATGAGTTTGATATTTTTGATACACTTGAAATTGCTAACGATTTTGCCAATACAACTTGGGAAGAATTTGAAGCTAAATATAAGGGACAATTAAATCCTGAATTTATGGAATATCTAAAAGAAAATCCTCAAAACAGAGAGGATTGGAAGGGTGTTCCTATTAATAAAGATGGTAAAGTAATGTTACGAGATGGTAGAACAGGTGAGTACTTCGATGGAGCAGTTACTGTTGGTTTTATGCATTATCTAAAGCTGCATCACTTGGTAGATGATAAGATTCATGCTCGTTCTACAGGGCCTTATTCCCTAGTTACACAGCAGCCTCTAGGTGGTAAAGCGCAGTTTGGTGGACAGAGATTTGGAGAAATGGAGGTTTGGGCACTTGAGGCTTATGGCGCTGCCTACATTCTTCAAGAAATTCTTACAGTTAAATCAGATGATGTTACCGGACGTGTTAAAACCTATGAAGCTATCATTAAGGGTGAGAATATTTCCGAACCAGGTATTCCAGAATCATTCAAGGTACTATTAAAAGAACTTCAATCCCTGGCACTGGATGTTACTGTTCTCGATGAGAGCGGTAATGAAGTAAAGATGAACGAAAGTATTGAAACAGGAGATTCTGATCTTACACCATTAATTGAAGGGGACAACAACTTCAGATATGATGAAGGTTATGACAATGCTGGATTTACTCAGACTAGTGTTGAAGATATAGATACGGATGTGTTTGATATCTACGACGAAAACTCTGAAGATGCGGATGAAGGTGACGAGGACGATGATGGAGTTAATATGCTCGATGACGACTTTGTCTCAGATGAGGAAGAAGAATAGTCAATTATATTTTTGTCTGTAATGAGTATTAACGAAGGGAGTGCCAAAGAATGCCTGAATTTATAAATGAAGAGCAACAAGTAAACTATGATGCAATAAAGATAGGTTTGGCTTCACCAGAAAAGATCAGGGAATGGTCCAAAGGAGAAGTTAGAAAGCCGGAGACAATTAATATAGAACCCTAAAGCCAGAGAAAGACGGATTGTTCTGTGAGAGAATTTTCGGACCTAGTAAGGACTGGGAGTGTCATTGTGGTAAATATAAAAAGATTCGCTACAAAGGCGTAGTTTGCGACCGTTGTGGTGTTGAGGTTACTAAGGCCAGTGTACGTCGTGAAAGAATGGGTCATATTGAACTTGCAGCCCCTGTTTCACATATTTGGTATTTCAAAGGAATACCAAGTCGTATGGGCTTAATACTTGATCTTTCACCACGAGTTTTAGAAAAAATATTATATTTTGCTTCCTATATAGTTCTAGATCCTGGTAATACTGAGCTTGCTTATAAGCAGGTACTAACAGAGAAGGAAAAACAAGAAGCAATTGAAAAATATGGTTATTCTGCTTTCCGTTTAGGAATGGGGGCAGAAGCTATTGAAGAGCTTTTAGGTGGAATAGATTTAGAGAAAGAAGCGCAGGAACTTAAGAAAGGGCTTAGGGATTCTACTGGCCAAAAGAGAGCAAGAATTATTAAGCGTCTTGAGGTTGTGGAAGCATTCCGTGAATCTGGTAATAAACCAGAATGGATGATACTTTCTGTAATTCCTGTTATCCCACCAGATCTTCGACCTATGGTACAGTTAGATGGTGGCCGTTTTGCAACCTCAGATATGAATGATTTGTATCGTAGAATTATTAACCGTAACAATCGTCTCAAGAGACTACTTGAACTTGGTGCTCCTGATATAATTGTTCGTAATGAAAAGAGAATGTTACAGGAAGCAGTAGATGCTTTAATAGATAATGGACGTAGAGGAAGACCAGTTACTGGACCAGGTAATCGCCCTCTTAAATCTCTTTCTGATATGTTAAAGGGTAAGCAGGGACGTTTCCGTCAAAACTTACTTGGTAAGCGTGTGGATTATTCAGGTCGTTCAGTTATCGTTGTTGGTCCTGAGCTTAAGATTTTCCAGTGTGGTTTACCTAAAGAGATGGCTATTGAATTATTTAAGCCTTTTGTTATGAAAGAATTAGTAGCACAGGGAACTGCACATAATATAAAATCAGCAAAGAAGATGGTTGAAAGGCTACAGCCTGAAGTATGGGATGTGCTAGAAGAGGTTATTCGCGAGCATCCTGTAATGCTTAACCGTGCTCCAACCTTACACCGACTTGGTATTCAAGCCTTTGAACCAGTATTGGTTGAGGGTAAGGCTATCAAGCTTCATCCATTGGTATGTACTGCATATAACGCTGACTTTGATGGTGACCAGATGGCTGTCCATCTTCCACTTTCAGTTGAAGCACAGGCGGAATGTCGTTTCTTATTGCTATCCCCTAACAACCTGTTAAAGCCTTCTGATGGAGCTCCAGTAGCAGTACCATCACAGGATATGGTTCTTGGTATCTATTACTTAACAATTGTTAAGGAAAGAGAAGATGGAGTTATCCATAGCTTTAAGAATGTTAATGAGGCTATATTAGCTTATGAGAATAAGGTAATATCTTTACATGAAATTATTAGAGTTAGACAGCATGGTGTAGATAATAATGGAGTAGAAGCTTATAGGACAATTGAGTCTACATTAGGTAGATTTGTTTTCAATGAGATTATTCCTCAAGATCTTGGATTGATTGATAGAACTAAGGAAGAAAACTTCCTTAAGTTAGAGGTTGATTTCCTAGTTGGTAAGAAGCAACTTAAACAGATACTTGAAAAATGCATCAATATTCATGGAGCTACACAAACCGCTGAAATACTTGATAAAATAAAGAGTATGGGTTATAAGCTCTCTACTAAATCTGCTATCACAGTATCTATATCAGATATGAAGGTACCAGAAGAAAAGAAACACATTATAACAGATGCAGAAATGACTATCGAGAACATTCAAAAAGAATATAAACGTGGTAGAATGACAGAAGAAGAGAGATACAGCGCTGTTATAGATACATGGAAAGATGCCGACAATATCCTTACGGATACCCTACTTGAAGGACTTGATAAATTTAATAATATTAAGATGATGTCTGACTCAGGAGCCCGTGGTTCTGATAAGCAGATTAAACAGTTAGCTGGTATGCGTGGTCTTATGGCTGATACAACCGGTAAAACTATTGAGTTACCTATTAAGTCAAACCTTCGTGAAGGTCTTGATGTATTGGAATACTTTATATCTGCCCATGGTGCTAGAAAAGGTCTATCAGATACAGCTCTTCGTACAGCTGACTCTGGTTATCTAACCAGACGTCTTGTAGACGTTGCTCAAGACCTAATTATCCGTGACACAGACTGTGGACTTCACAATCATGATGAAGAGATACCAGGAATGTGGATAAAAGCATTTACTGATGGCAACGAAGTTATAGAAACATTAGAGGAAAGAATTACAGGCCGTTACGCTTGTGAGAGCATATATGATAATGATGGAGTATTGATTGTTAAAGCCAATCATATGATAACACCTAACAGAGCTGCAAGAATAATTGCAACTGGTACAGATAAGGTTAAGATTCGTACAATATTAACATGTAAATCTCATATTGGTGTTTGTGCTAAATGCTATGGTTCAAACATGGCAACTGGTGAGGCTGTACAGGTTGGTGAAGCAGTTGGTATTATTGCTGCTCAGTCAATCGGTGAGCCAGGTACACAGCTTACTATGCGTACGTTCCATACAGGTGGTGTTGCTGGTGATGATATTACCCAAGGTCTTCCTCGTGTCGAAGAACTTTTTGAAGCAAGAAAACCTAAGGGACTTGCAATCATTGCTGAATTTGGTGGCGTCGTAACAATTAAAGATACAAAGAAAAAGAGAGAAGTTGTTGTTACAAACGATGAAACAGTAGAATCAAAATCATACTTAATACCTTATGGTTCAAGAATTAAGGTTTCAGAAGGTGATATAATTGAAGCCGGTGATGAGTTAACAGAAGGTAGCGTAAATCCTCATGATATCCTTAAGATTAAGGGTGTTCGTGCTGTTCAGGACTACATGATCCAAGAGGTTCAGCGAGTTTACCGTCTACAGGGTGTTGAGATTAATGATAAGCATATTGAAGTAATAGTTCGTCAGATGCTTAAGAAGGTTCGTATAGAGGACAATGGGGATTCTAATTTCCTACCTGGATCTATGATTGACATCTTAGAATATCAGGAAGTTAATAATGGCTTGATAGAGCAAGGCCTAGAGCCAGCTGATGGCAAACAGGTTATGCTTGGTATTACCAAGGCCTCTCTAGCAACTAACTCCTTCCTTTCCGCAGCCTCCTTCCAGGAAACAACAAAGGTTCTTACAGAAGCTGCCATAAAGGGTAAGGTTGATCCGTTGATAGGACTTAAGGAAAATGTCATCATTGGTAAATTAATCCCTGCAGGAACTGGTATGAAGAGATATCGTTCAGTAAAGCTTGACACAGATTCTGAAATTGAAGATATGTATCCTCAAGATTTTGAAGGAGAATATTCAGATGAATTTGAAAATTTTGAGTATTCTGAGGAAGGGAATCATGAGGTGGAAGATGGAATTGCTGAAGTTGTCTATGATGAAGATAAGTTCCACAAGGATGGAGATGATTTGCAAAGGGAAGATAGTATTCCTGGTGTAGATGACGCTCATATTTCAATGGGTGAAAATGTCCATAACGAGGGGGATTATACAGAAGTAGAATTCAACTTAAAAGGCATAGATGAAGACGATTATAGTGATGGTCTATAAAGCATGTATTTGCTTAATTACTTTTTTCTCAATTAAGTAATAGTAAGGGGATGTTGTAAATAAATATTATAGTTTCTTAAAGCGAATAGCTTATGAAATGGCATATGCCAACCTATGATTAATTTATTACAACATCCTCTTTTTATATGAAATAAACCTCATATATTAAGGGCTTGCTACAAAAAGTAAGATAAATTCTTAAATACCTACATAATTATAAATAGCACTTGAATTTGGAGTAAATATGGGTTTATATTAGATATAAATTATTTTGCATGAATTCATACAATAGGATTGATAGATTTATCAGCAAAAGGTGGATTTAGGAAAGGTATAAGGACGTATTATGGAATATATTAATAAGTATCAAGAGTGGATACAAAATCATTACTTTGATGAGGAAACTAGAAATGAATTGTTGGCGTTAAAAGACAATGATAATGAGATAAAAGAGAGGTTTTACAAGGATCTTGAGTTTGGCACAGGAGGTCTTCGAGGTGTATTAGGAGCTGGAGTTAACCGAATGAATATATATACGGTTCGTAGAGCTACCCAAGGTCTAGCAAACTATATTATTAAGCAAAATGGAGCAAGTAGAGGCGTAGTAATAGCATATGATTCTAGAAGAATGTCTCCAGAATTCGCACTGGATACTGCCTTGTGTCTAAATGCTAATGGAATTAAAGCTTATCTTTTTGAAACACTTAGACCTACTCCAGAACTTTCATATGCCCTTAGGGAACTTTCTGCCATAGCAGGTATTGTTATTACTGCAAGCCATAACCCTCCAGAATATAATGGATATAAGGTATACTGGGAAGACGGGGCACAGATAACCTATCCAAAGGATTTTGAGATTATCAATGAAGTTAATGCTATTACAGATTTCTCTGTTGCGAAGACTATGAGTAAGGATGAGGCAATTGGGGCTGGACTCCTTACCATGATAGGTAAGGAAATTGATGATAAGTATATAGCTGAGCTAAAGAAGCTTGTTATCAATCCTATTAGTGAAGGAGGAAAGGAGCTTAAGATTGTCTATACTCCTCTTCATGGAACAGGCAATCTACCAGTTCGTGAAATTCTTAAGGAAATTGGATTTGATAAAGTATATATTGTAAAGGAGCAGGAGCTTCCTGATTCTGATTTTTCCACTGTAGGATATCCTAATCCTGAAGATCCCAATGTATACACCATGGCCAAGGAGTTAGCAGATAAAGTTGGAGCTGATATTATCCTTGCTACGGATCCAGACGCTGATAGAATGGGATTGCAGGTACGGAATGATAAAGGTGAATTTGTTTTATTTAATGGTAATATGACTGGTGCTTTGATAGCAGAGTATATCTTATCACAAAGGGATAAGAACAAGACATTACCTAAGAATGGAGCATTAATTAAAACAATAGTTACTGGTAATATTTCGGATAGAATAGCTGATAACTATAGAGTTAAACTAATCGAAGTTCTTACTGGATTTAAATATGTTGGAGAACAGATTAAGCTTTTTGAGGAAACTGGAAGTAATGAATTTATATTTGGATTTGAAGAGAGCTATGGTTTCCTTGTAGGTACCCATTCTAGGGATAAGGATGCAATTGTTGCAGTTATGACCTTATGTGAGGCTGCAGCCTATTATAAAACACAGGGAATATCCTTATATGAGCAGATGAATAATATCTACGAAAAATATGGTTATTATAAAGAAGATCTAATAGCAGTAACATTTAAGGGAATCGAAGGTATGGAGAAGATCAAATCTATAATGGATGAGTTTAGAAAGAATCCTCCAAAGCAAGCTGGAGACTATCAGGTGTTACGTATAAGAGATTACAAGAATGATACAATCACCGATTTAGAAAGTGGTAATATAACTCCTACTGGGCTTCCAAAGTCCGATGTATTATACTTTGAACTAACTGATGATGCTTGGTGTGCTATCAGACCTTCAGGAACTGAGCCAAAGATTAAGTTCTACTTTGGAGCAAAAGGAAACTCTATGGAGGATGCAAGCAAGAATTTGGGTAATTTAATGAACGATGAAATATTTAAAATAGATTAAAAATAGAAAAGAAAGATGTTTTCTTAATAAATTGGCCCCCATATGTTAGCCAGAAAGCTATCATATGGGGGTCAATTTTATGGTAAAAATACTAATAATTCGGATTAGAATAGGAGTTTATTTTGACTTGAATTTAAAGCCATAGGTCTTTGCATACTTTTCAGCTGCAGATCCCTTCTTTCCGATAATCGTAAAGTCACGATTTAGCAATTCATCAAAAACCCCTTCTTCTATAGTTTTTACCGAGCTTGGTATTTCAATAGATTTTAGTTCAAAGATAGAATAAAGGGCGTCTTTTTCTATTTTTGTGACTGACTTACCTAATTTCACTGTATGTAAATCATAGCAATATAAGAAAGCAGCCTCATCAATTATTTTGACAGAATCAGGTATAATAACTTTTTTAACATAAGGGTTACGATAGAATGCCAAACCAACTATTGTTTTTACGTTTTTTGGTATAGTAACTGTTGAAGATTTGCCTTTATAAGCAACTAGATTGTTACCTTGTATTACAAAATCTTTGCTGGAGGCACTTGCTTTATTAGGTAATGAAATTACAGTAAGGAACATTAATAGAAAAACAGCAATACATATAATAGGTCTTTTTTTAGATATCATCATGTTGGCTTCTCCTTAAGTATGTTTTATGTGGTTAATAGTCAATGGTACTTTATATAAAAAATATCATATTGTTTATCATAGCTTCTGGCCACAGTTACTGCAGAAGTTTCCGCTTTCTGCTTTAGTTCCACAGTTGGGACAGAAGTTAGCTTTCGTTCCTGAGTTGTTCTCCTTATTGGACTTTGAAATACTTTCATCCATGTTTTTAAGCATGGCATTAGCAACATTCATGCCCATCATCATTCCTGCCATGTCGGAGGCAGTTCCTCCCCCTTTGACTTTACCTGAAGCAATTCCATCGGTCATCTCTACCTGTTGATAACGGCCAAGATCTCCAACCATGCTATGAGAGGCGCTTTTATTAACCATAGCCTGAACTTCGTCTGGATACGTAAAGCTCATTATGCTAAAAGCAGTAATAGTAAGACCTGTATCAAAAAGCTGCATATCAAGATCCTCTTGTATGCCCTTGGATATATCAAAGGAATTAGCTTGTAGGTTAAATATATCCTTGCCTTCCTTGGTAATCCATTTCATTAATAACTGATCAAGTATAGTGGTTATCCGAAGCTTTACATCCTCAACATGATAGGTATCTCTTACACCAGCTATCTTATCAATTAGCTTTACATAGTCATTAACCTTAAAGCTAAAGGTTCCGTTAGCTCTGATAGGCATTCCACCAGGAAGCTGAGAGGTAGGAATGTTAATGGCATTCTTGGTACCCCACTTAACGATAAACTCCTTAGTATTGATAAAGAGAACTTCGGCCCTCATGCCACTATTAAAGCCGAATTTAAATCCAGCTAAAGTTGAAAGGAAAGGAATGATCTGGGATTCAATATCATAATCGCCCTCATCCTTAAAGATACCTTCCACTTTACCATTAAAGAGAAATACAGCGTCTTGTCCGGGGCGGATTATTAGTCTACTTCCCTTTTTTATCTCCTCATTATGCCATTTGTAAAATATCATATCATCTCTAAATTCTTGCCATTCAACTACATTGGCTAATTGTCTTCTGAAAAAGCCCATATTCATACCTCCATTTTAAAAGTTTATATCAATTTTTATTAAAATCTTCCTCCACCGGAGCTGTGGGAACGTCCACCTGAGGAAACACCACCTCTAAAGCCCCCTGAATTAAAACCGCCACCCCGTGTGTTGCTATTGTTTTGTTTGGGTCTTCTAACTCTTGTTGTTCTGGTTCTTAGATATTGATCTCTTCTTCCGATCAAGCCAGATTGACTGCGATCCAAGTAAGTGCTGCTACCAGCTGTCATTTTCCCACCTGAATTGTATGCCATTACTCCTACAGCAATTCCTCCGATAATAAACGAAATGATTAACTGAACCCACCAAGTGGTGAATATGTCTGCTTTCCTATCACCATAGTTATCATATGGCCATGTATCATCATAAAAGGGGCCGTCAGGATTATTGGATTGGGGTTGATTTACAGTATAATCATAATCCCTGTTTAATTCTGAATCATCTTCCATGTAATCCCTACTCATTGTAATATAGGTTTCAAAAGCTTCCACATAGTTGCCTTTAGATAGGGGAGAGGTAATAGTCTTAACTATTTGATCAATTCTATCAGAGTGGATATAGGTCTCAGCTGAGCCATAGCCCTGAATCCAAAAGATGCGATTATACATATCCACTAATAATAGGACTCTATCAGCTTCTGGAAGAGTATCATTGAAATCCTCAAGATAAAACTCAGGATGTTCTGCACTTGAATCATTGTGAGTAAGAACAAGTATTTCAATTCCAACCCCATCACCCTGTTCAATACACAGATTCTCAAGGTGTTCTATCTCATCTGTGGATAAAAGACCAGCATTATCATAAACCCGTGGAATACTTTCTTTATTTTCTGAGGCATGTGTAATTAATGAACCACTCATTATTATTGAAATAATTGATATGATTAAAATTAATAATGGGAGTGAGTGAATTCTTTTTATTAAAGGTCTTGTTAAACTCATCTTAAGCACCTCCCAACACAGCTGTCAAAACTCTTAATACTATAAAGCTTATACCAGATATACCAAAAAACCAAGAAGCGACTTTTCCTGGACTTAATGGTGGCTTACCAACAATCTTTCCAGTCTGTCCATTCATAGCAAAATTATGTTCAGCTTTTTTATAGTCATAGCATACCATCCACACAGGCATAAGAGTATAGTCTGCTTTTTTTTGACGAAGGTTGATATCCTTCCTTTGGATGGATACTGTAGAATAACCAGTAATAGTAGAGCGAATATATGAATCTACATAAGAAGCAACCCGATCCTTAACCCTTGGTAAGAGTTGATTTCCGTCAAAGTCATATTTTTCTGCAATATATCCAACAAGGTAAGGAATATTAAAATCCTTAAGATTATTGTAATCATAGGGCTCCAATTTATCCATAAGAGCATCATCCATCTTTTTCGAAGCGTCTACAGGTATTCTTAGGTAATTAAGGTCGACTTTTCTATAAACTGCATAATACTTAGTTTGTGTATATATCCAGTCACCCCTTGTATATGTTCTTACTCGGGTGCAGATTGCCTCTGCTTCACCCCGTCCATTGATATCGTAAAGCCAGAAAGGAACATATAATCCGGTGATGTTCTTAATGCGATCCCCAGTCATAAAATCCTTAGGTGTTAAAAGACCCTTTCGGCACCATTTGACAAAAGCAGCCTGAGCTTGTTCTTTGCTTATGGAAAAGGGGATTACCTTTGCTGGGGCAAGACTACCACTTAGTCTATCGCCAAGGGCAACACCTGCACCACAAAAGCTACATGTTGTAGCAGTTGTCTGGCTATCAGTTATTAGAACGGCTCCACAATTATTACAATGATACTGGTGAGCTTCATCCCCTTCAAATGTATTATGGCTGCCAGGTTCATCTTCGGTTGAAGTATCTTCATAATCCCTTTCGAAGGCTTCACCTGCGATTCTTTCGTCCTCCCCGTCCATATCAAATGTAACTTCTCCACCAGATGTTCTACCTCCGGCCATTTTTTCTATGTCGTCAGATCGTCCACAGCTGTCACAATGGAGCATTCCTGATTCAGTGTTGAATGCCATATCTGCTCCGCAGTTTGGACACTTATAATGTAATACAGTGGGCATATTATAATCATACCTTTCTTCACATTCGACCTACATGATGCCGTCAGGGGCATCTGAAAAACCTGAAAGAACAAGGAGCGAGCACCCTTGTGCTTGCTTTGTAGTTCTTCAGTGCGAAAGTATATCTTTCACACTATGCTAGATAAAATGTCCGCAGAAAAGTTATACCGTTTTCAGCGGACATTAGATTTGGCAACTATTATCTTATTTGTTTAATGAAGCTTTAAGAGCAGCTAGTTCATCATCAACATTAACATTATCAGTATATTTACTTACTAAATCATCGATTTGATTAGATGATGAAGAACGATTCAGCTCTGCCATAGCATTGGCTTTATCTAAGGCTTTATCAGCCATGTCCTCATACTTTCTAAAGCTTGCCATAGAGTTGTTAGCGTTAGCTACAGAATCTCCCATCTTATTGATACGTTCTTGAGTTTTAGCAACTGCAAGCTTTCCTTTAATCATATCTTTACGAGATTCAAGTTCATTAATATCAGATACTAACTTATCATGCATCTCTCTCATATGATTGGCATTAGTTTTAGCCAGTTCATAAGCTTCAGAAAGCCCAGGACGCTTTGTTGATAGGGTTGCCTTTGCTTGTAAGAATTTTCTTGCATCTGCTTCATTATTAGCTTCCAGTGCTTTAATAGCGTAGGACTGCATCTTCTCAATCTCGGCATCTACTTCCTCAAGAGCTCTTCTTGCCCGTTGTTCCTCAGCCATAATTGTTGCAGTCTCACTCTTTACTTTACCTAAATCGGAGTTAAGATTTCTAAGGCACTGATCAATCATCTTCTCAGGGTCTTCTGCTTTGTCTAATAGTGCATTGATATTACTTGCCATAATATCCTTGAATCTAGTTAAGATACCCATATTCATATCCTCCATTATCCTTGGCAGTTGAGCCATAAAAACTCTATGTACTCTTGCTCAATTGGTATTGTTAATTTATTTACATTTTAAGTTTAGTATGAAATACTGATAAAATCAAGATAAAAGATATGAGTTTTGGATAAAGTTTGAAGTTATATGCTGTCAGCCATTCAAGGTGTTGATAAGACCTATGAAAGAATGTTTCCCTGATGAGACGTTTTTCCTTAGGCTTTGGATGGCTGATAGGAACATAATTTCTTTTCATAGTCATGATTAACACATTCTAAGGTATTTCATATAGTGTAATAAGATATAAAATTTAATAATTTTATCAAGCCAAGGGTTTCTTATGAGGCATATAATAAGGAACTCTTAGCCGGGCCATTTGTGTATCTGAGGGAATTCATGGTACAGGGGCAGCAGGATATTAAACCTGTGGGACTATATTTTATAGTTTCATGGGTTTTTGTTGTTTGTAGCATGATTTTTTATATTATTGGGAAGGGTGAGCATATGTATTTAAACTATAAGAAGATTAAGCATGTTCTCTGGGTGATATTATTTGCAAATCTTACAGTTGCATTTATTAAAATAATTATAGGTATTTTAATTCGAAGTGCTAGTATGACCGCCGATGGATATCATTCACTTACCGATGGTTCATCTAATATAGTAGGATTGGTTGGGATTTACTTAGCTTCCAAGCCCGTTGATGAGAAGCATCCATATGGATATGGTAAATTTGAGATGATGGCGGGTTTGTTTATAGCAAGTATGCTTTTTCTAATATGTGGGAAGATTATTGTTGAGGCGATTAATAGAATAATTAGTCCTGTGGAAGCAGAGGTTACAGTAATAAGTATGATTTCATTATTATTAACCTTAATTATTAATGTGTTCGTCTGTATTTTTGAATATAGAGCAGGGATAAAGCTTAATAGTCAAATTCTTGTATCCGACTCTATGCATACGAGGAGTGATGTTTTTGTATCTCTGGGGGTGCTGGTAACACTTATATGTATTCGTTTTGGACTTCCGATTATTATTGATCCTATAGTATCCTTTGTTGTTGCAGCTTTTATTATCCATGCAGCTATCCAAATATTTAAGGATAACAGCTCCATACTTTTGGATAAGGCTGTGGTAGATACCAAGCGGGTTAGAGATATCGCCATGGAATTTGAAGAAGTTAAAGATATTCATAATATAAGAAGTAGGGGATGTATGAATGACCTCTATATTGATATGCACATTATGACTGAACCAGAATTAAGTGTGGAGAAATCCCATGAGCTTGCCCATGATATAGAAGAAAAAATCAAAAAGGGTATTAACGGCAGTGCCCAATTAATTGCTCACATAGAACCTTATAGGGAGAGTTAAGAACAGTTGCCCATGAAAATATGTTTTATATTACTAGAATGTTTTTAGATGGGTGCAAATTAACAAAGCATAAAAATTTTACATGGTTTTTGACCTCGATATAATCGAGATATTTATATAAGGAAATGTTGTGTTTGAGCAAAAGCTGATATATAATGTACACGAATAGGCAGATTAGTCCAAGAAAGACATGGACATTTATCAAGCTTGCTTGAATAAATGCCATGGATTTATTGGATAAGTGCATACGTGCAGCGTATCTGCAAGCAAATACGCGGAAGATGGGAAGCATTTGAGCTCCTAATTTGGGTATAGTACAGATTAGCCCAAGAAATACAATTGAAAGTGAGTTTACCATGTGGATAGCAGATAATTGGAAAGATTATGAAGTGATTGATACCTCAGGTGGTGAGAAGTTAGAACGCTGGGGAGAATATATATTGGTAAGGCCTGATCCTCAGGTTATATGGAATACAGCTAAAAAGCATCAAGGCTGGAGGAAAATGAATGCCCATTACCATAGAAGTGAAAAAGGTGGTGGAGAATGGGAGTTCTTCGATCTTCCTAAGCAGTGGGAGATAGGCTACAAGGATCTTAGGTTTAATCTTCAACCATTTAGCTTTAAGCATACTGGATTATTCCCGGAGCAGGCAGTCAATTGGGATTGGTTTTCAGAAAAGATTCGTAATGCAAAAGGGGAGCAGGTAAAGGTTCTTAATTTATTTGCCTATACCGGTGGTGCAACACTGGCAGCAGCTAAGGCAGGAGCAGCTGTGACCCATGTGGATGCTTCTAAAGGTATGGTTACTTGGGCTAAGGAGAATGCGATTGCTTCAGGTCTAGGTGATGCTCCTATAAGATATCTAGTTGATGATTGTGTCAAATTTGTTGAAAGAGAAATTCGTCGCGGTAACAAATATGATGGAATTATCATGGATCCTCCTTCATATGGGAGAGGTCCAAAGGGTGAGATATGGAAGATTGAGGATAGCATTTATCCTTTTATACAGCTCTGTGCTAAGCTACTTAAGGATAAGCCCCTATTCTTTTTGATTAATTCCTATACTACTGGATTGCAGGCAGGGGTATTAAAGTATATGTTATGCGAAGAAATAGTTAGTAAATATGGTGGTAGCGTTACTGCTGATGAAATAGGACTACCTGTTTCGGTTAATGGATTTGTACTTCCTTGTGGGGCATCAGGACGTTGGGAGAGTTAAGTTTGGTCTTATTCATCATAATTTTTAGGCTGAACAGTAACTGAAAAATTTTATTCAAAAAAATTAAAAAAGTCCTTGCAAAAGATTATGTCATAGTGTATAATCTCTGTGTTGTGACATTGATAGCGTAGAAACGTGAGGTTGCTACTGAAGTTCAGTAGGTTTTCCGTGGAGCGAAGGTCAAGTTATGAAACTGGCGACAAGTCACTGTACAAATTAACGTTCTGCCTAGGGCAGATAAGACGTGTGAAAATCTTTATTTTCGTTAATTCGACAAACCTGTAAGGTTTGTCCGTTTCTTCGAAAAATTAAGATACGCACGGGTGAGTGTACAGTCACCACTTGTCGTACTGATATTAAGTGCGAAAAGGAGGCGGCTTTTTTTATGGCAAGTCAAGTAATGAGAATCACATTGAAGGCGTATGATCATCATTTAATCGATCAATCAGCAGGTAAGATTATTGATACTGTGAAGAAGACAGGATCAAAGGTGAGCGGACCAGTTCCGTTGCCTACAAGGAAAGAAATAATTACAGTTCTTAGAGCGGTTCACAAGTATAAGGATGCTAGAGAACAGTTTGAGCAAAGAACACATAAGAGATTGATTGATATTATTACACCTACTCAGAAGACAGTAGATGCATTATCAAGATTAGAGATGCCAGCAGGTGTGTACATCGACATCAAGATGAAAACCAAATAATTGATGTGAAACTATGCTTCCATAATAATGGAGCTAATAATTAAATTATTTAAGAAGAAATCCTTATGGTTTATCAATAGATAAGATAGACTGTCTAGGATGATTGCACAGTATGTGTAATCCGCTGTAGATTAATAGGAGGTAAAATATGAAGAAAGCGATTTTGACTACGAAAGTCGGAATGACCCAAGTATTCGGTGAGAATGGGGTACTTATTCCCGTAACCGTATTACAAGCTGGTCCAATGTTCGTTACACAGGTTAAAACTGCCCAGAATGACGGATATTCAGCTGTACAGCTTGGATTTGGTGATATCAGAGAAAAGCTGGTTAATAAGCCAAGAAAAGGACACTTTGCAAAAGCAGGTGTTGAGAATAAGAGATTTCTTAAAGAATTCAAGTTTGAGAATGCTTCAGATTACAAAGTTGGACAGGAAATCAAGGCTGATATATTTGCAGAAGGTGACAAGATTGACGCAACCGCAAAGTCTAAAGGTAAAGGCTTCCAAGGTGTTATCAAGAGACACGGTTTAGGCAGAGGACCTATGGCTCATGGTTCCAAGTTCCATAGACATGCAGGTTCCAGTGGTGCTGCTACAAGCCCAGGACGTGTATTTAAGGGCAAGAAGATGGCCGGACATATGGGTAGTGTTAAAGTCACAGTACAAAACCTTGAAGTGGTAAGAGTTGATGCTGAAAAGAATCTTATCTTAGTAAAAGGTGCTGTACCAGGCGCAAAGAAATCCTTAGTTATTATTAAGGAATCAGTTAAATCAAACTAGAGCTTTAGGAAAGGAGGAACTTAAGTTATGGCAAATGTAGCTGTTTATAATATCGAAGGCAAGA
>DUNS01000169.1 GCA_012839235.1 Clostridiales bacterium
ATTATTTACTTTCATTAGACGCCTCCAATTCGATTTTTCTATAATTAATTTATATGAAGTGCTTACAATAGAATAATACATCAAATTGCATTATTTTACCATATTATTTCAATAAGTTTAATAATACATTTGTAAGCATATTATTAGAGCATGAAATATTGTTTTAAAATTATCTTGACAAGGTATGTATAATTGTATACAATTATACAAATTTACTGATTTAACACGATAAAGTTAAGAATGAGTAGTAAAAAAAATGTTTATAAAGAATATGGAGATGACAAACATGGATGAAAGAAAAGTATTTATTAATCCTCATAACAACCTACTACAGCTGGAAGAACCAATCTATCCGTTGGTTGATACTACAAAACCTAACACCTTTCGTAATCTATTTCCCTATGATGAGATACCTAAGATTGCATTTAATGACAGAATTGTACCACACAATCTTCCAGAGGAGATATTTATAACAGATACTACATTTCGTGATGGCCAGCAGTCTAGAGCTCCATATACTACAGAACAGATTGTAACTATGTATGATTATTTCCATCGTCTAGGTGGACCTAAGGGAATTATAAGACAGTGTGAGTTCTTTCTTTATAGTAAGAAGGATAGGGATGCAGTTTATAAATGTATGGAAAGAGGATATGAGTTTCCAGAAGTGACCTCTTGGATTAGAGCCAATAAAAAGGATTTTGAATTAGTTAAGGATATAGGTATAAAGGAAACAGGTATACTTGTAAGCTGTTCTGATTATCATATCTTCTATAAAATGAAGATGACCCGAAGAGAAGTGATGAACCATTACCTTTCAGTAGTTAGAGATTGCCTAGAGATAGGGGTTTCCCCTAGATGTCATCTTGAGGATATTACTCGTTCTGATATTCATGGATTTGTAATTCCTTTCTGCAGAGAGCTAATGAAACTATCAAAAGAATATAAGATACCAGTTAAGATAAGAGCTTGTGATACTATGGGGTATGGTGTTAATTTCTCAGGAGCAGTTATTCCTAGGTCAGTTCAAGGAATAATATATGGATTGATAGCTCACGGTGAGGTGCCTTCCAAATGGCTTGAATGGCATGGACACAATGACTTCTATAAGGCGGTATCTAATTCTACTACAGCTTGGCTATATGGGGCAGCAGCTGTTAACTGTTCACTCTTTGGTATAGGTGAGCGTACAGGCAACACACCTTTAGAGGCTATGGTTATGGAATATGCTCAGCTTAAAGGTACTCTTGATGGTATGGATACCACTGTGATTACTGAGCTAGCAGAATATTATGAAAAGGAAATTGGATATCATATTCCATCAAGGACCCCATTTGTAGGAGCTAGCTTTAATATTACCAGAGCTGGGATTCATGCGGATGGTCTTCTTAAGAATGAAGAGATTTATAATATATTTGACACTGACAAAATCCTAAATCGCCCTGTAAGGGTTGCAATCTCCAATACATCTGGTCTTGCAGGAATCGCTCACTGGATTAATGGATACTATAAACTTAAGGATAAGGCTGCTATAGGGAAGGATCACCCAATTACATTAAAGGTTAAGGAATGGGTAGATTCAGAATATGACAATGGACGTATTACTGTTATAACTGATGCTGAGTTGGATAGTCTAGTAATTAAGCTTCAGGAGGAACTTAATATAGCTTTGGTGTAATTGTTCTTCTAAATATGGTAAAACAATGGATTCTTGGAATTGACAAGCTTTATAAAAAAACATACAATAGTATAGATGCACCTAATGAGTAGATTGAATTGTAGGATAGATTGAAAAATCAAGATTTTTCAATCGCAAATTTGATGCTTATGGCCCCAAATTTGCAGTCTGTGAAGAAAGGAATGTTTATCGTTATGATGAGAACTGAACAAATTGAAATGGCTAAAGAGAAATTCGGACAGTTACTTGAGGAGCAATTGAAGAGAGTAGAAGTAATGAAGGCTCAGGGAGATTTTGTTGATTATAAATCACTTGACCAGATTATTATAGGCGTGTGTGGTGGGGACGGTATTGGTCCTGCTATTACAGGTCAGGCAAAGAGAGTTTTAGAATATCTTCTTAATGATGAGGTTAAGTCAGGTAAGGTGGCTTTCAAGGATATTGAAGGACTTACTATTGAGAGAAGAGCTGAAGAAAAGGCAGCAATTCCACCTGCAGTTTTAGAAGAGCTTAAAGAATGTCATGTAATTCTTAAGGGACCTACTACAACACCTAGAAAAGGGGATCCTTGGCCTAATGTTGAAAGTGCCAATGTAGCTATGAGAAAGGAACTGGATCTTTTTGCTAATGTAAGACCTGTTCGTATTCCTGAGCAAGGGATTGATTGGACCTTCTACAGAGAGAACACTGAAGGAGCATATGCAGTAGGTAGCAAGGGAGTTAATGTAACCGAAGACTTGGGAGTTGACTTTACAGTTGTTACTTCCCAGGGTACTGAAAGAATTATTCGTGCTGCTTTCGAATATGCTAAAGCTAATGGTAAGACCCGAGTAACTGCTGTTACAAAGGCTAATATTATTAAAACAACTGATGGTAAATTCCTAGACATTTTCTATAAGATGGCTAAGGAATATCCAGGTATTGCAGCTGACGATTGGTATATAGATATTATGACTGCAAAGCTTGTGGATGAGAAGAGAAGGAAAGACTTCCAGGTTCTTGTTCTTCCTAACCTTTATGGAGATATTCTTACTGATGAAGCGGCTGAATTCCAAGGTGGTGTAGGAACTGCTGGAAGTGCTAATATAGGTAAGCGTTATGCTATGTTTGAAGCTATTCATGGTTCTGCACCTCGTATGGTAGATGAGGGAAGAGATCAGTATGCAGATCCATCCAGTATTATCAGAGCTGGGGCTATGCTTCTTGGCCACATTGGACATCAGGATAAAGCAGATAAGCTATATCGCGCTCTTGATATCTGTACTGTTACAGAGAAGAAGTTAGTTCTTACTGGTAGAGATACTGGTGCTACAGGAGCTGAATTTGCAGACTACCTAATGGAAACAATAGAGAAGTTATAATCAGAATAAGTGAATTGGCTAACCAATTCACTTATGTTTTCCTAGTATGTTTTGAAGGAGGAAGATTCTTGGAAGAGTTTAATCTTCAAAAGGAATTTGACGATAAATATTCCCTAAGAGGTCGTGTCTTTAACAAGTTAAGAGAAGATATCCTTGGAGGAGTATATAAAGAAAATGATGAGCTCAGAGAGAGTACCTTAGCCAATGAGCTTGGTGTCAGCCGTACTCCCGTAAGGGAAGCACTTAGAAATCTAGAGATAGAAGGATTGGTTGCTATTATACCTAACAGAGGTGCTTTTGTTACAGGGATATCAGAAAAGGATATTAGAGATATTTATACTATAAGATCCTATCTTGAAGGGCTATGTGCCAAATGGGCTTGCCAATACATTACACAGGAGCAGCTTGATGAAATGGATGAAACCATATACTTGTCAGCATTTCATGCTAGGAGAAGTCATTATGATCAATTACTAGATCTTGATAATAAATTTCATGATCTAATATATAAAGCATCAGGAAGTAAAATGCTTAATCATGTGCTTACGGACTTTCACCATTACGTTGAAAGAGTTAGAAAGGTATCTATATCTCGTAAGGATAGAGCTATGAGAACCATTAAGGAACATGAGTCAATCCTAGAAGCAATTCGTAAGCGAGATGGAGATCTAGCTGAAGCCTTGGCCCATGAACACATGATGCAAACCATAAAGAACATCAACGAAATAAAGGAACAGAGTTAAAACAAGGCTTTGTTTCAAGGTTATTGTTTTGGCATTTTAAGGGCTATGTATTTCCCTAACACACTGGAGTCAAGACATCCCTTAGAATTTGTAAGTTGTATTCGGACAATGAATCTTGAACAAAGCCTATATTTATTCTTCTGCCAGTTCCTCCCACAAGTGAAGTAGTTCTTCTAGCCTTGTTTCAATTTCTTTTCTTTCCTTATTAAGCTCCATTAATTTTGGTACATCAGTATAGACCTCTTCTTTGGTTAGCAGATGGTCGATCTCATCATTTCGAGCTTCTAAAGTACTTATTTCTTCTTCAGTTTTCTTTAAATCATTTTGTCTCTTACGCTGTCTAGCCTGTTCTTCTTTTTGCTGTTGCCAGCTTAATTTGTTCTCACTCATTTCTGTAGTAGAAGATTTGCTAGTATCAGTGCTAAAAGGGAGCTTTCCAGGTCTTAGAGAAGCCCCAGAATTCCCTGTTTCAACCACCTCACCTAAGTAAGCGGCCTCTACATCTGGCTTTTTCTCAAGATAATAATCATAATTACCTATATAATTAAGTAGAGTTTTATTAGTCAAATCAAGTATTCTAGTGGCTGTTTTATTAATAAAATATCTATCATGGGATACATATAGGACTGTACCACTATAGTTATTAATAACATTTTCAAGAATTTCCTTAGAAGTGATATCTAAGTGGTTAGTAGGCTCGTCAAGGATAAGAAGATTGGCTTCTGATAGCATTAATTTTGCCAGGGACATTCTTCCTCGCTCCCCACCACTTAAGTCCTTAATTCGCTTAAAAACATCATCCTCAGTAAATAAAAATGCAGCAAGAATATTACGAACCTCAGTATTATTCATATTAGGATAGGCGTCCTGGATTTCATCAAATAATGTCTTATCTAAATCGAAATCCTGTTGTTCCTGGTCATAATAGCCCATATGTACCTTGGAACCAAGTTTTATTTCTCCGGAATCCGCAGCCACCCTTTGGCATATAATTTTAAGTATGGTGGTTTTACCAGTACCGTTATTACCAATAATAGCAACCTTTTCTCCTCTCTTAATCTCGAAGGAAAGATCATTAAACAGATTAAGATTGCCATAGGATTTGGATAGGCTATCAACATTTAAGACATCATTACCACTAACTACTCTGGGCTCTATAGAAAAATTCATATCTCTGTGGTCAGTTGGTCGCTCAAGTCGTTCAATTTTATTAAGCATTTTCTCCCGACTTTCGGCCCTACGAATAGATTTTTCGCGGTTGAAGGAACGGAGCTTGGCTATAACCTCTTCCTGATGCTTGATTTCTTGTTGCTGATTAAAGTATTGCTTCATAAGAATTTCACGCTGAGCGGCTTTCTTATGGGCATAATCAGAATAGTTGCCATTAAAGCTTTGACATCTGGTATTATCTAGTTCCACAACCTTGGTCACAACCTTATCAAGAAAGTACCTATCATGGGCAACTACTACAACAGCTCCTTTATAATTAACAAGGTAGGTTTCTAACCATGCAATAGAAATAAGATCCAGATGGTTGGTGGGCTCATCAAGTAGAATTAAGTCTGGGCTAGATAACAATAGCTTGCCTAGTGATATTCTGGTTTTTTGGCCTCCGGACAATGTATCAACCTTCTTATCAAACTCATCCTCGGTAAAGCCCAAGCCCTTTAATATACCCGTTACCTCGCTTTGGTAGGCATAACCATTCTGTAACTCAAACTCATGGGTTAGGCGGGTATAAGAAGAAAGCATCTTCTCAAGGGACTCTCCAGAAGCATGCTTCATCTCTTTCTCAAGAGTTCGCATATTATTATATAAATCAATAATGTCTTGCTTAACAGTAAGCATTTCATCATAAATAGTATTATCAGAAGAGAGATCCTGATGCTGAGCAAGATATCCAATAGTGCTACCCTTTGAAAGAATAACATCCCCCTCATCAGCATTCAATTCACCAATTATTATCTTTAGTAAGGTGGATTTACCTGCACCATTTATACCAACTATAGCTGCTTTTTCTCTATCATTAATATGAAATGAAACTTTCTCAAGAATTTGAGTAGTTCCAAATGCTTTACTTATGTTATTACACGCTAGTACCATTATTAATACCTCATTTATCTTTAAAAATATTATTAATTAATTTTTATCAAATCTTTAGTTCCTAATTCACATTGCATAATGTCCTTATATAGTTTACCATAAGGTATGAATAGAAGCAAAATGATAATTACAGTAGATTGATAATTGCTTTTCCAGATAGTAAACCACATTGACTTATTATTAACAATCCAATATAATTATAAGAGTAAGTTAGTGGAGAAGGAGGAGAGCATTTGCATAAGAAAGAAATTTCTAAAGCTGTTATTAATAGATTACCTAGATACTATCGTTATCTTGGAGATTTGCTTGAAAAAGACGAGGTACGTATATCATCAAAAGAGTTAAGTGATAAGATGAAGGTGACTGCCTCCCAGATACGGCAGGATTTGAATAATTTTGGCGGGTTTGGACAACAGGGCTATGGATATAATGTAGAATACCTCCATGCTGAAATCGGCAAAATATTAGGATTAGAGAATAAGTATAATATAATTATAATAGGAGCAGGTAACCTAGGACAGGCCTTGGCCAACTATGGGGATTTTGAGAGAAGAGGCTTTGTTGTAAGGGCTCTCTTTGATATTAGTCCAGAATTAATTGGTACAATGGTTAGAAGTGCAGAAGTTAAACCTATGGAAGAGTTAGAAGCATTTATTAATGACAATAAAATTGATATTGCTGCCATTACTGTACCAAAAGCTAGTGCTCCGATTATTGCAACAGATTTAGTTAAGTGGGGAATCAAGGGTATATGGAATTTCGCACCTGTAGATCTTAATCTACCTAAGGAAATAACTGTGGAAAATGTCCATCTTGCAGAGAGCCTTATGAAATTATCCTATCGCTTATCCAGAAAAAAGAAAGAAACTGAATAATACTATATGTTTTAATACATTATTGTGGAAGGATATGACAGTACAAATGAGAAAGAAAAATAAGACCAACTTTAGTGAAGTTATTAAAAGTCATAAGTTACCTATTCTCCCTTTGGATACCCGCTGGCATGAGATCTTTCCCGATGATGAAAAAACTCCAGAGATTAGAATACTAGAACGTAAAGTCAATGATCTTATGATGAAGCAAGGCAGATTAGTTAATGAGATTAAGGATTTAAAAAAGCTGAAAAGTAAAGTCATGAATGATATTGTTGAGAATATGAACATTGATTCTAGCAAAGCTGGACAGGCAAAAGCAAAAAAGCAAGATAGAAACAAGAAGTATATTTTAGAGATTAATGATAAAATAGCCAGAGAAACAGAAGAGCTGGAGTTAATTCCATATGAGATAAGGGAAGCCAATGAAGCGTTATTAGCAGAAAGCATGGAGATATGTTACAATCGTATTAGAAAGCAAAGAGAGCTAATAAAGGAAGCTAATCAATGGATTGAGAAAACAAGGGCTGAACTTACAGAGAGAATTCTTATGAAGCAGGACATGGAGTCAGTTAATGATAAGATATACTCCTATCTTCATGATTTATTAGGACATAATATCATGGAGGCCTTTGATAGTAACATTTGGGATGATTGAATATAAAGATAAGGTAATGGAGATTTTATGATTATTGGTATAGGTGTGGATTTAATTGAAGTGGAACGGGTAATAAAAGCTTGCAAAAAAGAGGGCTTTCTTAACAAATATTTTACAGATAGTGAGATTGCTTTAATTAATCAAGATCTTAATAAATCAGCAGATAATTTTGCAGTTAAAGAAGCTGTTTCCAAGATGTTTGGAACTGGGTTTGGTGAAGTTGCGCCGATTGATATTGAGGTTTTGAGAAATGAAGATGGGAAGCCTTATGTTAATCTATATGGTAAAGCTAATGACCTAGCAGCAAAGCTAGGTATAACCCATATTCATGTGTCCATATCCAACACTAAAAAATTTGCTAACGCATTTGTACTGGGAGAGCACAGAGAGTAAGAGATAGAAAGCCTTAATAATTTATTTTGGAGGCGCATTTATGTACTATGCAGTAGATTCATATAAAATGAGAAGTATTGATAATTATTCTATTGATAAACTCAAGATCCCTTCTCTAGTACTGATGGAAAGGGCCGCTTATGAGGTTGCATTAGTAGTAAAGGCTAATGTTAAAAAGTCCGATTCCATATTGGTGGTTTGTGGAAGCGGTAATAATGGTGGAGATGGAATTGCAGCAGCTAGAATCTTGTTTTTACAGGGTTATGCGGTTGCGATTCTTTTTATTGGCTTGGAGGAGAGTTGTTCAGAGCAAACAAGGCTTCAGCTTGAGATTGCTAGGAATATAGGTATACCTTTTGAAAACTCTAACAAGCTTATGGAATATAATATAATTATTGATGGAATATTTGGAATTGGTTTATCCCGTCCTGTAGAGGGAGAGCAGGCAGAGATAATTGAAAATATTAATAATAATCATCATAGAGTATTTTCTATTGATGTGCCTTCGGGGATATGCTCAGATGATGGAAGCATTAAGAATGTTGCTATTAAAGCAGAATGTACTATTACATTTGGATGGAATAAACAGGGACTTCTACTTTACCCAGGGGCAGAATATGCCGGGAAGGTTATTGTTGCAGATATTGGTTTTCCTGATCAGGCATTACAACAGTCTAAACCGAATACCTTCTATTATGGAAGGCAAGACCTAGAATATCTGCCAAATCGAAAGAGTAACGGTCATAAGGGTTCATTTGGCAAGGTTTTGGTCATAGGGGGATGTAAAGGAATGAGCGGTGCTGCTTATTTATCTGCTAAGGCTGCTTATAAAACTGGAGCAGGTTTAGTTAAGGTATTGACAGACGCCGATAATCGTATAATTTTGCAGTCCTTATTACCGGAAGCTTTATTTGCTGCATATGATGATATTAATATAAGTAAGGAACTGGATTGGGCATCAGTTATAGTCATTGGACCTGGCCTTGGTCAATCAGACGTTGCTAATGATATTCTATGGTTCACTCTGAAAAATTCTAAGGTTCCTCTTATCATTGATGGGGATGCCATTAATTTAATAGCTAAGAAGCTAGATACTATTAGTGATAATGTTGAAGACAGAATTACATGGCTGAGTAATAATATTGGAAATGAAGTGATTTTAACACCCCATCTTAAAGAATTATCTAGATTGATTTCAAAACCGATTGATGAAATTTCTTCACAGATTATTGACATAGCTAATCAATGCTCCTATAATAATAATTTAATTTACACAATTAAGGATGCTAGAACTATTGTCGCCCGTTGTAATGAAAGATACATTAATGTCTCTGGCAATAATGGTATGGCTACCGGTGGTAGTGGTGATGTATTAACAGGAATAATTGGAGGACTAGTGGCTCAAGGAATGGAGCTTTACTTGGCTACTTGTTTAGGTGTTTACATTCACGGATTGGCTGGTGATAAAGCAGCGGCTAGAGTGGGAACATTCTCCTTAACTGCCAGTGACATTATAACTGCCTTAGTAGAAGTATTATCATCAGGGATTAAGAGTTAAAACACAAGTAGGCTTAGGGTGAAGAAAGGAACAGATATATATGGATAATAAATATTATCGTGTTCAAGCTAATGTTAACTTGGATAGGATTCGTCATAATATATTAGAAATAAAAAATAAATTAAGAAAAGAAACTAAATTAATGCTCATTATTAAGGCAGATGCTTATGGACATGGGGCTGTTCCCATTGCTAAGTATATATGTCATGATAATCTTGCTGATGTTTATGGAGTAGCAATAATAGAAGAGGCTGTTGAACTAAGAGAGGCCGGTATTAATATACCTATATTAGTTCTTGGCTACACTCCCAAAGAGCAATATAAGCTAGTGGTATCTAACCATGTGATGCTTACGGTTTTTCAATATGAGATGGCTAAGGAATTATGTGAGGAAGCTAAAAGACAAGGGAAAACTGCAAAAATTCATATTAAAGTAGATACTGGTATGAGCAGGATTGGTTTTAGTGATAATAATGAGAGCTTAGATGAAATAAAGAGAATTAGTGAACTTGATAATATTGAGATTGAGGGTATATATTCACACTTTGCAACTGCAGATGAAAGGGATGGATCTAGTACTAATAAGCAGCTAAAGAGATTCACAGAATTTGTTGATAAGCTAGAGCAGAAGGGGGTACATATCCCAATCAAGCACATTTCCAACAGCGCAGGTATCCTTGACTATCCAGAGGCTGAGTTTAACATGGTTCGTTGTGGAATAGTCACCTATGGTATCTATCCTTCAGAGTTTGTACGAAGGGATGAAGTGAAACTTATTCCTGCTATGGAATTAAAAACCCATGTTATCTATGTAAAAGATGTTGATCCAGGGGTGGGAATAAGCTATGGATCAACCTACGTAACAAAAAATAAAACTAAAGTTGCTACAATCCCAGTAGGTTATGCTGATGGATATTCAAGAAATCTATCAAATGTTGGTAAGGTTATTATTCATGGTCAATATGCTCCCATCATAGGTAGAATATGTATGGATCAATTTATGGTTGATGTGACTCATATTCCTGAAGTCAAGCAAGGAGATACAGTGACTTTACTAGGTCAGGATCAAGAGGCTTATATATCCTATGAAGAATTAGCAGAATGGTCCCATTCTTTTTCCTATGAATTAATATGTACAGTTGGTAAGAGGATACCGAGAGTGTATCATTAATATTTTGTGGAATACTCACGATGAAAATGGCAATAATAAGGGTAAAACCTACATTGGAGTGTGAGTATATTGTTAATTAAAAGAGGAGATATCTTTTATGCTGATTTACGACCGGTAGTCGGCTCCGAACAAGGTGGGATAAGGCCGGTTTTAATAATTCAGAATGATACAGGTAATAAACATAGTCCTACAGTTATCTGCGCAGCAATTACATCTAAAATGAATAAAGCTAAGCTTCCTACTCATGTGGAATTAGATGCAGACAAATACGGAATTGTAAAGGACTCTGTAATATTAATGGAACAAGTTCGAACCATCGACAAGTCCAGATTAAGAGAGAAAGTATGTCATTTGGACCGAGATGTATTGAAGAAAATTGATAAGGCACTTATTATTAGTTTGTCTTTAGATACATATTTTAGATAAAAAAAACCCATCGAATCGATGGGCTCTTTTTAGGTAAACAACTGGGGGTTGCTACCATAGCGTATAATAGGGTGGGAGTAGAAAGTGTTTTACACTATCTATGTTGATAATTATATAGATGAAATGTGTCTACTTTGTGATGATAATATTAAAATTACATTAAGAAAGAAAAAAAGGAATAAAATAATATTGCAATTATAAGGACAAAAAATATGCTGGGGTTACCAGCATATTTTACATTTATATATAATGTAGGGAGGAGAAGAGTGAAAAATAATCACTTTCTATGTATTATTATATAGAATACATGTGTTCTAAATATGGATAGAATAAAAACATTTTGTAAACAAATTGGTCCATAAATATGTCATAATACTATATTTTACTTATGATGGAAATATATTACATGATAATATATTTCAAACTTTTGGTAGTAATTTTATCTTGTAAAAAGCAAGGGAATTATGTAATATTAGTTAGGTAGAGCTTTAGTGAATTCTATAATAAATGCAACTGTGGTTTTATTACACAAATTATAGGAGTTAGTTGACATGCGTATTGGTTTATTAAGACATTTTAAAGTGAATTGTCCTCATAAAAAAATGATGACCTCCAAGGAGTTTAGGGAGTGGTCCCATAAATATGAGGTTTCTAAGGTTATCAAGAAAAAGGTTGAGATGTATGGGGTCCAATGGGATATCTGCTATGTTAGTGATATGCCAAGGGCTATAACAACTGCTAAAGAAGTCTATAGTGGAAACCTGAAAATTGACAGACTCTTGCGAGAAGTTGACAATGCACCCTTTATACATACTGAACGTTTACGCCTGCCATTTGAAGTGTGGCATATATGTGGTAGACTAGCTTGGTTTTTTAAATCAAAAAGCCAGCCGGAAACAATCAAAGGAACTAGAGAAAGAATAGCAAAGTTTTTAGATCGAATAGACTGGTCTAAGGAAAATATCCTTATAGTATTTCATGGTTTCATGATTTATAATTTTCAAAAGGAATTGCGTAAGCGTGGATTTGAGGGCGAGAAGCTTAGAATTGTAAAGAACGGTGTTCTATATCAGTATTTTAGAGAAGATAGTATAAAGGAAGTTGCATGTAATGAAGATAACACTGATCTGTGTGGGTAAATTAAAGGAAAAGTATTTATCATCAGGTGTTGCAGAATATGTTAAGCGCCTGAGCAGATATTGCAAACTTGAGATTGTTGAATTACAAGATGAGAAAACGCCAGATAATGCCAGTTTAGCTGAGGAAGTACAGATTAAGAACAAAGAAGGGGAACGTATTCTGAAAGCTATTAAGGGAGAAGCATATTGTATCGCTCTTGCGATTGAAGGAGATATGTTAACCTCAGTGAAGCTGGCAGAGAAGATTAATAATCTTGGTATATCCGGTTTAAGCCATATTACCTTTATTATAGGTGGCTCTCTGGGACTATCTGATGAGGTATTAAGACGTGCCAATTATCAGCTTAGTTTTTCCCCTATGACCTTTCCACATCAATTAATGCGAATGATATTACTTGAGCAAATATATAGATCTTATAGGATAATAAATAATCAACCTTATCATAAATAATAACCTATTAAAAAAGCTTTCCTAGGATGGATTACATCCAAGGAAAGCTTAAATATTTTAGTTCATATTCTTAGTAAATAGCCTGAACGTTAACTGCCTGCATTCCTCTTTGACCTTGCTCTAAGTCAAATGTAACAGGTTGGCCTTCTTCTAATGATTTGAAACCATCAGATGCAATACCAGAAAAATGTACGAATACATCTTCTCCACCGTTATCGTTAGTGATAAAACCAAAACCTTTTTGAGAATTAAACCATTTTACTGTACCTTTGTTCATGAAAGATACCTCCTATAATATTATTCGTTTTAACAATCAATAAAAAATCACATATTTTTTTAAGTCATTATGTGCACATAATAACTTAAAAAAATATGTGAAATCATAAATGATGTATAAATACTATAGCCATTGTAACATAGGAAAATTCAAAAGTAAAGGGAAATTAGAAAGAATTCTTAGAAAATTTAGCCAATAAGCATATCCTATGGATAACAAAGCAATATAAACATATTTTAATTAGCAATAGCTTTAAGTCAAATATGTTTATATTACTTTTCTACAAGGCTTATGCAAATCCAAAGTATCTCATTATTCCTAGAAAGATACCATATGCAAATCCCCATTGATTATCCCTAAGCTTTTGGGCATCAGCCCAATTTGTTAGATAGCCAAGCTCAATGAGGAGGGATGGCATCTGGGTTGTACGAAGTACATAAAGGGTAGGATTTAGGCGAATTCCATTGTTGTTGGTACCTACCATCTGGGTGATACCAGTCATAATCGCATCAGCCATCCAGTTTGCCTGAGTTCCATATTGATATAGATAAATTTCTGTACCATTGATTGCTGGGTTAACATTGGCATTGCAGTGAATGCTGATAAAGTAATCTGCTGGCCAGGAATTAGCCATCTGTACTCTTGCTTGAAGACTAGTAGAGTTGCTTGTACCTAGGACCGTAGTTGGATCTGGCCTAGAAACCCTAGCTTCAAACCTATTATCATTGTTAAGCATATTGGATAATAATATTCCAACCTGGTAAGTTATATCTCCCTCATAAAGTCCATTTCCAGATGCACCTGCATTAACATTACCTGCGGGATTGTGGCCTTGATCAATAAATATTCTAATTGGCAAAGAAAATCTTCCTTTCCTTTTTGATGTTACTATAAGTTCGCAGATTAGAAGTGCGAGAGTTTTATTGTGATATAAAAGATCTATCACATAAAATACTCTGGATATCACGGACTAATCTGCTTATTCGTGGATAATATATCATATTCCATTAATACAAAGGGGTTACTGGGAATTAGTTGTGACTTGAAACTTGTGTTAATGTTTTGTATATGCTATAATTTCTCATATTGTTGAAGGAGATTGCCTATGAGAAGGAAGGGTTTTAGAGGCCGATATAGAGATTTGATGAAACATATGAAGGCTGAAAAAGGACCTTATGCTATTTACTTTATTTTAAGGGCTCTTGTAATAGTAACTATGATCGCCCAGTTTTTTAATAAAAACTATGAGAATGTGTTCCTGTGCATACTGACACTTGTCCTATTCATACTCCCTAGTATTTTTGAATTGAAATTCAAGGTGGATTTACCTGATACAATGGAAGTGGTTATTCTTCTGTTTATATTTGCTGCTGAGATATTAGGCGAAATTCAGGAGTTTTATATCATCTTTCCTTTCTGGGATGACATGCTTCATACAATTAACGGATTTTTGGCAGCTGCCATAGGATTTTCTTTGATTGATCTTTTCAATAGATCTAAGCGACTATCTTTCCATCTGTCCCCATTCTTCGTTGCCATGTTTGCTTTCTGTTTTTCTATGACGATTGGTGTTCTATGGGAGTTTTTTGAGTTTTTTATGGATACAGTATTTATGTTCGATATGCAAAAAGATACGATTCTTACTTCTATTTCAACTGTAACATTAGATCCATTAGGTCGCAATAAGCCTGTCATTATCAATGAAATATATGATATGTCCATTAATGGAGAAAGCTTGGGCTTAGGCGGTTACTTAGATATAGGATTATATGATACTATGAAAGACTTGATTGTTAATTTTGTAGGAGCTCTGACTTTTTCCATAATTGGGTATTTTTATATTAAGAGAAGAGGTAAAGGAAAAGTTGCAAAACATTTTATTCCTCGAGTGAAGATGAAGGATAATGTAAAGGAAGTGTTTACCGAAGATGGATCATGTACAGAGGATCTGGATTCAAAACCGACCTTAAGTGATGATTGACAATGTATATATATAATTGTAAAATGGGCTATATATTTTTTGACATGATTAGAATAGCAATATGAGAAATGGAGGTAGGATAATGAGTTTAGTTATCCCCGACGGCTATAAGCCGGCACTTGATACAAAGGAAACAGAAATAGCTATCAAGTTAGTTAAGGATTATTTTGAAAGAGAGCTGGCTGGACAGTTAAATCTTACGAGAGTATCTGCACCCTTATTCGTTAAACCGGAGTCAGGTTTAAATGATAATCTTAATGGAGTTGAGAGACCAGTTAGCTTTGGACTAAAAGAGCAAAATGATGCTGAGGTTGAGATTGTCCATTCGTTGGCCAAGTGGAAGAGACAGGCTTTAAAAAGGTATGGCTTTTCATATGGAGAAGGCCTATACACTGATATGAATGCAATTCGTAGGGATGAAGATACAGATAATATTCATTCAATATTTGTTGATCAGTGGGACTGGGAGCTGATAATTGATAAAGAGGAACGTAATCTAGCTACCCTTCAGATGGTGGTAAAAAAGGTTTATACTGCCTTAAGGAATACAGAGCATTATATGTCAGGGATATATAATTATATTGGCGAAATCCTACCTGAAAAAATAACATTTGTTACCTCTCAAGAATTAGAGGATCGTTACCCTGATAAGACCCCTAAGGAAAGGGAATATCTCATTGCCAAGGAAGCAGGAGCTGTATTTATTGAACAGATAGGTGGAGCTTTAAAATCAGGAGAAAGACATGATGGAAGAGCACCTGACTATGACGACTGGAGTCTGAATGGAGATATTATTGTATATTAACCCTTATTAGACATTCCATTAGAACTATCCTCCATGGGCATACGTGTAGATGAGGAGACTTTAGTTAAGCAGTTAGAGATATCTGATTGCTTAGATAGATTAGAGCTTCCATTCCAGAAGTCATTACTTAATAAAGAATTACCCTATACTATTGGTGGTGGAATTGGTCAATCAAGAATTTGTATGTTCTACCTAAGAAAGGCTCATATAGGAGAAGTTCAGGCTTCGGTATGGCCTGACAAGACAATAGAAGAAGCAGAGAAAAAAGGAGTAATGTTCCTGTAAATCTCAAAACCTTTTATACAAGTGAATTAGCAAGCCAATTCACTTGTTATATATTATAAAGACTATGTTAATTTGCATCCTTAGAAATTAACATAGTCTCTTTTTGTAGAAGGATTTTGAACTAGAAAGTAGCCGTATCAGGATGGGAGCCAGTTCTTCCCCCAACCTCCAATGCTTTTAATTCCTCGATTTCATCTTCTGATAACTTAAAATCAAAGATATCAGCATTTTCAAGTATTCTCTCCTTAGATGATGCTTTAGGCAGAGGTAAGAAATTATGCTGTAAACTCCAACCAAGTAGTATCTGAGCAGGTGTTTTATTGTGCTTCTTAGCAATTTTAACTAATATTGGATGGTTCATGGCGTTACCTTTAATTAGTGGACTCCAAGCCTCAACAACAATTCTATGATCCCTACAGTACTGAACAATATCTCTTTGTACATATTGAGGATGAAGCTCTATCTGGTTAACCATCGGTGCTACAGTTGCAGTTTCTAATAGGGTATCAAGATGCTCCTCTAAGAAGTTACTAACACCAATTGCTTTAATCTTACCAGCCTTATAAAATTCTTCAAAGGCTTTCCAAGTACCTTCATTAGCTTCTTGCCAGTGATCTCGGCATTTTAAAGGCTTTGGCCAGTGGATTAAATATAGGTCTAGATATGGAGTTCCTAGGTTGTTCATGGTCATTTCGAATTCTTTTATGGTGTTATCATAACCATGATTATCATTACTTAGCTTACTAGTAATAAACAATTCTTCTCTTTGTAACCCACATTCACGAATGGCCTTACCAACAGCTTCTTCATTGCCATAGCCAAAGGCAGTATCAATATGTCGGTAACCACAGTCAATGGCAGTTTTAATGATATCAACGGTATCAGAATTATTGGGCTGTTTGAAAGTTCCGAAACCAACACATGGGATTTTAATCCCGTTGGATAATACATAGCTGTCTTGAATATTTTTCATAATAGCATCAGTTCCTTTCTTCGTAAATTATAAACTTTCCATATGAAAATCTCTGATTTTCATGTTACCTAGTGTAGAGTTTTGCTACTGTCTATGTAGCTTAAATATGTGTTAAATTGTTCTTCAACCATAGGGCAACGCTATCTTCCTTATTACTATCTATTATAATATCAGCCTCTTGTTTTAGCTCGGGAAAGGCATTTTCAACTGCAATTTTTAAATCACTGGCCTTAAACATGGGAAGATCATTTCGATTATCTCCAAAACAAACCACCTCGTCATACTCATATAAGTTACGTACATATTGTAGGGCATTGTATTTGGAGGCTTTGGTACTATATACTTCAAGATACCAAATATCAGCAGTATAATTATCCTTATAAAAGGTGTGATCAAGCTCAGTCATGTCCACTATTAGATTATAGATAGGCTCCAGATTCTTTTTAGTATCCATAATAGTGAAGTACATTAAGGGCTGGTCCATAAGGGTGGAAAAGCTATTGATCTTAGTAAATTTCTTATTATATTTGTCCACTCTTTCTTGATAATAGTCATAGAGTGGCTTTAGACTTATATCTTCATAATAAGTAGAAAGCTTGTTATCCTTAATAGTATAGGCAAAGCCCTTAAGTTTATGTTCATCTATTATGTCTAATAAAAGTTTCTTACTTTCTTCTGGAAAAGCTTGGACTTGAAGGTATCTACTAGTTTCCAGATCATATATACAGGCTCCGTTCATTAAAATAACTGGGATATTAATATCAACATCCTTTAATATATGTTTTACAGAGGCAGCTGATCTAGCTGTAGCTACAGAAAAATGGACCCCCCCTTTGATCAAATCATTAAGTATTCTAATAGTTCTTTTTGACAGTGTAACATTAGGCAGTAATAAAGTTCCGTCTAAATCGGATACATAAAGTGTTTTCATCTTACCATTACCTTTCTTCCTATGATAGAATAGGCATTCCAAGCTCATAAGCTTCGTATGCTTCAATCATTTTGTCTGTCCATGCATCAAACTCAGGATCTGGAACCTGCAGCTCTTTATGTTCTAAGATATATTTTAAGGTTTTTCTTACCCCCTGGTCGAAGCGGACAGTAGCACAAAAGTCTGGAACAATTCTCTTTATCTTAGAATTGTCAAATATAACTGTATTGGACTTGTCACCTAATAATGCTCCAACAAAATCAGGATGGGCCTTTGCTAAGGTTTCACTAGGAATATGAACCAGGTTGGGCTTAACTCCCAAGGCATCACCTATTATACCGTAGATCTGATTCCATGTAAGGCTTTCATCACTTGTAATATGAAATGTTTCCCCTATAGCATGGACATTACCCATTAAACCAACAAAAGCCTTGGCAAAGTCAGAATTATGAGTCAGGGTCCATAGGGAACTCCCATCTCCAGGAACAATAACCTTCTTACCTTTACGAATACGATCTATAACACTGAAGCTTCCTTTTCTCCCCTTCACTGCTAGGGGAACGGAAAAATCTCCGTAGGTATGGCTTGGTCGTACAATAGTAATGGGGAAACCATTATCACGGTATTCCTTCATAAGATAATCTTCTCCTGCGATTTTATCCCTAGAATATTCCCAATAGGGATTTGAAAGGGGAGTGCTTTCTGTGATAAATGGACTTGAAAGTGGTTTTTGATATGCTGATGCAGAGCTTATAAAGAAATATTGCTTAGTCTTACCCTTGAATAAACGAATGTCTCTTTTTAAATCATCTACATCATAAGCTATGAAGTCTGCCACGATATCAAATTCATAATCCTTTAGCTTATCCCTAACGTCATCCTCATTATTAATGTCAGCTTCTATTATCTTGACACCCTCTGGTACTAGATTACTTCGATTCCCACGATTTAATAGATAGAGCTCAAAGCCATGCTTTGGTGCCAAAGCAGTTATGGCAGAACTTATAGTTCCTGTACCACCAATAAATAATGCTTTCATAATATCATACGTCCCTTCTTAATATCTGAACAATATCCCAAGAGTGAGTACCTAGAATTGAATATCTACAAGTTCATCTCCTATCGGGCTCTTGTCATATTCCTCTTTTAGTAAACCAAATATATGATAATCAGTAATTACATTAATTATAGCACCTTTACGTATAAGTCCTTCTTCCCTAAAACCAAGCTTTCTTGCAACGGCCACTGAGCCTATGTTATCTGCAAAGCATCGTATCTGCAAGCGTTCAAGATCCATATATTCGAAAGCAACTTTCTTCATAGCCATCCCAGCTTCAGTAGCAAAGCCCTGACCCCAGTAATCCTTGTTGATCCTATATCCTATATCTGCTTGTTTTTTAAGCATAAAATCGTATAATACGATTTCACCTATAACTTTATTGGTACTTTTAAGAACCATAAGCCAGGTCAGTTCATGACCAGCCTTATATTCCTTCATAGTGGCTTTGTAATGAAAATTTAGATTTGATATTTTCTTTGGCTTATGACTACCGTCCATATCATTGGCCTCATCATATAAACCCCAGTAGCGATAGACACTGTAATCATTAATAAATTCAAGACTCTCCCTGCCGTCTGAAGGGCTGTCTGTAATCTGACGAAGAGTTAAACGGCTTGTCTCTATTGTTGGAAGGGTTGAAAATATGGATTCGTAACTCATGAACTCCTCCTTATCTTAAGAATACTATATATTGCTATTATCTATTAATTCATTGTATTTAGCAACAATATTCTAAATACATTTAAAGAATATTCTAATACCTATTAGGATTAATAGAATACCTCCAGCTAATTTTGCTCTACACCCTAAAATAGATCCAAATTTATGTCCAATTAGAACACCAACAAAACAAGATGCAAATGTTATTATGCCTATAACCAGAGCAGAAGATACTACATTTGCTTGAATTACTGCAAGGCTTACTCCAACAGCTAGGGCATCAATACTGGTTGCAATCCCTTGTAAAGTTAGATTTTTGAATGTAAAAATATTTCTGGTTTGTGTACAATTAGGATCTTTAGTCTCTTTAATAGTATCCCATATCATGTTAATACCTATAGCACTTAGAAGAAATAAAGCTACCCAGTGTTGAAATTTGCCTACAATATCAGCAAAGGTGCATCCTAAAAAGTAACCTAAAACTGGCATTAATGCTTGATAAAAACCGAAAGATGTAGCTACTGCAAGAGCATTGTTCTTGGTGACTTTTTTAGAACACATTCCATCTGAAAGAGATACTGCGAAGGCATCAGCTGCCAAGCCAAAAGAAAGTAAAACTAAAGTAATAAAGTCCATGTAATATCCTTTCTTGAGGGGAGCGTGAAGAAAAAACATCTTCACAGGTCAGAACTGCGAAATTCGCACAAAGGTGCTCATTCCTTGTTCTTCTGGGTTTCTGAGATGCTACGTAGCAGCATCATCTAGGTGGCGAAGATATTAAGAAAACTCATGCATGGTTATACCACCATACATGAGTCTCGTTCATTAAGGCATGCCAGATTAGATAGAGATCTGAATCATTATGTTGACTATGCCACATACTTTTTGTATGCAAACTACTCCCTCATACATTCAATTTTGATAAATTTTATCTAGTATATTAATTATACATTTTAACAAATTATATAGAGTTTATCAGAATATTAAAGATTTGGCAATGGCTTATCTTATTAAATATAATAAATGTATTAAATCTGTCTTGTGTCTTGCGAATCTCATTACTATCATATATTATAGTAATAACATTTACTACTTTTGTGGAAGGATATAGGAGATAATTATGAGCGAATACCTTATTGTAAGTGATGCAACCCTTGATTTACCCAATAGATTAGTGGAACAATATGATATAAAGGTAATACCTATGGTGATGGATATTGACGGAGAGGTTTATACTCATTATCCCGATGAACGAGAACTTGCCATAGAAGATTTTTATAGTAAGCTTAAAAATGGAGCCCAGCCTCATACATCACAGATAACACCTACTGTGTTTTTTGATTATTTTACTGAGATTCTTGAGCAGGGCTTAGATATTTTATATATTGCATTTTCATCGGGCTTAAGTGGAACATATAATACGGCCCAATTAGTAATCAATGAACTAAGAGAGAAGTATCCAGAAAGAAAGATCTATGCAGTTGATTCTTTATGTGCTTCTATTGGTGAAGGATTGATTGTATATCAGGCTGCACTACAGAAGGAAAAAGGAGCTTCAATTGAAGATCTAAGAGACTGGGTAGAGGATAATAAATCCTGTTCAAAACATTGGTTTACTGTTAAGGATTTATTTTATTTAAAGAGGGGGGGACGAGTAACCTCTATTGAAGCTGTTGTTGGATCAGCTCTTAAGATTCGTCCAGTACTTAGTACTGATAAAGATGGTAAATTAACGGTGGTTACTAAGATTAGAGGGTCTAAGGCGGAGATGGATTTATTACTATCAAAGCTAATAAATGAAGGTACCGACATAAAGGATCAGACGGTTATAATAGGTCATAGTGATAACTTGGAACAAGCAAAGAAGTTAGAAACCATGATACGTGATATGGATATAGTAAAGGATGTTGTAATATCCAAGATAGGACCAGTTATCGGAGCTCATACTGGACCTGGAATGCTTGCCTTGGTATTTATGGGAAAGCAAAATGATTAGGAGGATGAAGCCTAATGGCAGATAGTCAATTAATAAAACCATATAAAAAGGATGCCACTTATTCATATACACTAGGTGCATTTCCAACATATGAATTAATAAAGACTAGACCCCACATAGTTAATAAGGTGATTATGTCTAAAACCTATACTGATCAAGATAACCTTGTTAAGCTGTGTAGAGCTAATGGTATTCCTACTGAGATAAATGATAAGCTACTTAATAGAATTAGCAATAAAGATAACTGCTATGTTGCAGGTGTATTTGAAAAATATATAGATATATTAGATAAGGATAAAGCCCATATTGTCTTAGTTAATCCTAGCAATATGGGGAATCTAGGAACAATTCTACGCACTGCCGCAGGCTTTGGAATATATAATATAGCCATTATTTTACCTGGAGCAGATATCTTTAATCCAAAGACAGTGAGAGCTTCTATGGGAGCTATATTTAGAGTAAATCACCATCTGTATTCGTCATTTGAAGAATATGCTAAAGAATATGACAATCATGAGTTTTTTACCTTCATGCTTAATGGTGAAAAGCCTTTAACTATAAAAGATGTCCCTAAGCCTAAGCTTTACTCATTAATATTTGGCAATGAGGCAACAGGACTTGACGACTCGTATCTTCATGTTGGAACTAGTATAATAATCCCACAAACCCCTGAGGTTGATTCCCTTAATTTAACCATAGCAGTTGGGATTGGTGCATATGTATTTACAAATCAATAATACAAATCAACAACATATTAACTTAGTAGAACATGGAATGCCATAGTGGTTATGTTTGGCATGCACGGATGGAGGTAAGGATGAAACTAAACTATAAGAGAACTTTCTTTGTAGGTCTAGCTTTTATGTCGATCGCTGCATTTTGGCAAATGTACGACAATATCATTCCCTTGATGTTGAAAAATACTTTTGGGTTAGATGAAACTGTAACAGGTGTGGTTATGGCTCTTGATAATGTACTAGCATTATTTTTACTTCCGCTTCTTGGAAGCTTGTCAGATAAGGTTGACACACCTATAGGAAAGAGAACCCCTTTTATAATTGGCGGTACGGCAATAGCAGTTTTATCACTAATGTTTATACCTGCTGCAGATAAAGGGAAGAATCTATTTCTCTTCATAGCCCTTTTAGGAGTTGTTCTTATAGCTATGGGAACATATCGATCTCCAGCTGTTGCACTTATGCCTGACTTAACTCCCAAGCCTTTAAGAAGTAAGGCCAATGCTGTTATTAATCTTATGGGAGCAGTAGGAGCAGTATATACATTAATAATGGTTAAGTTGCTAGTTAAAGGTGATACCCCAAATTACCAGCCTTTATTTCTATCTGTTGCTGGCTTGATGGTACTTGCTGTAGTTGTTCTGGTAGTAACAATTAATGAGAAGAAGTTATCTGCAGAAATTATAGCCCTAGAAGAGGATGTAATAGAAGCTGATAAAGTTGACGATACATATAAGAAGGATGATAAGCAAGTAGATAAGAATGATAAAATGCCTAAAGAGGTTCGTAGAAGTCTCTACTTTATACTGGCTTCAATATTCCTATGGTTCACAGCATATAATGCAGTTACTACAGCATTTTCAAGATATGTGGTAGAGGTTTGGAAGCTTGAAGCTGGAGGATTTGCAGATGCTCTACTTGTTGCAACAGTAGCGGCCATCCTAAGCTATCTGCCAATAGGTCAGATTGCAAGTAAAATTGGCAGGAAGAAAACCATAATAGGAGGAATTATCCTGATGACTGCTTCCTATTTTGCTGGATCATTAATCATAGTATATTCCCCATTGATTAATGTAGTATTTGCCTTTACTGGAATAGGATGGGCAGCAATCAGTGTTAACTCTCTTCCTATGGTCCTTGAGATATGTAAGTTATCTGACACAGGCAAGTATACTGGTATCTATTATACAACCTCTATGTCAGCTCAGATATTAACTCCTATTATATCTGGAGTCTTATTAGAGAAAATTTCATACGCTACTTTGTTTCCATATGCAGTTATATTCTCCTTTGCATCCTTATGTACCATGCTAATGGTAAAGCACGGAGATTCAAAGCCTATCAAAAAGGCTAATGCTATAGAGAATTTTGATATTGTTGACTAAAAAGACAAGGACATATAAATAGGCAATGTGAAAGCTTTGCAATTCACACTAATGTGAAGAAAGGCATGGTTGTGTTATGCTAATCAATTTACTCTTGCTAATTGGAGCTCTAGGAGCCCTATATCTGATTTTAATTATGCCAAAGCTGGGACGTAATCCAGAAGCTAAGAAGATGGAAGGTTGGTTATATGCCCATCGTGGAGTACATAGTAATAAGAAAGGTCCCCCTGAGAATTCCATACCTGCCTTTTTAAAGGCTATAGAGAAAGGCTATGGAATAGAGCTAGATGTACAGTTGACAAAGGATGGGATACCAGTAGTATTCCATGACTATGATCTGCAAAGAGCCTGCGGTGTGGATCTTAAGGTGGCACATTTGACATATGGAGAGCTTAGAAGATATCGTTTATTTAATTCATCTGAGATGATACCATCTTTGGCGGAGGTTCTAGCTGTTGTTAATGGAAGGGTACCTTTAATAATAGAGCTAAAAATACCCTTTGATCCAAAGCCTTTATGTAGAAAGGTTTATTCAGTGCTACATAACTATAGGGGATTTTACTCCATAGAATCCTTTAACCCAAGGGGACTAATTTGGTATAAAAAATATAAGCCCAATATACTTCGTGGCCAGTTATCTACGGATTTTGTGAAGGATGAGATTGAGGGCAGTAGGATACAACATTTTATACTACAGAATCTTTTGTTAAACTTCCTTGCAAAACCGAATTATATAGCCTACAATCACAAATACAAGGAAGATTTCTCCTTTAAAATATGTAAGAAGATATTCCGTCCCATAACTGTAGCCTGGACGATCCGTTCCCAAGAGGAACTAGATAACTCCATCAATGATTTCGATCTATTCATCTTCGAAAATTTCGACCCCAAGATGTAGATTTAAAGAAAAAATAAAACAAGCCCGTGTTTACAAAAGGTAACAACCTAAGTAAACACGGGCTTTCTATAACCCAGAATCAATATTAAAGTGCTATCAGTGTTAAATGAACTCATAACATAAAAAATGCTTTGACACTTTCTATCACTATATAAATGAAGTAAGGGGAAACATATTCTAACACGCAACTGTTTGAAGTCGTCGGTACTTAGAACACGTATTTTGTGTTCTTATGTACCGTTACGTACTTCAACCAAGCGCTGCTTGCAGCGCTTTGCGGAATGCGTGTTGCGAGTGGAATATGTTTCCCCTTACTTCTATAGTAACCTTTAATAGAAAGTGACAAAGCATCACTTCTCAATAGAGTTCATTTTCATAGCCCTTACTTTAGAAGCCAATCCAAAGAGATTGATAAATCCTTCCGCATCCTTATGATCATACAAGTCCCCAGTGGTAAAGGAAGCAATACTTTCATTGTATAATGAATAAGGAGATATGGTCCCTTGCTTTATAATATTTCCCTTGTAAAGCTTAAGCTTTACTTCGCCAGTTACGTACTCCTGAGTAGACTCAACAAATGCTTGACATGCTTCTCTTAAAGGAGTGAACCATTTGCCTTCATAAACTAGATCTGCAAACCTGTTAGCAACTTCCTTCTTTGCACTAAGAGTTTCCCTATCCAGGATTAGCTCCTCCAGTTGCATATGAGCCTCCATGAGAATGGTTCCACCTGGAGTTTCATAAATTCCCCTAGATTTCATTCCAACTACACGGTTTTCTACAATATCTACTATACCGATACCGTGCTTGCCTCCAATAATGTTTAGCTCGCTTATTAAGTCTGCTGCTTTCATGGATTTACCATTAAGTGCAGTAGGAGCTCCCTTTTCAAAGGTAATACTTAGCTCTACACCCTCATCAGGAGCATTCTCAGGGGTAACAGATAGTACTAGAAGATGATCATAGTTAGGAGAAATAGAGGGATCCTCTAGCTCTAAGCCTTCATGACTTATATGCCATAGGTTACGATCTCTAGAGTAGCTACTATCTGCTGAGAATGGCAGGTCAATACCATGGCTTTTACAGTAGTCAATCTCTTCTTCTCTAGATGTGATATCCCATATTCTCCAAGGAGCAATTATCTTTAAATCAGGTGCTAGGGCTTTTATACCTAACTCAAAACGTACCTGATCATTTCCTTTACCAGTAGCACCATGACATATGGCTGTAGCCCCTTCTAGTCTTGCTATTTCAACTAATCTTTTGGCAATGACAGGTCTTGCCATGGAAGTTCCCAGTAAATATTTATTTTCATATACAGCATTTGCTTTAATACAAGGAACAGCATACTCTTCAACGAATTCATCAATTACATTCTCTATGTATAGCTTTGTAGCTCCCGATAGCTTGGCTCTTTCCTCTAATCCATCAAGCTCGTTACCTTGACCTACATCGATACATACACAGACAACCTCAAAATCATAGTTTTCCTTCAACCAAGGTATAATCGCAGTGGTGTCAAGACCACCGGAATATGCAAGTATAACCTTTTCCTTCATAATAGAAACCATCCTTTCTCAACAACCTTCTTTGAAATTGTATTATAATAATTTTTCTTATGTGGTTAAATATACAACAAAACATATAATTATGCAAGAGTTATTTATAATAAAATATATAAGTTGAATTATCCTATATTTAGAGCTCCTTAGAAGTGTGAAAAGAGTAGAAATCAATCATGAATTTGGTTTTATTTAATGAACTTCATAAAAGGTGTGTATATTTATAAAATAGGTGTTGCATAAAGATAAGCACTGATGTATAATTATGAAAATGTTTATTGGTAGATATACAAGAAACAGCTTTTGAAGGGTGGAAAGAGAATGATTAAGGTTGGAATTATAGGATCTACAGGCTATGCAGGGCAGGAGCTAGTGAGAATATTGCTTCAACATAAAGAGGCAGAGATACTAATGTTTGGCTCCCAAAGCTATAAGGATAAGAAGTATTATGAGGCTTATAGAAATATGTTCAAATTAGTTGATAATGTCTGCAGCGATGGAAGTGTGGAAGAGTTAGCTAAGGAGGTGGATGTGATATTTACTGCAACTCCTAATGGATATTGTTCTTCCATAATTAATGAAGATATCCTATCAAGGACTAAAGTAATAGACCTTAGTGCAGATTTTCGGATCAAGGATATTGACAACTATAAAGAGTGGTATGGAATTGAACACAGATCTTTCTCTTATGTTAATGAAGCAGTATATGGGCTCCCTGAGATTAATAGGGAATTGATTAAAACAGCAAGATTAATTGCTAATCCAGGATGCTACCCCACTTGCAGTATACTGACTCTTGCTCCTTTACTTAAAGAGAATATCATTGATAAAGATAGTGTGATTATTGATGCTAAGTCAGGTACTTCGGGGGCTGGAAGAGGGGCCAAGGTGGATAACCTCTATTGTGAAGTTAATGAGAGTATGAAGGCTTATGGAGTGGGAACCCATAGACATATTCCAGAGATTGAACAGGAGCTAGCTAAGGCAGCTGGAATTCCTATGTATATAAATTTTACACCTCACCTAGTACCTATGAATCGTGGAATTCTAGTCACTGCATATGCCTCACTTAATAAAGCTATGACTGAGGAGGAAGTAAGAGATATATATGAAGCCTATTACAAGAATGAGAATTTTGTACGTATACTTCCTAAGGGGATATTCCCAGAGACCAGGTGGGTAGAGGGTAGTAATTATCTTGATATCAATATCAAGATTGACCCTAGAACTAATAAAGTAATTATGATAGGTGCTATTGACAATCTTGTTAAAGGGGCTGCAGGGCAAGCGGTACAAAACATGAATATTATGTTTGGACTTGAGGAAAATGCTGGACTAAACCTTATCCCCTTATTCCCATAAATGAAAGGAGAGCATTATGATAAAGACAATTAACGGTGGTGTTACAAGTGCTAAAGGTTTTAAGGCAGCTGGAACATATGTAGGAATTAAAAAGAAAAGAAAAGATATGGCCTTAGTGTATTCAACGGTGCCTTCCTATGGGGCTGGTACATTTACAGCTAATGTGGTAAAGGCCGCTCCTGTCAGATGGGATATAGAATTGACTAAGAGTAGCCAGAATATCCAGGCTGTGGTTCTTAATAGTGGTGTAGCCAATGCTTGTACTGGTTCCTTAGGTGATATCAATAATGAAAAGATGGCTAAAGCTGTGGCAGATCAATTGGGTATTAAAGCAGAGGCCGTCTATACTGCCTCCACCGGGGTAATTGGTAAACATCTTCCAATTGAAACCATTCTTAATGGGATACCAACTTTAGTTGGCCAACTTGATTCTTCTAAAGAAACGGGAACTTTAGCAGCAGAGGCCATAATGACAACCGATACATATTCTAAGGAATGTGCAGTAAGCTTTGACCTTGACGGGGTAGAGGTTATTATAGGTGGGATGGCCAAGGGCTCAGGAATGATACACCCCAACATGGCAACCATGCTAGGTGTAATTACCACAGATATAGCAATTAGCAAGAAACTCCTTCAGGAGGCCATTAGTGAAAATGTTAAGGAAACCTTTAACATGATTTCCGTAGATAGAGATACCTCAACCAATGATTCCTTATTAATCCTAGCCAATGGATTAGCTGATAATAAGGAGATTACAGAAAAAAATGAAGCTTATGATTTGTTCTGTCAAGCATTAAATATAGTTACGACCAACCTATCAAAGCAAATGGCCGCTGATGGAGAAGGGGCAACAAAACTCCTTGAGGTAAAAGTTGTGGGAACTAAAACTAAAGAGGAGGCAGTAACCCTTAGTAAATCAATAATCACATCAAACCTAGTTAAGACTGCCATATTCGGTAATGATGCAAATTGGGGACGAATTCTCTGTGCTATGGGATATGCAGGCGTTGATTTTGATCCAGACCTTGTAGACCTCTATGTGGAAAGTGAATATGGTAAGCTCAAGCTAGTTGAGAATGGAATGGCAACACAATATTCTGAAGAGTTGGCTAGTAAAATACTATCGGCTAAGGAGGTAATAGCCAAGGCAGACATGAAATTAGGTGAGGAAGCTGCAACTGCTTGGGGTTGTGACTTAACTTATGATTATGTAAAAATTAATGCTGATTATCGCTCATAACAAGAGAACGAGATACAGCATTGGGGCATCATGTATAAAGTTTGCGACGAAGAAAGGCATGGTTATTATTATGAAGATTGAGAAATTAGAAAAAATGGATCAGATAATTATAAAGGCTCAAACCTTAATTGAAGCTCTTCCCTATATTCAGAAGTTCAGTAATAAAAAGGTAGTTGTTAAGTATGGTGGAAGTGCCATGATTGATAAGGACATGGAGCTAAATGTTATAAAGGATGTGGCACTACTAAAGCTAGTTGGGATGCAACCGATTATTGTCCACGGAGGCGGGAAAGAGATTACCAAATGGCTTAATCTACTTGGTCATGAATCCCACTTTGTTGAAGGACTAAGGGTAACAGATGAAGAGACTATGGAAGTGGCAGAGATGGTTCTTGGTAAGGTGAATAAAAATCTGGTTCAGATGGTTGAAAAAATAGGGGTTAAGGCTGTAGGAATAAGTGGTAAGGACGGATCAACTCTAAAGGTAGAGAAGAAGATTGTTAATAATCATGATATAGGCTTTGTGGGTAATATTAAAGAGGTTAATGCGGATTTGATCAATACTCTTATTGATAATGATTTTGTTCCCATTATTGCTCCCATTGGCGTAGATGATCAATATCAAAACTATAATATTAATGCTGATGATGCAGCCTGTGCAATTGCAACTGCTCTTGATGCTGAAAAGCTAGTGTTCTTAACAGATATTGAGGGGGTTTATAAAAACCCTGATGATAAGAATAGTCTTATATCAGTTCTCACATTAGAAGAGGCAGATAAGCTAATGGAAAGTGGATTTGTAGGTGGAGGAATGCTACCTAAGCTTAAAAACTGTGTTGATGCAGTTAAGAACGGGGTTGGAAGAGTTCATATACTAGATGGTCGGATAGAACATGGACTTCTTTTAGAGTTTTTCACTAATAGGGGTATAGGAACTGCAATTATTGATTCTAATAATATTATGGATAACGAAAAATAGAAGCTTTAAGAAATCATAAACTATTTAATTAATCAAGATATTTTATTATTAAATAGGGTAATGAGAAAGGATGGTTTCATAAATGAAGAATTTAATACAAACTGCTGATAGCTATCTAATGCAAACCTATAAACGTTTTCAGATAGTTCTTGATAAAGGTCAGGGAGTATATCTTTATGATCTTAATGGAAAAAAGTATCTTGATTTTGCTTCTGGTATTGGAGTTTATAGTCTGGGATATGGTAATAAGGAATATAATGAAGCCCTAAAAAATCAGATAGATAAGCTACTTCATACTTCTAATCTCTTCTATAATTCTCCGGCAACTAAGGCTGCTGAGAAATTAGCCAAGGCATCATACATGGAGAGGGTCTTCTTTACTAATAGTGGTGCAGAAGCAGTGGAAGGGGCAATTAAGCTAGCAAGAAAGCATTATTATAACAAGTATGGTAAGGCTGATAGTGAAATAATTGCAATGGAAAGCTCATTTCACGGAAGAACCATGGGTGCACTAAGCATAACAGGTACTAAAAAATACCGTGAGGCTTTTGAACCTTTAATAGGAGGAGTTAAGTTTGCTAAGTTTAACGATCTAGAGAGTGTTATATCCTTAGTAAATGAGAAAACCTGTGCCATAGTTATGGAGCCAATTCAGGGTGAAGGGGGATTGCATCCTGCAACTGAAGAATTTATTGTTGGGATAAGAAAGCTATGTGATGAAAAGGGTATCCTGCTAATAGTCGATGAAATCCAGTGTGGAATGGGTAGAACTGGTACCATGTTCGCTTATATGCAATATAATATAAAGCCAGATATAATTACCTGTGCTAAGGCCTTAGGCTGTGGAGTTCCTGTCGGAGCATTTGCGGCAAGAGAAGAGGTTGCAGGAGCCTTTACCTATGGAGATCATGGAACAACCTATGGAGGTAATCCTTTTGCTACGGCAGCTGTTAGCAAAGTGTTTGATATATATGAGGATGAGAATATTCTTTCTCATGTTAAGGAGATTGGATTATACCTTAGTTTTAAACTTGATGAACTAGCTAAAAAACATCAGTGTATTATAGAACATAGGGGTAGAGGACTGATGCAGGGCCTGGAATTTGATCATCCGGTGGCAGATATTATAAGTAAAGCAATGGATAAGGGACTTATAATTATTTCAGCTGGCAGCAATGTAATACGGTTCTTGCCTCCCCTTGTTGTTGATAAAGAACATGTGGACGTAATGATAGATATATTGGAGCAATCAATTACTTAATAAATAACACCAAGCCTTCTTGAATAGTTCCTGTAAGATATGGAAATCTTAAATATGAACTATTATAGATTGAGAAAGGTTTGGTGTTTATTATGTTGGGTTTTATAATAGCGATTATTTCAGGAGCTTTAATGAGTATTCAAGGAGTGTTTAATTCTGGAGTAACCAAACAGACAGGGATATGGGTAGCAGCTAGCTTTGTTCAATTTACTGCTCTGATTGTATGTCTTATCGCTTGGCTTGTGACAGGAAGAGAGAGTGGCTTTGGGGCATTATTAAAGATGGATAATAAGTATATGCTTCTAGGGGGAGCTATAGGTGCATTCATTACTTATACAGTGATAAAAAGTGTAGACCTTCTTGGCCCTGCAGGAGCCAATATGTTTATAATTACTGCTCAGCTAATCGTGGCCTATCTTATAGAAGTTATTGGACTCTGGGGAACAGAGAAGGTGGATTTTGAATGGAGAAAGTTGCTTGGAGTCGCAATAATTGTTGTTGGCATAGTATTATTTCAATGGAAAACCGAATAAATTCTTAATTGAGATTTATAACCATATCTTCATCTAAGTTATTAATCTCAGAATATAATATATCCCGATAATCGATAGACCCTTTATCATCTGGTAGATAATTATTGTCGATTTTAATATCACTACCCTTTTCAATAAACTTTTCTATATATTTATTTAATAAAGAAAGTCGTTTGTATTTCTTGGTTAAAAGGATATTTCCCTTATTGACATAGAATAACTTAACTCCGTCCTTAGTAGGGATTTTAAGAACTAATCTTTTAGGAAAAAGATCTCTGTAACCGTTAAGTCCATGCTTAACATATTCCAATTTACCTAACATATCACGATACATTGAAGCTGTTTCGTAGTGATAGGTGGAGGCGGCATCCTTCATATTGTACTCTAATTGCTCTATGAATAAGCCTAGTCTTACATTTGCTTTCTAACGATTTTATATTCGTCACCCATCTGAAAATAAGGACAATCCCGATAGTTTCCAGAGACGAATCTAGCCATTTCATCCTCATCTAAATTCATATCACATACATAGTAGTTTAGATATTCATCATATATATAGTTTGAACAATAATCACAGTTTGCTTTGCCTTTCATCTATATCCCGTTCCTTTCTTTTAAGCATAAAGGTCATTGACTTGATTTACGATTTTATAACTTTACAAGAATATATTATATCGGATTGAAAGATTAATGCAATTGTCTAATACATCTTTCCATGAAAAATTGCATGCTAATTCGGTTGTTATCATAGAAATATTAAGTGCATTTGGATTATCTACTTCAGTGATATATGAAACTCTCAGGGCTAGGGCAGAAAAGAGATCCATGGAATGTGACCTAGTCACAGGTGCTTGTCTAATTTGAGTTGAATTAATCTAAAAGTTAATTATAATTAAAAGTGGTAGTAGAAACATTAAGAGAATTATATATATTATAACTTAAGATAAGGAGAGAACATACATGGGTGAATTTATTGATATTGTAAGAGACAGAAGATCGGCAAACAAATTTATTGAGAATATAGAGATTCCTAGAAAGGTATTTGATGATATTTTCTATGAGCTAACATCAGCACCATCTGCCTTCAACCTACAACATGCCAACTATTATGTTGTACAGAATCCAGAACTAAAAATGGAAGTATATGAAGCGGCTTTTAGACAATATAAAGTTAAAACCTCATCTGCAGTTATATTTGTTACAGGAGATAAGGAGGCATATAAAAATGCATCCAATATTTATGAAGGATCTAAGATGCTTGGTATTCTTGATCAACGTGAATTTGATGATATAATTAAGCTGATAAATGACCTATATGAAGGTTGGGGAGAGAAGTTTCAACATGATGAAGCAGTACGTAACTCATCCCTTTCTGCAATGCTATTTATGTTATTAGCAAAGGATAAAGGTTGGGATACATGCCCTATGATATATTTTGATCAGGATAAAATTAGAGAATTGTTAAATATACCTGATAATGAGGTTCCTACCCTTATGATTACTATGGGTAAGATGGATACTACGAGTGTAAAGTTAAGAGGTGCGAGAAAAGCCCCTGGCGAATTTACTCATTTTTTATAAAATGTAATACAAATCTTAGAAACAGCTGCAAGTTTATATGCAGCTGTTTTTTGGATACAAGTAGCTAATTGTTGATAGAGAGGAATTTATATTACATTTTTGTGAATAATTATCATGAATGCCTATTGTAAATATGACGAGATTTAGATAAAATAAGTATATCTAAGAGTATAGAGGGTACTTTTAAGTCTTCTTTTCCTAGGAAAGGAAGAATGTTTATATGAAAAAGAAATGGTTAATAACAGCTTTGACCTGCTGTCTACTTTTGATTGCAGGAATTTGTTATAGCTGTTCCTATGATCAACAAGGGACGGGTACTTTAATTAGTTCCCTTGATGAGGAAAGTATATCACTGGAAGAAAATGATGGAGAAAGTGAGGTTATATCACCTGATCCTACACTTATATCCAGTGAAGAGATGAATTATATCTATGCCCATATATGTGGGGCAGTAGAAAACCCAGGTGTGTATAAGCTTGAAGCTGGAGCTCGTATTGTTGATTTCATTCAAGCATGCGGAGGAGTAACAGCTGATGGGGATGGTAATTATATAAATCAGGCAGAAGCAGTCGTAGATGGACAACGAATATATGTACCCACTAAGGCTGAGTTGGAGGCTCTAACCCTCGATGATTATATTACAGGGGAAGTGGATAAATCGGATGCTGAATCAGAGGCACTAATTAACATTAACAATGCTTCAGAGAAGCAATTGATGGAGCTACCTGGAATAGGAGAGTCAAAGGCAAAGAGTATTATTGAATATAGAAAGACCCAAGGGAAGTTTGATAAGGTTGAGGATTTGATGAATATATCAGGGATTAAGGAAGGTTTATTTAATCAGATTTCATCGAGGATAACAGTTGATTGAAACAGTGTTTGGTTCCATATAATTTGGGAAGAATATGATATGAGGTGAAAGCATGGCAAAGAAAGTACTTGTAGTTGATGATGAGAAGTTAATAGTTAAAGGGATCAGATTTAGCCTTGAACAGGATGGGATGGAAGTAGATTGTGCTTATGACGGAGAAGAGGCCCTAGAAGCTGCCAAGAAGAAGGAATATGATGTAGTCCTTCTAGATGTAATGCTTCCTAAGCTAACTGGTTTTGAAGTGTGCCAGCAGATTCGTGAATTTTCTTCCATGCCTATTATTATGTTAACTGCTAAGGGTGACGATATGGATAAAATATTAGGCTTAGAGTATGGGGCAGACGATTATATCACCAAACCTTTTAATATCTTAGAGGTTAAGGCTAGGATAAAAGCTATCATACGTCGAACTAATAAGATTAGTGCTGGCAATGATGCTAGTAAAATAATTGCTTTTGGAGCAATGAAGATTGATACTGACAATAGAAGAACATATATTGATGGTAAAGAAGTAAATCTTACGGCTAAGGAATTTGATTTATTAGAGTTATTGGTCAATAATCCTAACAAGGTATATAGTCGCGATAACTTATTAAATATTGTTTGGGGATATGACTATCCCGGTGATGTTAGAACTGTGGATGTGCATATTCGTAGACTGCGTGAGAAAATAGAGAGCAATCCAAGTGAACCAAAATATATACATACAAAATGGGGTGTAGGCTATTTTTTCCAGGATCAAGAATAAATTACGAATTTTTAATAGCATGAGGTTTTATTTGCTTGCTATATTTTTCTTTATTGGTGTTGTTCCTCTTTTTATTTCTACAGTTGTTTTAATCAACACTTATGAGGATAAGGCAGTCAATAACAGAGTGGCAGAGCTTCAAAATCAAGGTAAATTATTATCTACAATGCTTCTACCAACAGGGTATCTCACTAAAGGAGATATTCCTGAACTTGATGTGCAGATATCAAGAACTTCAGAGATGTATTCTGGTAGGATTCTCGTAGTAAATAACAACCTGAAGATAATAAAGGATACCTATTCCTTAGAGGATGGAAGATACTTAGTATCTGCAGAAGTTCTTCAGACCTTTAGGGGTACTAATAGTAGGATAATTAATAAAGAAAATCAAAGTATTAAAATCACTACCCCTATTACAGATAGCAGCACCAACGAGATTAAAGGTGTTATTGTTATGAACTGTTCTACTAGAGATATCTATAATATTAGAAATAATCTAGAGAATAGAGCAACTATATTTGCCGTGACTCTTGTTATACTTGTTATGGTATTTGCCATATATTTATCAGGAAAATTAACTAAGCCTCTGACTAATGTTGTAAATTCCATAGATCGATTAAGTGAAGGCTACCTTGAGGAAGGGGTATCAATTAAAGGCTTTAATGAAGTTGAGAAGATTTCTGATTCATTTAATCATATGATTTCTAGAATGCAAAAACTTGAAAGCTCAAGACAGGAATTTGTATCTAATGTCTCTCATGAACTTAAAACACCCATTACATCAATAAAGGTTCTTTCTGATTCCCTTTTAATGCAGGAGGATGCTCCGGTTGAATTATATAGGGAGTTTTTAACTGATATAGCAGAGGAAATTGAAAGAGAAGATAAGATAATAACTGATCTACTATCCTTAGTTAAGCTTGATAAAAAAGCTGGAGACTTGAATATTGTAAGTATCAATATTAATGAGCTTTTAGAGCAAATCTTGAAACGTCTCAGTCCAATAGCTAAAAAACAAAATATTGAGCTGATTTATGAAAGCTTTAGACCTGTTATAGCTGAGGTGGATGAAGTCAAGCTATCCCTAGCAATCAATAATCTTATTGAAAATGCTATTAAGTATAATATTGAAGAGGGATGGGTTAGGGTATCCCTTAATGCTGATCATAAGTATTTCTTTATTAAGGTAGCAGATTCTGGAATAGGAATTCCAGAGGATGAGCAGGATTCTATATTCGAAAGGTTCTACCGTGTAGATAAAGCTAGGTCTAGGGAAACTGGAGGAACAGGACTTGGACTTGCTATTACAAGAAATGTTATACAGATGCACAGGGGAGCAATCAGGGTTTATAGCAAGGAAGGGGAAGGTACAACCTTTAATGTACGTATACCTCTAAACTATATTTCCTAATACAGTTTTTCGATTATAGGAACATGTCTTGTTTCTTTAATATTTTTTCGATAATAGAAACCTACTTTGTTTCTATTATATAAATTTATTGGCTGCCTATGGCAGCAGCATGGAGGTCAATGTGAAAAGACATATGGCAATACTTTTATTATTGCTTTTAATTACATTACTTACTGGGTGCTCTGATAATAAAGGGCAAACTGATAGTGATACAACTAAAATATATTATATTGATTCTAAATCTTCTGGGATTGTTAGTGAGGACTATAAAATGACCTCCGAAATAACTCAAGAGATGATTCATGAACTTCTTAATATGCTAAGACAGCCTCCGAAAAATGTTGTGTATAAGAACGGTCTACCAGAAAACGTATCAATTAAGAACACAAGCATGACGAATGAAGGAAGGCTAACTATTAATTTTGATTCGAATTACAGCTCCTTAGTTGGAATATCTGAAGTACTTTGTCGAGCAACAATTGTAAAAACTCTTAGTCAGATTAAGGAAGTAGAATATATAGAATTCCAAGTTAATGACCAGCCTCTAATTGATTCCAATGGGGTAGTGGTTGGACTTATGACGGAACAGGATTTTATTGAAAGTATATTATCTAAGACAACTTATCAGGTTTCTTTATACTTTTCTAATAGAGAAGGTGAGGGACTTATTGAATATCCGACCAGTATAAACTACACTGGAACTGGCTCAATTGAGGAATTGGTTATTAAACAGCTTATTAATGGACCTACAGAGATTGGCATGTATGCTACAATTCCAGAAGGTACGACCCTTCTCAATGTAAGTACTAAGGAAGGAATATGTTCAGTTGATTTTAATGAGACATTCCTAGAAAAGATACCTGATATATCTAATGAAGTTGCTATATATTCTATAGTTAATACCTTGGTTGAATTACCTAACCGTAACATTAATAAGGTTCAGTTTCTAATCAATGGAGAAGTTGTAGCCACCTATAGAGAAAACTTTCCCTTCGATGGATTTTTTGAACGTAACTTAACATTAATTGAAGGCAGTTAGTGGTGACGAGGGGGGGTGACGAGGGGACGGGGGAACTGTCACGTGTGA
>DUNS01000170.1 GCA_012839235.1 Clostridiales bacterium
GGTCACGTTACTGGAGTTCAACCAAGTGGCAATATGAATACGCCTCTTAATCCATTGTTAATAGCAATTGCTTCTGGTGCTGGCTTCGTGGCTAGATCCTTCAGTGGAGATCCTGAGCATCTTCAAGAAGTTATGAAAGAAGCTATTAACTACAAAGGCTACGCTTTAGTTGATATTCTCCAGCCTTGTGTAAGCTTTAATAAGATTAATACCTTTCAATATTATAGGGATAGGGTATATCATTTACAAGATGACTACGACCCAACTAATAAGGTGGCTGCTATTAAAAAGGCTATGGAATTCGGTGACACTATACCACTAGGTGTATTATATCGGGAAGAAACTCCCCATTTCCATCAGCGTAATCCCATATTATCAAAAGGAAGCCCCCTATACAAAAGAGAACTGGACAAAAATGTATTAGAAAATTTGATACAAGAATTTGTATGATTATTAATTCTGTTGAATAATAATCATACCCTGTTATGTAACCTATAAGTGGATAAACATTGTTGCGCAAAGGGGGGGGAGCCCACAATTAAGTGGACTCCCCCTATTTAATAACTTCATATTAATTTAGTAGCACTGATGATATAATATTCTTCTTACATTAATCCTATCATATACCCAAACGCCTCGTCGCCAACGAAATCCTATTACCTGTTGCCCAGATATTATTATTGGGAAAAACCAGAAGCTATTACCGTTAACTAGCCATATAAAGGTGAAACGACGTAGACACCCCCTTAAATTTCTTTCTCTTCTACGTCTATCAAAATCATCCCCTCTTCGGTCGGGCATCCTTCCTGGTCCAAATCCCGGTTGACCTCCAAATGCTCCCCTCTGCTCTCCTAATTCAGATTCAGGCAAAGTAGGGGTAAAGCTCGGTGGTGGACCCATAGGCTCTCTCATCTGCTGATTACTTAGCTCACTATTATTTCTCCTATTATCATTGCAACAATCATCTCTATTCAAAATCATAGTCCTTTCATCATTTATTTCATATAATATTCTCCATAAGCAGATTAGTCTTCCAATTTCTAATCTGCAAACACACTATATAATATGAATATTAAGAAGAAAGGTGACCATTTAAAATTGCTTTTTCTGATAGATTTTGACAGAGATATTATATGAGATGCTTAAAGCTAGTACTATCCCGATGGAAACTATAATACTCTTATATTGGAGGAATAATTCGGATATTTCAAGGATTATCTCAGGTATTATAATCTCATTATTAAATGAATTCTTAATTAAATATCCAATTGCCATTGGTAGCATTAATACTATGATAATAATAATTCTAGCCTTTTCCACCCCAAACCTTGTAATGAATGGTATTATAATGGAATAAAGAAACAAAAGTCCAAGCCCACCAATAATACTAAATTCAAAATCCTTTAAGAGGCTATTAGATCCAGTATATAAATTTATAGAAACTGTAAAAAGCAATGAAATCCCTAACCCTATCAAAGTTATAATTAAAAGTAGGCAGTATTTGCCTCTCACAATATCCTTCCTGTCAACAGGCATAGAAAGGGCATAGCTATCCCACTTAGCTGCTTCATCAAAGGAATAACTGCTTATTGTAATCATGGCCAATACAACAGTAAAAAAACCATTAAACATGCTTACATCTTTATTGATAAAAGACATAATTGCATAGATTGCTATTAAAACACCAAGAATTTTTCCATATCTCTTCAGATTAATCAAATCCTTAATTATTAAACCTGCCATTCTAATGTTCTCCCCTCTTATTACTTATAAATAACATAATTTCTTCTATGCTAGCCTTTTCAATTGCATAATTACGATAGCGTCTAACAAAATACTCTTTATCCCTAATTAAAACCTTGGATCCAAATTGATTTTTTTGAACTCCAACTATATAATTAGTATCTATCATATCTAAATCAGTATTTTTGCAATGTATAATTCCATGGTTATAAATCAAATCATCCTTGTTTTCACTAAATATAATTCTTCCCTTGTGAATAAAGGTAACATAATCAGCTATTTTCTCAATATCACTTATAATATGAGATGAAAGAAGTATTGTATGATCTTCCTCCTGGATAAAGTCAAGAAATATATCTAGAATTTCGTCTCTCACCATTGGATCTAGACCACTAGTTGCTTCATCCAGAATTAGTAGCTTAGCATTATGAGATAGGGCCACTCCTATGGATAGCTTCATCTTCATTCCCCGGGAGAATTCCTTTACAGTCTTCTTGTATGGTATCTGAAACTTATCCATATATGAATGGAATGCTTTTTCATTCCAATTAGGATATATCCTCTTCATAACTAAGTTAATTTCACCGGGATTCATATTCTCTGGCAAATGATTTCCGTCAAAAACAGTTCCTATCAAGGATTTCTTTTCCTTAGATAAATCCTTATGATCAGATCCTAGAACTGTTATTGTCCCATCATCGATAGCTATGAGATCTAATATAGCTTTTATTGTTGTAGTTTTACCAGCCCCGTTTTCCCCTACAAATCCCATAATTGATCCCATAGGAATTCTAAAGCTTACCTTATCTAATGCAAAATTATTATACTGCTTTGTAAGATTATGAACTGTGATAGCATCATTCATCATTATTGTCCTCCATATATATGATATTTAAAATTTCAATCATTTCATCAATTTCTATTCCACCGGTTCTTGCTCCAACAACTGCCTTACGTAGATTATCTTCAACCACTTTAAGCTGTTCTTCTCTGACAAACTCCATATTCTTCTCCGCCACATAACTCCCCTTGCCGATAACCGTGTATATAAAACCATCTCGCTCCAACTCCTCATATGCACGTTTAGTAGTAATCACACTAATCCGTAATTCCTTGGCTAGCATACGCATGGAGGGAAGCTGATAGCCAGGTTCAATCTCTCCACTTATAATCATTTGCTTAATCTGTATTGTTATTTGCTCGTATATTGGTTTATCGCTGGCGTTACTAATTAAAATATTCATGATCCCTCCATAATTCATTAGCCCCTATTAATCTAAGAAATAATGTTATAGTGTATATATTAACTATATACACTATAACATCTCAATATTCATAGGTCAATATATTTTTTAAAATAATATAATATTTTCCAAAACAGTTCTAAAACTCTTTATTTCTAAGGATGATTCCCTCCTAATTTTCCTTATATTAGGTTTCAAACCTGTTTCATTTAATAATTTTGTAATAATTCTTTAAAACTTTTGCAACATTTTAAGGCTCCAAAAACAGGACTTAATTGATGGCTCTTTTTACAGGACCCCTTTATATAATTCAGCCCTAAAAACCTGTTTAAAGCCAGTAAAATCCGTAGTTTGCAAGATTTTAATCAAGATGAATTATTGGATTTATTAGCTATATTTATTGTCTTATTTTGTAATATTTATTAGTTTAAAATGGTAAATCTTTGCTAAGTCAAGGAAATACGCCCAATAACTAGTTGTTGAAGCTATTAATTCTCCATGTTATTCTATGAACGTACTCGACAGACACAATCTAAGGAGGTCAACAATATGAAAAAACTATTAATTACTTCAGCTTGTACACTATTATTATCCTTATTTGGTACACTAGGAGCCAACAATGAGGCTCTCAATATAAAGGAAGATTTATCAAATAAGCTTAGTACAGAAAATCTTGAGCAAGCAGATACCCTAGAAGATAATGATACAGAACTTACTATAGAAGAAGATGCAAATACTGCAGACACTACAGATGTGACAGCTACAGCAAAAGAGGATGAAACTGCTGATGCAGAGGTAGAAACCCCTTCAGCTCCTACTAAAGCTCCTACAAAGAAGAAGGCAAAAGCTAAAACAGCTCCAAAAGCTACTAAGAGCCAAAAAACTAATGCAGAAACTCCTGAAAAAGAATACATTAAACCAGCAAGTAATATTACTGATGGTAAAACAAAACTAAATAAAGATAACATTAATAATATAAAATACGATAGTAATAGAGATTGCTACACACTTAATGGTAAAGTAATTGCTTATGGTAATATCAATCCTTCCGAACTAGGTTCTATTGAAGACATTATTGCAAAATTTAAAGAAAGTGGATACAAGGTAGAGCTTCCTTCCAATAATAATGGAAGCAAAGAAACAAGCAAACCTTCTAATCCAGTTCAAGAAAAACCAGTTCAGGAAAAACCAGTTGAGCAACCTTCTAAACCTACTCCTGCACCATCTAATAATGAAGGCTCAAAGAATAACAGTAGTTTTGCCAATCAAGTTCTTCAATTAGTTAATGTAGAAAGAAGTAAAGCAGGACTATCCAAGTTAACAATGGACACAACTTTATCAGCTGCAGCTCAAAAAAGAGCCGTAGAGATTGAGACTTCTTTCTCCCATACAAGACCTAATGGAACTAAGTTCTCAACAGTATTGGCTGAGTATGGTATCTCCTACAGAACTTCTGGAGAAAACCTTGCTTATGGACAAAGATCACCTGAAGAAGTAGTTAATGGTTGGATGAACTCCCCTGGCCATAGAGCTAATATCTTAAACGGTAATTTCAACAAAATCGGTATTGGTGTACACTCAAGTAATGGTACAATCTACTGGTCACAGCTTTTCACTAACTAAGATTATATTAGACAATACAAATCACTACTAGATAATTACTAACTTAAATTCAATTAACAAAAAAGAGAGAAAGACAAGAACATAATGTTCTTGTCTTTCTCTCTTTTATTCGTCATAATGATTTAGCTTGATAATTCATCTAGTAATATAATAATCTCAATAAAATGAGTTTGCTCATTATTAATCTAACTTACACACCTACATAAGCTTTAACTAATTTAAAGGTATTCTCTAGACCCTTTTTATGAGTTCGCTCCATTCCATGGGATGCGTGGATACCTTGACCTAATAATGCACCTCGGATATTGTTACCTCCTGCTAGTGCCGCTGACACATCTGAACCATAGTGAGGGAATATATCAACTACATAATCTATCTTATTCTCTTTAGCAAGACTTATTAGGTGGTTTGTTAATTCATAATCATATGGTCCACTTGAATCCTTTGCACATATTGATACAGTATACTCTGAACCATTAAGATCATCACCGATCACTCCCATATCAACTGCAATAAACTCTTCTATATCTTCTGGTAACCAACTAGCACCAAATCCTACTTCTTCATAATTGCTTATAACAATTTTAATATTGTTATTAGGTTTCTGGTTCTTCTCTGACATTTCCTTAAGTAATCCCAATAACACCCCTACTGAAGCTTTATCATCTAGATGTCTTGATTTGATAAATCCTTTTTCTGTGTATTGAAAATTAGGATCAAAGCTAATATAGTCTCCACTATTAATACCAAGCTTTTCTACATCCTTTTTATTCTTGACAATTTCATCAAGTCTTATTTCCATGTTTCTATCTGTTCGCTCTAGAGTCCTAGCATTGTCAAAGCTATGTACTGAAGGGCTATTAGAAAGAATTGTTCCTGTATAGGACTTTCCTTCTCGAGTATGTATCTTACAGTAGCTTCCCTCTATACTGTTCATAGTGTAGCCCCCAACTAAGGTGAATTTAATCATACCCTCGCTGCTAATGGACCTTACCATAGCCCCTAATGTATCTACATGGGCTGATAGGCCAATCGTTCTATCACTGTTTCCAGGAACACTTATTATAAGTCCACCCTTGCGGCTCATTTCACAACTATATCCAAAACCCTCAGCCTCTGACTTAACATAATCCATCACGTCTTTAGTAAAGCCTGAAGGGCTTGGTATATTAACTAGTCTATCTATGGCTTCAATAATATAATCTATCGTTTTCATCAACATCTATTCCTTTCTCCCTGTGAACGAAGTTCACACTAGCCTGCAAACTTTGTGATGCAAGCACACTCACTACATTCGTCTCGACAAATCGGAATTTGTCTGCTCCCATTATACTCATTTTCTACGCTTGAACATTTTTTCATTTCCATGCTTAAAGTTGCCTGTCACTTTTGCCATTATTAGTTGAGCCTCTTTGCTATCAGCATCCTTAATATCTATAATAAAATCTTCAGCTTTAGTCCCACTCAAGGTAATAACTTGTTTTCCATGCCATGAAATAAAAACCTTCTTATCCTTCGTAATCCTATATGTAAAGTTTTCTTCATCAAGTCTCCCTCTTTTGTCAACTGGATTATCCACCCTATTACTCCTTCCATTATATAAGTAATATTTGCTCAAAAACCTCCCATCTAATTACTATTTATCAAATGATGTATAATAATTCATGGGTACATTAATCTTAAAGCATGAATGTTCAAAAATCTTTTGCTGTATACATGCCCTTCTCTCCTCGTATAATATCATATCAAATAAATGTGAAACATATAGCTATTGTAAGTTTAATAGCTATATGTTTCACATTTTATTTACTGCTTCTCTTTCATTATATATTTATATTGAAAAGCTTGTCAACAAAAGGAGACGGTAAAATATATTATTCAACAACTAAATCCATATTGACCTTTAAGGTTTCACCTTTCTTTAAAAGGATATGCCCAGATTCATAAGGCTTTCCTTCAACCATAATATATACCTCATCAGCACCATAATAATTACCCAGTGTATTTGTTATACTTTGCAGAATCAGGCTTTCATAAGCCGCCCCAGCATTCATTTCATCTATAAATTCCTTTGAAAAGTCTATATATACAATCATGTCCTTCCCAAGGTACATTGATTTTATTTTTGTATTTATACCCATGAGAGGAAGCTCTTCATTTTTTATTACCCTATCCTTGATGGTTTTCTCCAACACAAGTCTAGTAATATCGTTAGTGTGGAAGGTAATAGGCTCATTGTAGACATATATTTTTCCATCCTGATTCGGATAAAACAAGCTAATCTCCTGTACTAATGGAGTTTTATTCATTTCTTTTAGAGTTGAGGTAACCTGGTAATTGTCCTCGGTGGTGAATATTGACTTAACAAATCCTACTCCAGGGGCATAGTAATCCTTAGTAATAGAATCCTCATACTTAGTCGTTACTTCCAAAGCCTCATAGCTTCCAAGCTCTGTTTCAATCTTAACATCTACCTCTGAGATATATCTCTTACTCTTGTCAGCTAGAGTCCATTCAGTACCCTTAACCAAAGGCTCCATCAACAATATTTCAGAAGTATTACCAAGATTGATATTTAGCAGATTATCTCTGTAATAAAATTCCCCTTCAGAATGTAATAATAATAATTTACCATCCTTTATTTCCATAACCTTTCCACTTACAGTTCCACCATTGTCTGTTCGCGTCTGATATCTCTTAGTATCTTCATCATAATAGTCTAGAAAAATATTATATGAGGCATATTCCATCCCACTACCTTCATAGACATACTCTGTATCCGGCTCTATAATGTAATAATCCTCTATAGTGTATCTGTTATTATGGTCCTTATTAACATCCTCTGGTTCTTCACTAGTATCATCTGATGGTGAAGCAGTAACTACAGGAACAGCAGATGGGGTTGGTTCCAGTGTAGGTGAAGGGTCCTGCTCAGAATTAGCCTTCTGACATCCTGTTAACATTAATAAAGTTACTATTATACTTATAATTATATATGTTTTTTTCATATTTCTCCTCATTTCTGTCCTACTTTTTGCACCTATTTTGGGCTTTCACACTATTTCCTTAGGGTCATTTTTTACTTAGTTATATTATACACATTTTATTTGATGTCAAACTCTTTTCAAAGATATATATGGTACTCTCCATTAGACGATAGAAAAAGCAGGAAGGTTTCACTCTTCCTGCTTTAACAGCTAGCCTAGATAGGCTATAGTTGGTTTATTAGTTATAGTTAATCCACTGATTTTATTCAATAGGGATATAACGTTTTTCTTCTACCTGAGCAGTTTTATTCTCTTTAGGAAACTCAAGCTTTAATACCCCATTGTCAAATGAAGCCTTAATATCTTCATCCTTTAAGTAATCTCCAACATAGAAGCTTCTGCAAGATTTTCCATAGTAACGTTCTCTACGGACATACTTACCATCATCATTTTTCTCATCTCTAATTTCATCCTTAGATGCCTCTACAGATAAGTAACCATTTCTTAGCTCTACACGAATGTCATTCTTGTCATAACCAGGAAGCTCCATATCCAACAGATACTTATCTCCAAGATCTTTAATATCTGTGTTAATTAACCTAGCATCTCTTCTTCTTAGTCTTAGTGGTGTGTTAAAGTTAAACATATCATCGAAAAAGCTATCTACAAAATTGTTCTCAAAAATACTTGGTAATAACATAATACATTCCTCCTTAATAAATTCACTGTAAGACATTTAATCTTATTTGTTTTGTTTGTTTTATTTGTTCTACATGTAATATAACACACAAAATTAGCACTGTCAACCACCGAGTGCTAATTTCACATAAATTTCACATATTTTCTCAAGTTGCCATACAATTAGCCACTTAATATATATCCCATATTATGATATCCATATAAGATAGAGTTTCCCTTGGGAAACTCTCGTGTCGAGCACGGTGGGTATAGCCGACATTAATCATTACGTTAGAGTGCACATCCACAGCAGAGCCTTATTTATATAACAGGATGAACTTTCCTCTTATATAAAAAGCGCCTGCTACAAAAATAGCAGGCACTTTTGAATTTAAGATGATTTTATTTTACTACTTTGATAGATGTAATAACTGGCTGATTAGCTGGATCAACGGTTCCATTGTTATCTAATACCGGTGTATCCTCGCATATCTGATCAACAATCTCTATTCCCTCAGTCACATAACCAAAGGTGGCATATTCCCCATCAAGAAATGTACTATCCTGATGAACAATAAAGAATTGGGAGCTGGCACTATCTTTGTCAAGAGATCTGGCCATTGATAAAGCACCTCTTGTATGAGACTGGGAATTATCTATACCATTGGACTTAAACTCCCCAATAATAGTTTCATCGGATCCACCAGTACCATTCCCTTCTGGATCTCCTCCTTGTATCATAAAGTCAGTGATTATTCTATGAAAGGTTAGTCCATCATAAAAGCCCTCTTCCACCAGCTTCACAAAGTTTGTTACGGTTATTGGAGCATTATCTGCGTCTAAGCTCGCTTTGATTGTTCCATAATCCTCAATCTCTATCTCAATATTATGTTTCCCAGATAAGTATTCATTTCCAGCTATAGGTTCTTCCTTCTTACCGCATCCAGTAAAAATAAATATGGTTCCTACTAGTATTGCTAAAATTGTTATAATTCTTTTCATGTTCTCCTAATGTCTCCTTTATTACTATGTGATTATTTTGTGAAATATAGGAAACTAATTGATTTGGGTACAAGTTTTTGATAATATATTATAGGTGATGAACAGCTGTAAGAATCATCTAATTATAGTAATAAAGGAGACATTAGGA
>DUNS01000171.1 GCA_012839235.1 Clostridiales bacterium
GGACCTAAGTACTGACGAATGCAAATACTCACTATGGGAATCATTTTCCCCTAGCCTTATCCATAGGTCTTATTGGGCTGAATTGTAACAATTAAAGGAGGACAGTGTGAAAGATAAATCTTTCACACGCAAATTTGTGCCTGCGGCTCAAAGTTTGCAGGTTGTGAAGAAAGGAAGGTTTATCATATGATGAAAAAATTATTATTAATCTTATCTTTGATGATAGTATCCATAGGGATATTCACCGGATGCGGTAATAAAGAGGAAGGTGAAAAGCTATATGTATATAACTGGGGTGAATATATGGACCCTGAGGTTAGAGACTTATTCGAGGAAGAGACTGGCATCGAAGTAGTATATGACGAGTTCGAGCAGAATGAAGAAATGTTCCCTAGAATAAAAACTAATGCAGTACAATTCGACCTTGTTTGCCCCTCTGACTATATGATCCAGAAAATGATTAGTGAGGATTTATTGGCTGAGATTAATTATGATAATGTTCCAAACATTGAGTATATTGCTCAAACTATGTTAGAAAGCTCTGAAGCATTTGACCCTGGTAATAAATACAGTGTTCCTTATATGTGGGGAACCTTAGGAATTCTTTATAACAAAACCATGGTGGATGAAACAATTGATAGCTGGAGTGCAATATTTGATGAAAAGTACTCAGGCGAAATCCTTATGATTGACAGTGTTAGAGATGCTTTCGGTATTGCTCTTGAATATCTTGGATATGACCTTAATTCAACCAATGAAGCTGAACTAGATGAGGCTAAGGCACTTCTTCAAGCTCAGTATCCACTTGTTCAAGCTTATGTAGTTGATCAGGTTAGAGATAAGATGATTGGTGGAGAGGCTGCGATCGGAGTTATATATTCTGGTGAGGCAATCTACACTAAGAGAGAAAATCCTGATCTTGAATATGTAGTTCCTAAGGAAGGCTCCAATCAATGGATTGATTCTTGGGTAATTCCTAAGAATGCTAAGAATAAAGAAAATGCTGAAGCTTTTATCAACTTCTTAAATAAACCTGAAATTGCTCTTATGAACTTCGAGTATATAACCTACTCTACCCCTAATACTGCAGCAAGGGATATGATTGAGGATGAGGACATCAAGAATAGCTCTGTAGCATTCCCTGATCAAGAAACCTTAGATCGTTGCACACCCTTCCAGTTCCTAGGTGAAGAGATTGAAAACTTATATATTGATAAGTGGAATGATGTGAAATCTAATATAGAATAGCTGCTGTGGATCAAAAGCTGATTATTTAATGTACTTTGTTAATTTGCAGATTTAGTGTGTTACATCAAGTAAGGCTAACATATTTTATTCGCAACACGCTCTCGCTCGTTTTAAGTACGTAGTGGTACATAAGAACACATAATACGTGGTCTAAGTACCAACGACTTAAAACGGTTGCGAAGTAATAATATGTTAGCCTCACTGGATTTCTTTATAGAGTATGCAAATTAACAAATATATTTGCATTGAAAGCTTTTAACACCCTGTTATAAATTAGAGACAAAAACTCCTGCTCTTTTGATTTATCTTCTGAGCAGGAGTTTTTATATTATAATTATATTTGATTTTTTACTGAGTTACGATATTTCTCTTTTCTCCCTTTAGGAAGGCTTCTATATTCTTATATACTTCATCTGCTACCCTTTGTCTAGCCTCTACTGTAGCCCATGCTATATGGGGAGTTATGATTAGTTTTGTACTATCTTTGACCTTATATAAGGGATTGTCTGCTGCCATAGGTTCTGCTGTTAGAACATCAAGCCCAGCTCCTCCAATCTCATCATTAAGAAGTGCATCTGCTAGGGCATCCTCCTGAACTATAGGACCTCTTCCTAGGTTTAGTAATATTGCTGTCTTCTTCATCTTCTGCAGTTCTTCTTTACCAATAAGACCATTGGTCCTGTCATTAAGAGGTGCATGAATAGATATGACATCTGAGCTAGCTAAGAGGGTGTCTAAATCAACTTCTTCATACTCACTATTACGGTTCTTACCAGAGGTTGAATAGTATATTATCTTACAGCCAAACTGCTCTGCTATTCTAGCTACTGACTTGCCTATTTCACCAAGACCGATTATTCCCCAGGTCTTGCCATATAGCTCATTAAACTTGATATTAAAATGACTAAATATATCTGACCTAATATATTCACCTGACTTAACATATTCATCATAATAGCTTAGCTTTTCATAAACATAAAATAGTAAGGCAAATGTATGCTGAACCACGGAATTAGTAGAATAGCCCTTCACATTAGTAACAGGTATATTCATTTTATTAGTGTAATCAAAATCAATAATATTAGTTCCAGTAGCAGTTATACATATAAGCTTTAAGTTTTCAGCCTGGCTCAAGGTATCTTTATTCATAGGAATTTTGTTGACAACGATAATATCTGCTTCTCCTATTCGCTTTTCATTCTCTTCTGGGTCAGAACAAGGATACTTAACAACATCACCTAGCTCATGAAACTTACTTAAGTCAATATCATCTCCAAGAGTATCCGCTTCTAAGAAAACAATCTTCATTTAAATATCCATGCCTTTCTTTGGTACGAACTTTGTTCGCACTTACCTGCAAACTTTCTATATGAAAATCTCTGATTTTCATATTACCTAGTGCACAAATTTGCGTGTGAAAGATCTATCTTTCACACTACTTCCTCACATTTACCTAATTCTTTCTGGAAATCCAATCTTCTTTTGAACTTTTCTAAGGGTCTTCTTGGCATAGTAATCTGCCTTCTCACCATTGACTTTAATTATCTTATCAATGCATGCCTTATCTTTAACTAATTCTGCATACCTATCCTGTGTAGGCTTAAGTAGGTCAACTACTGCCTCTCCAACTGCAAGCTTAAAGTCACCATAGCCAGATGAAGCGAATTCTTTCTCAGTTTCTTCTATTGACTTACCAGTGGCTGCACCATATATATCTATTAGGTTGCTTATACCAGGCTTGTCTTCACTATAACGTATTTCATTGTCAGAGTCTGTTACAGCTCTCTTAAATTTACGAATTATAGTGTCGGGATCATCCATTAAGTATATACTTGCATTAGGATTCTCGTCTGATTTTGACATTTTCTTAGTCGGGTCTTGAAGACTCATGATCCTTGCACCAGTTTTGCCGATATAAGGTTCAGGTACTGTAAATACATCTCCATATACTCCATTAAACCGTTCCGCTATATCCCTAGTGATTTCTAAATGCTGCTTTTGATCTGATCCTACAGGTACAACATCTGCTTGATAAAGCAAGATATCCGCAGCCATAAGAACTGGATATGTGAAAAGTCCAGCATTAATATTATCAGCATTCTTTGAAGCTTTATCCTTAAATTGTGTCATACGATTTAATTCACCCATATAGGTAAAGCAAGATAATATCCAACTAAGCTCTGCATGACCAGAAACATGGGATTGATAATATATACAGTTCTTTTCAGGATCAAGGCCTGCTGCAATATATAGTGTAAGTAAGGCTCTAGCCTTCTTCCTAAGCTCCGCCGGATTCTGCCTTACCGTAATAGAGTGCATATCAACAACACTATAAAAGCACTGATATTCGTCCCCTAAGTCCACCCAATTTTTTAATGCTCCTAGGTAATTACCAAGCTGTAAGGTTCCCGTTGCTTGCATTCCACTGAATAATGTTTTCTTTCCATCTAACATAGTTTCACTTCCTAATTTATTTTTTTCGTTACTATTCACCCATTATACTTTACTGAAGGATAAGGAAGAAATGTTCCATGGGAATCATTTTTCCTTATCTATAAATGTATTGTTATGGCTGAACAGTAATTTATTTTCTTATTATTTAGTTGTTTATTTCATAAATCTATCAATTAATTCATATAAGGAATCTATGGCCTCAGAGTATTCCTCTACATCTCCAAAACCATATCTAGCCCAGATAAATGGTACTCCTGCTTCCTTGGCTGCATTAGCATCCCCCTGGGTATCTCCAATATATACAGGGTTCTGAAGATTGTTTCTCTCTACAACCATCCGAATATTGTCAGCCTTTAGCTTACCAGATCTTCCAGGATATTCATAATCTAAAAAATATTGCTCTAAGTGAGGATACACCTCAAAGAAGCACTGTATATACCCTTCTTGGCAATTGCTTACGATATATAACTTATATTTTTTAGAAAGCTCTTTAAGGACCTCTTCTAGTCCCTCATATAGTGTAGCCCCATGTTTAGCAAGGTATTCTATTTCATATTCACAGCAATCATCGATAACCTTGTGAGAGGTTTCCTTATCCACACTTTTAAATAATAGTTCAGCAATCTCATACAAGGGCTTGCCGAATAAACTTTTTAGAATTGTAGCATTCACTTCATCAGTAACTTGTGGGTACTTTTCTTTCAAGACTTTATTAAAAGATTCCGCCACCTCTTTAGTCGAGTCCCATAAGGTTCCATCCAAATCAAATATAATACTGTCCGTCATTCAATAACCAAACCTTTCCTCATAAGATTAATAAATACTATTTTAGCAGATTATGAACATAAATGCCAAGAAAATATATAAAAGCCAGTGAGTTACTTCTCACTGGCTTGTAAATTATCCATGTCTCCATTATTTCTTAACTGGAGTTATTTCAGTAATAATATATTTAAAGCAGCTCCAGGACCACCATTGACCATTGTATGGATTCTCAGCCCTAGGATAGTTCTCCCAGATTGTGCTGTTGGTAGGAGCGAATTTAATACCAGAGTGGAAACCGATGAATGGCATATCCTCAATTGCTATCTTTATAAACTCCATAGATAACGCATAGGACTTCTCATCATCAGGTGATAACTTTGCTAGCTGATGAATAATATCAGTAGCTTCTGTATTGTTCCAACGGGAACCTCGACCTGGTCCTCTCTCCCCAAGAGGTACGATAAGATCAGCATCCCAGCCAATAATCAGTGAATATATATCCTTGGTAATTCCTCCTGTTGGCCAATACCCAGCTATATCAAAATCACCTGTAGCCCCATTGGTGTCCCAAGTAGCACTACTTTCACTTGACAAGATACAATCAAGTCCAAACTTAACCAATTGATCATGGGCTGCAATTAATCCACGGCCCGCCTGAACTTCAGTATCGGCAAGATATGACATGTTAATAGTGAAAGGTTCCCCATCGTAATACCATTTGCCATCTTTCTTATCTAAACCAGCCTTAATAAGTAGCTTTTCTGCCGATACAGGATCATACTTCCAGCATCCAATACCAAATATATCTATTAGTTCTTCCTTATCATCAGGTATATTTATCCCTGCTGCCCTAAGGGTTTTGGCCATTCGCTCCCCGTAACCAGAATCAAATGGCTTAACAGTTGTTCCATCACCTAGATCTAATTCAAGCTCCTCTAGCCAAGGCTGTATCGGCTTATAGTAAAGCTCCTGCATAGCACTTGTTGCAGTAAGAATAGGGAAAGGACTAGCACGACCTACACCGTTAAATATATTCATGGATATTTCATCAAAGTTCATAGCCAAGGCTATAGCCCAGCGGAAATCTGGATTACTGTACGGTTCTTTACCCATTGAGAATGCTATACCTTTAGAGCAAGGGTTATCACTTGTAGCATAAGGAAAATCATTATACCAGCAAGCAATCTTGTCGTTCTCAGCTACCATAGCATCCAACATCTCAGGTGTAACCTCCCAAAGGATGTCAACTTCATTGTTAATCATAGCCATCTGACGAGCGATATCATCACCCAGATATCTAAACCAGATATACTTTGCCTGAGGCATCTTCCCTGTAACTACGCCTACTGTACTATCCTTCCAGTCATCACGTCTCTCATAAAGAACCCATTTGCCTTGCTCATCATAGGCTTTAACAGTGTATGGACCAGCTACTACAGGATCACTATCTTTAAAAGTAGTTATATCATCAACCTTAGAGTATATATGTTCTGGAACAATTCGAAGAAAATTACCCCATATAGTAACACCAAATCTAAGGGACAACCGTGGGAAGGAGCCATTGGTTACAATCCTTACTGTATAGTCATCAACCTTCTCTACCAACTTGAAAACAGTATTGTAATAATCACATAGTCCAATACCAGGATTGGACATAATCATATTAAATGTAAATACTACGTCCTCTGCATCTAAGCTCTCTCCATCAGACCACTTTATACCTTCACGTATCTTAATAGTATGTTCTGTAAAATCAGTATTTGATACGGGCATGCCAGCGGCAACTTCACCGAATTGCTCCCCCTTGACAGTATCTATCTCCCACATCATTGCTGACATAAGCTGATGAATTCCAAAGTCCATCTGAGTACCAGGCATATAAGAATTGAATTGGCCAGGAGAATCAGTAGGAGTCTGGCTTTCAACAATGAGAGTTTCATTACGTGGTGTATCTACTTCTGTCATCGTTGTTGTTAAACCAGCACATGATGTCAATGTACCTATTATAAGTATAAGTGACAGCAATAGAGCCATATAAACAGATAAATTCTTTTTGCTCATAAAATGCCTCCTTTATTATATGACGAATAAACGGTCCCCCAAGGCCGTATAAACCATAGCTATGGCATCCTTGCTGTTTGCAACTATAGGAAAATATTTATATTAACAGAAGTCTAACAGAAATTATATGCAGTCCTAATATTTAATATATATCCATTTATTAATATTGTCAATATTTTACAGTCACAAAAAGGACCCTGCATAATTAAATAGACAAGATCCCATTATCAAACTATATTATTTTATTAGAATTATGCTATAATAATCCTAGCTTAAATAATTAAAGTAAATGGGGTAAGTTATATGATTACCAGATTACAAGAAAGGATTTGATTATACATGAAGCAGATAGCAAGCTTTACAATTGACCATACAAAACTTCTTCCAGGTATATATGTATCAAGAAAAGACATACTTGGAAGTGAATCTATTACTACCTTTGACATCCGTATCACACAGCCTAATGTTGATCCAGTTATGGGAACTGGTGAAATCCATACTACGGAGCACCTAGCAGCGACCTATCTACGTAACCATAAGGAATATGGACCAAAGACTATCTACTTTGGACCTATGGGATGCCGTACCGGTTATTATCTTCTCCTTGGGGGAGATTATGCTTCTAAGGATATTGTCCCTCTGCTAACCGAGATGTTTGAGTTTATTCGTGACTTTGAAGGGGACATACCTGGAGCAACAGCAGTAAATTGTGGCAATTATTCAGATATGAATCTTCCTAAGTCTAAGGAGTATGCTAAGGAGTTTCTAGATAAGATTCTGTATAATATTGATGATAAGCATCTAAATTATCCAGAGTAATCTAATTTTCCTAAAACTTTAATAATACTAAACCAACAAATGAAAAGGAGTACATGTCCATGGAATTTTTAATGAATTTAAGTGGTCCAATTCTATATATCATTATCTTTTTCGCAAAAACAATTGAAGTTTCAATTGCAACGATTCGTTCAGTATATGTGAATAAAGGTGAAAGAGTAAAAGGAGCTCTTCTAGGTTTTTTCGAAGTAATGATTTGGATACTATTAGTAAGCTCTGTTCTTAATAACATTACTGACGATCCTTTTAAAATAATTGCATATGCGGCAGGTTTTTCTTTAGGTGTTTATTCAGGAGTATCTATTGAGTCTAAAATTGCAGTTGGTCTTGCGTCTATTCAAGTTGTTGTAGATGAAAATACAGGAGATGTGCTGGCTAATATACTTCGTGACAATGAATTTGGAGTTACAATTATTGAGGGAAAAGGTATAGATTACAACAAAAAAAGTCTCTTGTTTATACAGCTAAAAAGGAAAAAAATTCCTGTAGCTATTAAACTAATTAAAGAAACAGATCCTAGTGCATATATAAGTGTCAATGACGTTAAGTCAATTGTTGGGGGATTTATCAAGAAGTAATCAGATGAAAATACAGTAACTATGCGGTGCTAGACACTGATTTATGAATAATTCAGGTTTACTATTATTTTATATTCATCAAATTTAGTTTAATTGTTGTTTCTTGTGAAACACCATTTGAATCTATATATTCTAGAGTGAAATACAAATTATTAATAAAATCAGAAAACTCATCATCAGTAAATGTTGCTTTACAAGAACCAATAGGAGTATTATTTAACTTTGTAACTTTTAGCAAACTTTTATTTATCATAGATTTTGTGAAAATATTTTTTTTATTCCCTTGTAGTTTCTGAAGTCACATTAAATACTAATGTAATAGATAGTAGCAATAATAAAAGTTTTCGTTTCATAATGCATTCCTTCCTTATAATATTAACACTAGTGAAATGGTTACTTAAAAATTGGCTTTTCATCATCATTATGCAATATTTCCGGTTCTTTCGGCTGATACATCAAATAAAGTGAAGATTTTCCACTAGCCTTGACTGCCACTTTTTTCAACCATGAGAATAATACCAATGTCAATAGTGACCAGATAATACTTATGATAATTGATCTCTTACGGTTAATAACAACTACTTTTTGTGTTAAAGGCTTTCTTTTGCTCTCTATAGGTGAATATTTTAATATAATAAATAGATGTATTAATAAAATGACGCTTATATGGTATAACTCAAAGTTTTTATAAAGCATCCCCGCAAACACTAATAAAATGAAATACAAAGAAATGAATAAAACACTACAGGATAAAAAGGATTTAGCATGGTACCCACCGGAGTATTCTCTAGTAGATATAAATACCATTAAAAATAATACACTTTCTATAAATCTATTAGAGATCAGCCCAATAGCTCCCACCATTAGAATTCCAATCATACTAGAGATAATTATCTGAAAGCCATATTCATATATGTCCCTATCATTTTCCTTAATTATTTTGTTCTGTAATAAGATATCTACCAATCGAGTACTCCAAACATAAAGCATATTACTCACCTCTTGAGATAATAGTATCCAATCATCTCCATTTGTTCAATAGCTCTGGCACGAA
>DUNS01000172.1 GCA_012839235.1 Clostridiales bacterium
CCCACCATACAAATCTTATAGAGATAAAAAATGTGCCAGAAGGGATTCGAACCCCCGACACACGGCTTAGAAGGCCGTTGCTCTATCCTACTGAGCTACTAGCACATTTAGGATATACGTTTAGATTGTCTAATCATATATCAAGCGGGTGATGGGAATCGAACCCACGTATCTAGCTTGGAAGGCTAGTGTTCTACCATTGAACTACACCCGCATATTAATTATATTTATTATTTTTGGCATTGACGATATATATTATTCAACCTATTAAAAACCAGTATATATCATCTTGGTTTTTAAGTCGGGGTGACAGGATTCGAACCTGCGGCCTCTTGATCCCAAATCAAGCACTCTAGCCAAACTGAGCCACACCCCGAAAATCACTTTCACAGTATAACACATATCGTAAATTTTGGCTACAACAACTTAATTTTACGCTGTTTTATGACTGTCAACCTTTATCTGGTCTGCTGTGACGCAAGATTTATTATATAATAGCATTTCAATCTTGTCAACCTCTTTTTTGAACTTTTTCGCTATTTATTCTTCAAGCTAGCATCTAATCTACAATTATTCTACTTTACTTGTAATATTTTAGAAAACCTTTCTTTTTATATGGTTTAATGTGAAATGAATACCTCCCTTGGAATCAATATCCATTATTATAAATGTTGGTCGTCCATCTTGTCTTGGCAATGAAATACTACCAGGATTTACAAACCATATACCATTATACTTCTCTATATAAGGCACATGAGTATGACCATACATAACTACGTCAACATAATTTCTTTTTGCTTCCTCCCACAGAAGGTTAAGACTATGGGTTACTGAATACCTATGTCCATGGGTTAGCATAATCGAATAATTGCCTACTTTTATAATTTTTTCTTTGGGTATGCTAGTAAAGAAGTCATTATTCCCTGAGACAAACTCTACTGAACAGCCTGCCATAGACCTTATACTTTCTTCTCCACCTTCAAAATCACCTAAATGTATTAACATATCTATTGGACTTACCCTCTGTATAGTATCAAGTAAATACTTTTCCCTACCGTGGGTATCACTAACGATCAATACTTTCATTATAATAACCATTCCTTTTATTCTGCCTGCAAACTTCTTCATGAATATGACAGATTTTCATGTTAAGAAGGCGCAATATTTCCATGGCGAAGTGAATAATTCACTTTAAACACCTTGTTTTATCTCTATATCTTCTTTATAATCTCCTCTTTCATAGCGCTTAGAGCTATGCCACGGTGGCTAATTTGGTTCTTAAATTCCGGAGAAAGCTCAGCTGTTGTCCGTCCATATTTGGGAACATAGAAAATAGGGTCATATCCAAACCCATTCTCTCCGCATATCTTATCAGCAATATATCCTTCTATTGTACCTCTTTTGGTTATTATCTCACCATTTGGCATGGCTAATGCAATAACGCATACAAACCTTGCACTCCTGTCCTCTCCCTGTACATTAGCCAATTTGTCTATTATATATTGATTCTTCACATCATATGATGTGTCATCACCTAAAAATCTTGCTGAATATATACCTGGCGCTTTATCTAGGTAATCTACCTCTAGGCCTGAATCATCAGCTAAAACCATGTCACCGGTAATCTCCATAACAGCCTTAGCCTTTATAATAGCATTTTCCTCAAATGTGAATCCATTTTCCTCAATATAAGTATTAAATCCAATATCCTTAAGAGATACTACTTCTACATTAATGTCTTTCATAATATCCCTAATTTCATCCATCTTACCTTCATTAGTTGTTGCAAATATAATTCTTTTCATAAGGCCTCCTGCTTCTAGTCTGCTTGCATTAACTCTTCATATGCTCTCATGATGCTATTATAAATTCCATCCGCTATATTCTTTCTATTATCATTATTATTCATGTAGTATAAATCATTACTATTACTCATATAACCCACTTCTATTATAATCGCTGGAACTTCTGCTTTTTTCAATATAAATATATCGTCATCCTTCTTCTTAACTATTCCCTGCTTCTTAAGGGATATAGCCTTATCCATTTCTTCAGAGGATATGATCGCCAAATCCTTTACTTTAACCCCATTAGATACTTTATCATAATAATATATCTGAGTACCATTAGGCCCTCTAGAAGTACTACTATTACAATGTATACTAATAAAGAAATCACTTTCTACACTATTAGCAAGATCAACCCTTGGTCTTAAAAATATAGTCTCATCAGACATTCTTGTATAATACACCTTTATATCTTCTTTGTCTAATAATTCCTTAAGCTTTAATAGAATATCCAGGTTTATATTTTTTTCATACACATCTTTTGCAGCTGATAAGGCTCCCCCATCTTTTCCACCATGGCCAGCATCTACAACCAATACTTTATCATAGACTTCCTTTGGCTTCTTAAGCTCAATATAAAAGTAATTGTCGTCCTCCTCAACCAGATGGGCATATACATCATCCAATTGGATGAAGATCTCTGTTGAATAGGAATTTTCTTCTACATCATAATAAGTTTCAATAATTATCTCATGAGCAAAATCATTACCATAATCCTTAGTTATGACTTCTTCCATCTCTTCTGTATCTGCATTCATTTGCAAGGAGGTTACAGCCTCATAATCAGGATCTCCAACATAAAGTTCATCATCGTTAACCCTTCCGACCATTCCACTATTAAATCGGTTGTTGTCAAGGCCTGATAAAGTTATCCTGATACACTTAGTTATATACAAATCCTCTAGGAATAATGTAATTGGCTCATTGCCTGTCTTTTTTATTAAAATGTATTTATGAAGTTTCTCTGTAATCTCTTCATCAACTAAAGAAAGCTTTCCCATAAATAAGGGGGCTCTATCTTCAGCTTTATCATCTATCAGCGTCTCTACATTGGTATTCTCTTTTATAGTTGCCAATTCATCTATATTTTGGAGGACATTATCGGTTTCATTACCACTAGCTTCAATAACAGCTGACTGATACCTTTTAAAAGCAAAGGATAGGGTTACCACAAGAAGCATGCACACAAGACTCTCTACTGCCATCTTCTTAATTAACTTCTTATTCAATCTTACCCCTCCAATCAATAATCATCAATGTAGAATAATGTATAAACGTGGTATATCTTAGATTATATTATAGATTTTCCCTATACTCAATACAATTTTCAAATACTCCTTATATACTCCTTATATAATATGGTTTATGGATTGATTTTTGGTAAAATTATCTATATAATGAATATACCACTTGTACATTTAGTTTTGTCAACTGTAGAAAAAGGGGATAATGGAATGTATGAAGCAAATGAACTAATTATTGATCAAAGCGATGGTTATAGCACTAAATTAACCCAATATATAAGTGATTATGAACCTAGGGCTAGCCTATTAATACTTCATGGAATGGCAGAACACGTGGAAAGATATCAGGAATTCGCAGAGTACTTAGCACATAATGGGATTGATGTGTATACATACAACCATCGTGGCCACGGAACCGACCAAAAAATTAAGGATTTAGGATTCTTTGCACACAAAAATGGACATCAGCTAGTTATCGATGATGCCATTAATGTAAGTAAATACGTTAAGAAGCATAATCGTAGCAATAAGTTTTTCCTATTGGGCCATAGTATGGGTTCTCTTATTGCAAGGAATGTTATCCAGACTTACAATGATTATGATGGGGTAATATTATCAGGAACATCCTACCCACCTCTTTTAGTAACCAGAGCAGGACTTTTTATAGGTAAATTACATTGTAAGATAAAAGGTCCTAAAAGCATTTCGCCCTTTATGAATGCCTTAATGTTTGGTAACAAAAGATACACTGCACTTGCTAGCCGGACCGCCTTTGATTGGCTTTCTAGAAGTCATCCAGTGGTTGGGGCATATATAAATGATCCATATTGTGGCTTCATGTGCACAGCTTCATTTTACCGAGACTTACTAAAGCTTGTACTGAATAGTTCAATGAAATCATTGATTAAGAAAACTGATAGAGACCTACCACTTTTTATTATTAGTGGTGACCATGATCCTGTTGGAGGCTATGGAACTGAGATTAATAAATTTATTTCTACTCTTAATAAATTACAATTTACTAATATAGACTATAAGCTGTATCCTGAGTGTAGACATGAACTTCTCAATGAACTTAATAAGGAAGAAGTTTATGATGATATTCTTAATTGGATTAACAAAACAAGATGAATAAAATAAACCGTTACCTCACAGTGACATGCTCCCCTTTTATAGAGGTGTATATCATTGTGGAGTAACGGTTTTTAATGTTTTTATAGTAAGCTTGATCAATTACCCTTAGAATCGATAATATTCTTTGTTCTAGGAGGTTTTGGACCCATATACTGATAAAAGTAGGTCTTCATCATTCCGTTGTAAATTTTACGGTTTTTATCAGCTTTCCTGCCAATATATTTCTGAGCATCCTCGTAGGAAGTAATTATATAATAGGACCAAGAATCTAGTGCTTGGAATACCTTTCCTATTTCTTTGTATAGCTCTGGCAGAGCCTCCTTTTCCTCTAAACGTTCTCCATAGGGAGGGTTTGTTATTATAAATCCGTATTTTTTACTATTACTTAATTCACTTACTGGCTTTTGTTGAAAATGAATTAAATGTTCCACTCCAGCAAGTCGAGCATTCTGTCTTGCCGCCTTTATAATCTCACCATCAAGGTCATAGGCCTGAATGTTCATGGTTATATCTGCCAGTTCTTGACTCTTTGCCTCTTCCCTTGCCTTTAACCACATATTGTTGTCAAAAATATTATTCCATGACTCTGCTAAAAATGTTCGATTTATTCCTGGAGCAATTCTTGCCCCAATTAATGCAGCTTCTATTGGAATAGTACCACTTCCACAGAAGGGATCAACTAAAATTCTATCCTTTTTCCAAGGAGTCAGCATAACAAGGGCTGCAGCTAGGGTCTCTGTTATAGGTGCTTTACTTGTAAGCTTTCTATATCCTCTCTTATGAAGTGATACACCAGAAGTATTAATGCATACAGTAACTATATCCTTATGAATGGTAACCCTTAAAGGATATGAGCTTCCAGTTTCCTCAAACCAATCTGTCTTATAAACAGACTTAAGTCTTTCTACCATAGCTTTTTTCATAATAGATTGTATGTCTGATGGACTAAACAACTTGCTATTGATAGAGCTAGCTTTCGTAACCCAGAATTTCCCGTCCCTAGGAATATAATTTTCCCAAGGAAGCTCCTTAGTCTTCTCAAAAAGTTCATCAAAAGTTTCAGCTTTAAATTCTCCTACTTTAAGAAGCACCCTCTCTGTGGTCCTTAGGAAAATATTAGCTCTTGCACATGTATTTTCATCACCAGTATAAGTTACTTTACCGTCATCTACCTTTACTATACTAAGTCCCAAATCAAGCAGCTCTCTTTTTAAAACTGCCTCAAGACCAAAATGACAAGGTGAAATGTATTCAAATTGTTTCATTGTTCTCTCCTTCGTTTATTTCAATATCGTAATTGTAAGGCTCTTTTCCGTTTTAGTCAACATGGTTGTTCTATTATCTCCTAGTTAAGGTTCCCTTATATGAGTTTAATCCCCTATATAAGCTTTTAATATTATAACCCTCTTTGAGCAAATCTCTCGCTGCCAATAAGCTTATGTTTCCTCTTTCGCAATAAAATATTATTAATTCTTTACGGGATAATTTATTCTTATATTCATCTAAATCTTCATAAGGGATATTAATTGCCGTAGGAATATGACCTGAAGCATATTCCCTTGGTTCTCTTAAATCAATTATAGTCACATTCGGCTTACCAATATAATGTTCAATCTCATTACTTCCTATATTATCAAAGGACATACTAGCATCCACCACCATTTCTTAAAGATATATATTCTTCCATTACATTTTATTCAGTCCCTCCATATTTGCTCATAAATCGCCAAAAAAGAGGACTCCGTATACAGAGTCCTCTTTGACCTTTACTACTTATCTATTTACTAATAATTATTATCTAGTTCATCTAAGTTTCTAAAATTATTGGTTCTTGCGTTATTAGTTGCCCTATTTGTGTTATTTTTATTGCTTGTATTACTTCTATTGGACGTATTGTTGTTAGTGTAATTTGTATTGTTAGTATTTGTGCTCCTAGTATTATTCATGTTGTTGGCATTAGTGCTTCTTTGATTATTTGAAGCATTTCTTGTGTTGTTGGATGTGTTATTAGTGCAGTTACTTTCGTTAGAATTTCTGCCAGAGCTAGTATTATTATTTGCTCTATTTGTTGAATTATTGCTCTGTCGATTATTACTATTATTGTTCATAGAATGGCCTCCTAATTATAAATATAGATTGTGTTTACATATTTATTGTTTGCTTTTTTGATTGAAATATTCACTATGTTTTTGTAAATTATTTAAAAGCAAAAAAATTCGGCCAGGTTTATTCTATAATTTCAATAGTAAAATATAGAATTGGTTTACATAATATAAATATTGCCTTGTAAAATCATCTGTAGAATAATTACGAAGCTCTTAGAGGCTATTAATGAGTGCAATATATAAGCTCTTATTAATTATTTATACTCCCCACATCAAAAGGAGCATTTGGCTACCCCTTATATACTCCCATAGATTGTTTCTTCAGGTTAGCGGTTATTAAATAGTTGAACTAAAGCAATGATAAAAAGAATAGGTATTCCTATTGTAAATAGAATTTTCAACATAATAGATCCCAAAAAAATTATCAGCATTATAATAAACATAATGATAGCAAATAAGAAAAGTTTATTGTACCAGGTAAGTACTTTTCCCACATTTCTCCCATGGGACTGAGAATTATTATCTGTATTCTTATAATAATCATCCTGGTGGCTTTGATGACCCATACCGTCCTTTTGCTTAGCAGCTCTATCTGCTTCTATAATCGACTTAGCAATAAGTCTAGGGTCACCCAATTCTCCTAATATCTTTTCTATATCATCAATCGAGCGATTACCTATATATTGATCATAATAGCGTATATTATTTTCAATATCTAAGGGATTTAATTCACCTTCTAGAGCTTCCCTTAGGATCTGTAAATATTCACTTTTATTCATCAGGTCACCAACCTCCTTTGCACTATTCTACCACAATGATATTTTACCGTAAACTTACTTTATTAATTATAAGCATCAATTTTATAAATACAAAAAAAGTTTCTACCTAATCAAGACGAAGGTAAAAACTCAATTTAATTGTGTGCTAGAAGATTCGAACTCCCGACCTTCTGGTCCGTAGCCAGACGCTCTATCCAGCTGAGCTAAGCACACATATATAATACAAATGCCGGCGACCGGAATCGAACCGGTACGGGATATTACTCCCGCAGGATTTTAAGTCCTGTGCGTCTGCCTGTTCCGCCACGCCGGCATTAATGGGACCTATAGGGCTCG
>DUNS01000173.1 GCA_012839235.1 Clostridiales bacterium
ATTATTCAGCTGAATATTAAAGGTTAAATCCTCCGTTATTCCCTTTACAAAAGTAAGGTTCTTAGTCTCAACAACAGGTACTGAAGGATATTCTAGCTTATGTGTTAGATAGGTTGATGCTAATTCGTAGTCCACCGCAGCTGTGGTTCTTGTTGCTGGTTTTGATTTAATTTCCTTCTGTCTTATAAAGATTTCACTGCCCTCTGTTGCTCTGCTGGCTAGAACCTTAACTGCCGTGCCTCTAGTTATAGTATACCAAGCCACTCTTTCAATATCAAATATATCACCAGGTTTTACTACACAATACTGATAAGGATTATCAGAAGAAGCTGATGGTATTGTTATAGATATATTGGCCGATCCATTATAGGAAACATATATATTGCTATCTGATGAATCAGCATCTGCAGGAGCCTCTCCCTCTATTATAGGTCCGGTAAGTATTCGCTGTGCTGGCAAATGTATTTCTGTTATTTTAGATGCTGCTGCTCTTGCAGTAGCATAACTTCTAATCTCTATAACCATAGCAGGAAAGCTCTTGTCTGCTGTCAAACCATTTCTATTGTCATTAACTATAACTGATAAAGGTACTTCTCTGGTTGATCTGTCGATTACCTTCACCCAATTAGAAGTAACACCGTTAACAGTAGCACGATACTCCTTACCATATCTGATATCTGCTGTAAAATCCTCTCCATCAATTCCTACAACCATAGGTGAAGCCTTCTTCGCTATCTTCAATCTAACCTCTTTGCTTACTCTTCTGCCTCCGCTTCCGTCTCTTGTAGTTGTGTCATTTGTAGCCTTAATACGAAAATAAAGGTCTGCACCTTTGATTTGTAGCTTTTCTAGCTGTGCAACAGTAAGACTAGAGGTGGGTCTCCAAGAACCATTTTCGCCCTTTCTCCACTCTAAATCAAGAAAAGTAATGGGTTTTTCTCCGGATCCTGCTGTGGACATAATATTTACCATAGGAGCAATTGATATATCCTTGCTAATACTTGACATCTTATCATAGCTTATAGATACCTCAAGCTTTCTTGTCCTTTCTCTTAAGGTAACCCTATGCTGTGTACCATCTTCACCCTTAATTACAATTGTCTGTGTGGTTGTGGGCGATACCCAGGAAAAATCAATCTCTGAAGTGAGGCCAGTATCCGCACGCATGGTCTCCCAAGAGTTCCTAGCAGCATCATTCTCGGTGGCAAAGTAAATCCTAGCGTTCCCGTTATTATTAACTATAATATTTTCATTCTCATAGTCCACCATGTTAATAGACACCGGATAAGCGGCATAGGCTATGTCCTTATCCGTTAATGATAGTAAGACTAGAGCTAATCCAAATAAAAATACGTATTTAACCATCTTCTTAATTTTTTTCATCTTTTGATACCTCCACTTTGTAAACCTGTTATGTACCACTAATCAGTATATACATGATACAATGATTAACTTACATATTAATTATAGAAAAATACTACTATAATATTTATCGGCTTATACTAGTAAATGTTTATGTTTTATAACCAATTGTCTATATTGTCGACTTAGCTTAGGCTCAATGAGATAATAGCTACTTTCACTTTTATAACTGCCATATGACTATAAATTATATCTTAATATTAAAACTCATTAGAAGCTGATATTAACTAAATTAACGTAATTTCATATTTTCTTAAGGGAGCTGGTCAGAAAAACAATCTATTGTTAGAAACCTTAGATAATATTTGTCCCATCGCATAAGAAGAATCTGTTACCACCCTTTCTCTTTCTCTAGCTTTTATAACCATCAAATCATAGTACTCCTGATCATAAACATATCTTCTTATCACTTCTATCATCTCATCATAATCTCTAACAGTAAATTCCTCTCCAGAAGCAGCAGCAATATCTCCTACATTTACAGTAACCCCTGGTTTTCCTTCATGGAAGGCTTCAATAATTGAGAAACCTCCACCTAATCTTATAGGATTTACATACAAATCACATATTGCCATTAAGGCCAATATATCCTTACAATATCCTACATAAGTTGAATTATCCTTAAAATCTTGGTACTTTTCACAATACGTATAATAGTTATCAAAATATCCCGCAAATACAATATGGGTTCCAAACTCAAATGTCCTTCTTATTGTCTCTATAAATGTATCATCTATTTCATAATCTAGACGAATACCTACAGTAACTAAGGCAAATTTATCTTCTGGAATCTGATACATCTCTCTTGTAAATTCTGACTTTTTCTCCTTTAAATCAAAAGTAAATGTGCCTTCTATGATATTATCCCGAAGATATCCTTGTTCTTCAAAAGCTAGCCATTCATCTTCACTTAGTCTTTTTCCGACAACGGAGAATAAAGCATTAGAAGTAGCCAGTTGGGAAAAGGCCACTCCAATAGATACATGAGGTACTAAGCTACCACATATATCTGCCACAATAGAGCCATTCCCTATCGAAATAATCATTATTGGTTTAATCTTTCTAATATATTTTAATATACCTGATAATACAGATAAAGACGGCATATCTTCTTCTGGCTGGTAAAATGGAATTGAAACTCCTTTATACTTATATACATCCAACTTACTATATTCCTTTAATACATTGCCTTCAGTAATTTTATAAAGATTTATTCCGCCATACAGAGAATACTGCTCCTTTGTATTAACTAAAAGTACATTCTTACCTAGACTCCTTAATAAGGTATGACATCTTTCCAGAGTTGTTCTTGTAGGAGCATGATTCTCTCCTAAAATCTGTATTGCAAATACAATAATAGTATCACTAC
>DUNS01000018.1 GCA_012839235.1 Clostridiales bacterium
ACTATAGAGGCACCAATGAAGAGCTTTCTTTACAAAAGGAAGCACAGGTGATTATCAAAAAATTAAATGAGCTGATAATGGAAGCCAATAACGTAAAATATCAAGATGATCAACTAACTATATTCCACAAAGACCATAGATATATAGTCACTTTAAATCCCTATCAAAAGGAGCTGATCTATAAAAAGGTGGGAAACCTAGGTGAAATTATAGGAGAGGAAGAAATCCTTAGTAACCATGTTGAAGAATTCGATGTAGTAGATACTGGTGAAGGTGATTCTAACAATCTGATAGAGATTAATATGGAGTTAAAATATAACCATAATTCATATGATGTGGAAAATTATATTATCACCATAAGAAATCCAATTAAACCTATAGACTAATTAAGTTGGATACTAAAAAAAACCCAGGAGGAGGCAGATGAAGAGTTTTTATAAATCATTAAAATACATAATACCATTGTTTCTATTTGTCACTCTATCCTTAGGGATTTTATTGTGGCAGGAGATTAATGTTCATGCTACCAATACTAATAATGGCTATATGAAATTTCCCGATTTCAACCCAGAGGCAGAAGAAGGAACTGAGGAAAATCCATTTATAATTCTTGAGATTGTTCCCTATAGGGGTATGGGTCAGATTGGATATATAGTTGGTGGACAAGAACCTGTAGATCCATCTGTGTCTAAGCCAGATAATAGTCTGTTTGGAGTATTCAATGGCTTTGCCCATGGTGCATTTGAAACATATTCCGTAAAAAAAGAAGAGTTAAGTGAAGAAGATATGAAATACAGTTGGGCATGGGAATGGGACGGAAACCATTGGACCAATAAGCTGCAGTATGACTGGCTCTTTAGAAACACTGAAATATTTAAAAGAGAGGTTCTAGGTATATCTAATGAGAAGCTCTCTGATTATCATGTAAGGGTTGTCACTATAACCCCTGAAGAGCTTAATAAGAATGTTAATAAGTTTAGCAAATATTATGATCTTGACAATGGTGGAAGAAATCTTAAAGTATATGAAGGCCCTGATGAGAATGGAGAGATTGATCTTATTGGTAATGCTGATTTGATAAGTATAAGCCCTAAAGCCCATGCTGGTAATAATACAGTAATTGATTTATGGGAGAAATATGGACGGGATAGGTCTGGGCTTATTAAATCTAATAAAAACCATAGTATGGATTTTAATGATCATGATTTAAGCTGGCAGACAACCATGGAGCTATTTATGAAAATTGGAATAGTAGAGGATTCTGCGGGCTTTATCTACGATATGTCAATGATTACTAGTCCTGCAGGCGATAAGAAAAACGTACAGGGGCCTATATCTGATGCAAAGGGTACAGGATATATTAATAATGTATATAAGTTATGCTTGATGGTTCGTCAGATGGATCCAGAGATGCTTTATAATGATTATTTTAATACTAATGAGGGAACTATTACTCCTAAGGTAACTGTACATACATATAGCCAAGGTAGGACTACTGGTAAGCATGATGGTCTTAAGGATTATGATTCTAAGATTTATTGGAATTATTATACCTTTCTACCTCCATTTCCAGATGGAACCTATCCACCCTGGATAACAGCCACTAATCCAGATTACAGACAGTACCTAGTGGATATGGGAATTATACTTGGTTGGAGTGAGCATCATACCGCTGTAATTCGCAATACCTATTCATATAATGGGGATACAGATATAGTACAGAGATTTATAAATATCAATTATAACCTTAGAGAGATTAGTGAGACCAAGACAAGTGTAGGTTATAACAAAGAGTTTTTTGATTATCTTGAGAAGTTAGCCAAGGAGAAAGATCCTAATGCCTCTAGACCTATTAATGCTGCTCCTATGAATGGAATAGACTATATTCTTAAATATGTGAAACCAAAGGGAAATCGAAAGGCTTCAATAACTGTTCTAGACCTAGAGCCAAGTAATGACTTTACTCTAACAGTGGATATGGTTAGAGATATGGTGGGTACATATTCTGGTCAAATCAATATAGTTCAGATGACAACGGCTGAGTTTATTGGTAAAGGAGAGGATTTATATACCATCTATGATATGATATACATTGGTACCAAGACAGGGAAGATGAATACCAAGGATGGCAAAACCACATACAATGATCCTCTTATGGATGGACTTATCTATAGCCATGTTGGAGATAGAGTGATTGCATTTGATACATTTAGAGGTATACTAGGGGACCTTAAAGCGGCAGAAAAGATTAACTTTGGATGGAATCTAGGACTTATAGAAAGTAATATATTCAAGGGCTATAGGTGGCTATACCCTTTTGAAACATTGGATTACTTTACGGCGGACTTTTATAGGTTTCCAGGCAATGATATAACCAGTATAAAGATGGAGGAGCTACAAAGCTTTGTAGATGGGGGCTTACCAGTTCTTTTGGACGATAAATTGTATTCATTAGATAAAGGGATATTAGATGATTCATCCTATTTATATAAGTTTGTCAGTAATAATATTTATAAAAATCATGATGACCAGGTTTTATTCGATGCCCAGGTTATTCTTAGTAATTCCAAGGATGGTAAGGAAGATAGGAAACGTCTTAATGAGCTTCTAGGAAAGGAAAAATTATCTGTAAAGATGAATTCTGTACCTACAGCTTATAAGGAAAATGATGAAAGCACTTTATTAATCAGTGGAGGGTTAAGCTATAGCTTTAAAATTATAGCTCCCTCTGATGGAAAGATTGGAGATATCTATAAGTGGAGTATCTTAGTAGATCAGAATGGTGATGGAAGATATGAAGATAAGGAGCTATTAGCATCTGGACAATCTAAGGCTGATGTTAATATATGGGTTAATGAATCTCTTTCATCAGGTTATTATGGAGCGGTTCCATGGAAGCTAAAAGTTAGTAAGGATAATAACCCTAATATTAGTACAGAAGTGACAGGGCTTTCAGCAATCAAGGATAGGCGAAGCAATCTGGATAAGATGAGAGAGCAAATCAATGTGCTTCAGATAACAGCTAATAGCTCTACCATGAACCTTGAAGAACTAGCTAACCCTGTATCAGGCAAAACTAGTCTATTCTATAAATATACAAAGGATTTGGATAGCTTTAATTTTAATATAAGGACCATCACTGTTAGTGAATTTGAGAGCTTTTATGTTGGTAAAGGTAATAGATTTGACATTAATAATCCTGATGGAACAGACAAGCTGAAAGATTATGACATGCTTATACTTGGCTTTGGGAAACATTACTCAGATATTAGCAATAAGTATGGGGCTCTAGATAATATCCTTGCTTTTATAAATATAGGAAAAGGTGTATTATATACTCATGATACAACATCATTTGTTAATGTTTCTAAAGCTTCATATGATTTTTACAATAAGGATTTACCTTATTGGGGCTATGGATTTAACAAATATCTAAGGGGAAGAGCAGGTATGGATCGCTTTGGCACCCTTAAGAAATCTGGAGATGGAACTTTGTATGACAGAGCTACCATGCCAAGTAAAGCTAGAAACAAGAATATATATAAGGGTAATCCAGATACATATCCAGAAATACAAGGGCTTACCTATGGAGCTTTAGTTGCTTATAGTAATCCTAATAATTTATACCCTTCCTGGGGAGATTGGTGGGAGTGGCTGGAATACTATGACCTTCGTATGGGTGAAAGGCATAAAGCTAATAAGGATTATCCCCCATTTGCATATGGTAATGAATTTAAACAGGGTACAGCAATTGATAGGTACGAGACGGACTTTGTTACTAAGGTTAATGATGGACAGATAACAAGCTACCCATATAATATTCCCAAGGGAATAAGAGTAGGTACTACTCATATGCAGTATTATCAATTGAACATGGATGACCCAGAGATACGTGTATGGTATGCTTTATCAGATGAGAAGTCCTATGTTTATAAAGATAATCATGACTTGGGCCACTCAGGAGAGACAGGGCCCTATAGCGTGTCACCTAATGATGTAAGAAACAACTATTATCTATACAGTAAAGATAATATTGTATATACTGGTCTTGGTAATATGGCAATAGATTCCTTAGTAGATGTGATACCTGAAAATCCTGAATATGAATATGAGGTCAAACTATTCATTAACACATTAGTTGCTACCTATAGACTAGGTACTAAAGCACCTGAGGTTACTATTACCAATGAAGATGCAAGGCAAAACAGTGATTTAGAATATATATTTTATGAGAATTTCGAAGGTATAAGCTACAAGGACAAAATCAAGAAAATTAGATTCATAGGAAGAGATTCTAATCCAGGTTCAGCTATGCTAACAGTTGGTGTTTATCAAATTGATGACTTAGGGGAGGCCACACTTATTAACGCCCCTGTGAAATCTATCAAGGGTGATTTGGCTCAGTCATCAAGTGAGGGATACCTTGTTGAGCAAGGAAAAGAATACTATATAGAATACCTTATGACTATATTTGGTGAACAGGGTAAT
>DUNS01000174.1 GCA_012839235.1 Clostridiales bacterium
TGAAGACAGTGTAGATCTGATGGGCTTCTTAACCTGGGGCCCCATTGATATTCTAAGCTCTCAGGGTGAGATGAAAAAGCGCTATGGCTTTATCTACGTAAACCGCACCGACACCGACTTAAAGGATATGGCTAGATATAAAAAGAAAAGCTATGACTGGTTTAAAGAGGTTATCGCAAGCAATGGTGAGAAATTATAGATAAGAAATGGGGGAAATATATGAATAAATTAGTTTTTGATATTGGGGCTACCAATACAAAGTATGCATTAATGACCATTGATGGTGAAATCCTCATAAAGGATAGGGTTCCTACCAATTATGAATCGACTGAAGCATACTTTAATAATATGGGGGTAATTGCAGCAAAGTTCAAAGACCGTGTGGACGAAATCGCCATCAGTACCAATGGACGTATGAAACCAGACGGAGATACCTACCGAGCCTATACCATGAAGTTTCTGCAGAATGTGAATCTTAAGGAAGAGATGGAGAATCGTACAGGGCTACCGGTGGTTGTGTTGAATGACGGCTTTTCTGCTGCTCTGGGTGAATGGTGGAAGGGTTCAGGCAAGGGTTATGACAACATGTTGGTTATCGTTTTAGGAAGTGGAATGGGCGGTGGCCTGATCTTGAATGGTGAGCTATATCAGGGAAAGCGTCTGAATGCAGTTATGAATTTTGGTATGCTGAGTGCCTTTGGAGGTGGCAGATATGATCTTTCAGCTATGACCACTTCTTTTATGCTACTTTTATATCAATTAGCAGAGATTCATCAAATCCCCTTCCATGATATGACTGGACAAGGTTTTTTTGATTTCGTAGCACAGGGTGATCCCGCTGCCCTTGGTATGCTTGATACTTATTGCGACGGAATCGCGGGGATCATCTATAATGCTTCACTGCTACTGGATTTGGATTGCACGGTCGTGACAGGGGGGTTATCAGAACAGCCCGCTCTCATGGATAACATTCGCCGTAAGCTGCAGGAAATCCCAGAACACTTTCAACTGAATCAGTTTTCAAGCTTTCTGGATATGGTTGCCATTGACCATAATGATTTTCAGATTAACTTAAAGCAAGGGAGTCTGGCCCTAGATGCTAATATTTATGGGGCCCTGTATTACCTCCTACATAAGAAATAATAGGCTAGCCTTACTATAGCGGACCGAATTTTCCTTCCAAACATCTGCCTGCAGCTTACTTATAATCACCAATAGTTCCAAAATCATACATCTTATTATATACTGGGCTACTTGAGATAAAGTGAATAAATATTGGTGTATCATCAAGCTTAGGCATATTATCAAATAGGAAACGGTCTGCTAGTCGTAAGGCTTGAAGTGCTATAGGCATTTCTTTATAGAAAATACTATTTCTAATATTAGCATTTCCTTCTACTCCATAACCACTAACAGTCACTGAACCAATTAATATAAGCTCTTTTTCATGTTGCTCCCAAGCAACCCTTACCTCGTCACGAATATCCGTGATTTTGTCATCTGCATAATTACTAGCTACAAATACAAATAGGTCTGCTGTCGTATCCGAATGGGTAATCGTATATTTTCTACCTATAAGAGGATCACATGGTTTCACTATATCTCGATATTGTACAAATACATTTAGAGGATTTATTTCTCTCATTCTCCAAGCCTACTTCATAGAATTATTATATTCTATTAAAACAATGGGAGAAATGTTAACATTAATATCTGACTTTATAATTATTCCCTTAACTATAAGCCCTCCATAGCTTTCAGTGTATGATATATTTCAACCTTATGAAATTCTTGATTCTCTAAGATACTTATGTCTAATTATAATGATAACTCGATTAATATTGGTGTGTGATCTTGTCTCGGACCGGAATCTATCATTTCAGACTTAATTACTTTACCAGCAATACGGTCACTAACTAGCCAATAATCAATTCTCCATCCTGAATTATTAATCTTGCTTGTTCTAGCACGCTGAGCCCACCAAGTATAAACCTCTGGTACATCTCCATGAATATATCGAAATGTATCTGTAAAACCTTTTGCTAATAGATTCGTAAATCCTTGACGTTCCTCATCTGTAAAGCCAGGAGAACGACGGTTACTATTCGGATGGGCCAGATCTATTTCTTTGTGTGCTACATTAAAATCACCGGTTGCTATAACTGGTTTTACTTTATCTAAAGCTTCAAGATAATCGGCATATTTTATATCCCATATCTGACGATCCTCTAAACGGTTCAAGCCATCCCCTGCATTAGGCGTATAAACTTGTGTTAAGTAGAAATCATCAAATTCCAATGTAATAATCCGCCCTTCAGCATCCATGGTCCCTGGTGCACCTATTACTGGAAATGTAGCAGTTGGTGTTAAATCATTCTTATATAAAAACATAGTACCTGCATAGCCCTTACGAGCTGGTTCTACTGAACTATTCCATACAATTTCATAATGCGGGAACTTTTCATTTATAATTTCCAGATGTTTTTTACTAGGACCCTTACTTGGTAACTTTGTTTCCTGTATAGCAATTATATCTGGATCAAGTTCAATGATTGTATTTATAACATTTCTAGATAACAAGGCACGATCAGATTCACCTGTTAATGCTGCATTTAACGAATCAATATTCCACGAAATTAGTTTCAATATTTATCCTCCTGTTCTTTTTTTCATTCTATTTACTCTTTTGATACTATCAAATTATTATAATTTATCTATTCATTAATAACAACCTTTTTCATCAATCCCATATTATAACATGAGATTATTATATATGAAAAATAGTAAATGCA
>DUNS01000175.1 GCA_012839235.1 Clostridiales bacterium
ATAATCATTTAGTTAATAATATTATTTAGAAAGCCAACCCACTTGCATAAAAAGAAGGGTCCTTAGCTTAAGGACCCTTTTCATAGTGTATATAAATTTCTATTTTTCTTCGGAATTCTCACCAATTGATAGAAGCAAGTTAAGTACTATGCCAACAATTGCAGCAGTAGCAAGTGCAGGGAACTCTACTCCAAACATAGGGATCATTCCATTACCTGAAAATCCATAAGAACCACCTAATCCAATTACTAAGATAATTGCGATTATAGCCAAGTTTTTGGAATTGAACATGTCTACCTTACGATCCATCATTATGGCGATACCCTGAGCTCCAATAACACCGTATAGGTATATTGATAATCCACCGATTACTGCAGTAGGGATTGAGTATACTACGTTAATTAATGGAGTGAAACAGGAGATAACCATTGTAAGTATCGCTGCTAGGATAAGTACTGGTACTGAGAAAACCTTGGAAATCGCCATGGTACTAATATTCTCACCATAGTTTGTTCCAGCAGGACCTCCGATAAGGCCTGAGATTATGTCACCCATTCCATCACCAATTAAGTTAAGTCCAAGCTTGTCCGCAATATTGTAATTTTTAGAACTGCCCTTTTTCTTAGCCAAGTCATTAACGTATATATCTAACTGATAGATATGAGCAGTTGACTCTGGTATAGTTGCTATGGCTATAGGCATAATTGCTACAACTGCAGCCCAAGAGGCTTTAGGTAAAGTAAACTCTGGAATTGATATCAGGCTATTAGTCTGGATTGTATCAAAGACTACGAATGGAACTCCAGTGACTTGTCCAATTATTAATGCGGCTATGTAGCCTGTGAAAAGGCCAAAAAGAATAGGCAACTGCGATAGCCTGCCCTTCAAATATACCGAATATATAATTGTTGAGAATAAGGTAATAAGTGAAATCACCCATGCCATATTCTGTCCTAATGGTGTTGCAAAACCTTCTGGAACAGCTGCTGCATTTTCGATTGCATTTTTTGCTAATGATAAACCAATAATAATAGCAATGCTTCCTGTAACGGTTGCTGGTAGAATCTTGTCAATGGTTTTTCTACCGGTACGTTGAATTATAAGACCAGCAATAATGGAAACAAAACCAGACATTACAATACCAAATTGAGCAATTGAGATTTTATCATTGAGACTTAATGAGGAAAATTGTTCTGCTCCCATAATAGAAGCAATAGCAGCGATATAGGAGAAACTTGACCCATAATAGAGAGGAATCTTTCTCCCAGTAATAAGAATGAAACAAAGAGTGGAAAGTCCACTGGCAAAGATGGTTGTTGAAACATGGAAACCTGTGATTAGTGCAACTAATACTGTTGCGGGGAACATTACAACAATTTGTTGTAAAGCAAAAAAGATAAGTTCCACTATTGGTGGACGTTCGTCCGGCAGATAACCGACGGGCTGTTTCTTTGAAGACATAATTCATACCTCCTGAGATTTTTTTAATTAAACCACATTTTTTGCAATTTGTAAAGAGGTAATTGAAATTAATTTTTAAATAATTAAAATTGTAGCAAAAATTCACTCATTTATAGATTTGTATATGAATATGCCATACCTATCAGTTAATGATAAGGAATGCTATATAAATCCTTCACCTTAATTCATTTAAAGAGAACCTAAAAGAGGGGTATAGCGTCTAATATATATATATTAATTAATAAGTGTATTATAATGATTATATCAAACATAAATAAAAGTTGTGACAGCGAGAAAGGTTGGAATTTATATGGAGCAGAAGAGACGAATTTATAAGAGTTTTAATAATATAGCAGAGACATGTACTAGATATCCTTTAGCAATTCTATTGTTATTGACAATTGCCCTAATCAATGGAATAGAGATTCATAGCACTATCAATAACTATAGCAATCTATTGTTTACTCTGGTAATTGGAGTTTTTGTTAGCCTTGTAGCCCAAGTATCATATGAAGGATTCTTTGTAAAATCAAACCATAGATGGCTGCTTTATGGTATTGCAATAATTTTAGCAATTATTTATTATATTATGCTGTTACCTGTAGATGGCATAGGAACAGTTGTTGCCCTAAGAACAACGGTGGCAATATTCATTTTACTAGTTGCATACATCTGGATACCTACTGTTAAGAACCTGGTAACTTTTAATGAAACCTTCTTAGCCTTATTTAAAGCCTTTTTTCAAGCAGTTTTTTATTTTGGTATATTGTATCTAGGTGTTATGCTAATCATTGCAGCTATCAACGCCCTAATTTTAGAGGTGGATAGTAAAGTCTTAATTCATAGTGCCAATATCATATTTGTTGTATTTGCACCGGTTTATTTATTATCAATGATACCAGCCTATGACCAGGGTGAAGATAAGGACAATGACACTAGAGATAGAGTGGCTGTATCTACAAGTAAGTTACTGGACACCTTGATTTCCTACGTGATTATTCCTATAACCGCAGTCTTTACTCTTGTTTTATTGATTTATGTAATCACCAATATTTCTGGCAGGTTCTGGACTGACAATCTGATGGAGCCCCTATTGGTAACTTATTCGATTACAGTTATAGTTGTTTACCTTTTGGCATCCAATATCTCGAATTCCTTTACAGTATATTTTAGAAAAATATTTCCTAAGGTATTAGTTCCAATAGTGTTGTTTCAAACCATTGCATCTATACTGAAGATTGGTGAAGCAGGCTTTACCCATGGAAGATATTACGCAATCTTATTTGGAGTATTTGCTACAATTGCAGGATTAATATTTTCTATTGTTCCTGTGAGAAAGAATGGACTTATAGCCCCGATACTTATAGGTCTGTCGGTTATATCAATTCTTCCTCCTATCGACGCATTTACAGTAAGTAAGAATAATCAGACCAATAGATTGAAGAATGTTCTTCAAGCTAACGATATGATTGCAGATGATGAGATTATACCTAAGGCCGATGTGTCTGAGGAAGATAGAAATACCATAATTAATTCAGTTCAATACTTAGATTTCATGGGATATACTAATGATATTGATTGGCTTAGTTCCTATAGCAAGGATAGAAATTTTGATATGGCTTTTGGCTTCTCCCAATTTGATTTTGGAGATAAAGAATATAAAAGCTTTTATTTCTCAAGAGAGAACAATCCAATATCAATAACAGGCTATGATATCATTATTCGTTCTAACCTAATATATAGTGAGGGTAATAAGGAGCTTGGTTCATATGTTAAGGATGGTATAGAGTATCGATTGGTGGTGGATGTTTCAGAGGAAGCTTATGAGATTATACTTCTTAATGAAGCTGAAGAGCAGTTGATATCATTGGATTTAAGTGAGATTATAAATCAAGTAAATGCTAGTGATATGGATAGAGAGCTTACTTTGGAGGAAGCCACATTTACCAAGGATAATGATAAGGCAAGTATAAAGATAGTAGTTGAAAATATATATACTAGCAGTTATAGGGGCCAGGTTGATGGGCAACATGTAGAAATGATAGGGGATTTCCTAGTGGGAATTAAATAATAATTAGACTCTGTAGAACTTTATATATAAGGTTCTACAGAGTTTTTTATTGTATTTTACTTCTTACTATTAAGCTTATATGCTATAATACTCCTAATAAGTGCTTGGTATTTAAAGGAAACACCTAACTATTATTGTTAAGGGAGGATCACCATGTTAAAGGTTTTTTTGGTAGAGGATGAGATTGTTGTAAGAGAGGGTATTAAAAACAATGTTAATTGGTCGGATAATGACTTTATCTTTAGTGGCGAGGCCAGTGACGGTGAATTGGCCTATCCAATGATTAAAGATATTAAGCCTGATATTGTAATTACTGACATTAGAATGCCTTTTATGGATGGTCTCCAGCTAAGTCGACTATTAAAACAAGAAATGCCTTGGATTAAGATCATCATCCTAAGTGGGTATGAGGAATTTGATTATGCAAAGGAAGCAATTGAAATTGGAATAACGGGGTATCTTCTAAAGCCAATAAGTAGCACGGAATTGATGAAGTGTATGAAGGAAGTAAGGAATGTTATTCTAAAGGAGCGGGAAGAAAAACAAAACTACGAGATATATAAGAAAGAAATGAAGGAATATGAAGAGGATGAAAAGAGAAACCTATTTCATGATATTGTCAATAAAAGGGTATCACCTGTTAGCATACTAGGACGTGGTAAAAAGTTAAATATGGAACTTGGCTCCATGGTCTATCTTATTATACTTTTCAAGCTGAATATTGGAGCAGATACGATAGAAGAATCCCATCATATAGTGGAGGCTAAGGAAAAGCTGGATATTTTATTGGAGGAAAATGATAAGATAATTCGTTTTAATTTATTATTTGACGAGCAAGCATTGCTTTTGAAGGGCAGCAGTATAGAAGATATTATTAAGACAAAAGAGGATACCATTGATAAGATCAAAGAGATTATGGAGGCTTATGAAAGTATTAGCTATTTTGGTGGAGTGGGAAGACCTGTTAAAAGGCTGGGAGACATAAGTATATCATTTCATGAGGCCTGCAGTGCATTTGCCTATAGGTACATATGGGATACTAACGAGGTTTTGGATTATCAAAACATTAGTAAAAAGCAAATTACACCAATATATGCTGACAGCCTGAATGTTGCTAATATAACAGAACTTGACCGTAAGAAGGTAGAAACCTTTTTGAAATGTGGAAGTAAGGATGATGTCTCTTACTTTGTAGAAGAGTATCTGAAAAGTATATGTAAGGAAAATAGGAGTTCCCTATTGTTTCGGCAATATATCATCATGGATATGTACTCAATAACAGCCGGATTTTCTGAGGAGCTGGGGCTTGGAGTTGATGTTATTGATGAGCCCTTTCATAGTTGTTCACAATTTTGTGGACAGATGCCAACATTTGAATTTACTAGAGAGTACATAGAGAAAATATTTAGTCAAGTTATTAGTCTACGGGATGAGATAGCTACCCGAGAATATAAGGATATGATTTATAAAGCTAAAAGCTATATTGATGAGAATTATATGAATGATGATATATCACTTAATCAAGTTGCCAGTGAAGTTTTCTTAAGCCCTAGCCACTTTAGCTCAGTATTTAGTCAAAAAACAGGACAAACTTTTATTAAGTACCTGACTGATCTTCGCATGAGTAAAGCCAAGGAATTATTAAAATGTACCAATAAAAGAACTTCGGAGATAGGATATAGTGTGGGCTACAAGGATCCCCATTATTTTTCATTTCTATTTAGGAAAACTCAGAATTGTACTCCCAGTCAATATCGTAATCATGTTAAGGCAAGGGAGGATAGTTAATAGTGAAAAGAATACTAACAAAATTATCTAATCTAAAGCTCAATGTTAAAATACGTCTGTTTTTTATAATTATCATTCTGGTATTCAGCCTGGTTTATACCATGCTATATTCTACAATGCTCAAATATAACAGAGAATACAATCAGATTTTACACAGTGCAACTATCGCCAGTGGTTTCTCAATAGACTTTAAGAGCAATTTCGATTACAAAATGTATCGGATCATTATTGGAAGTAAACCTTTTTATGAAGAAAATCCTTATGAGGATATTGCTAATGCTCAGGATTTGGCTACAAAGCTTCAGAATGAAGCAAAAACAGATGGTAATAAGGATCGGGCCCAAACAATATATAAGTTTTTAGAGAATTTAGCTAGGCATGTGAACAAGATTGAAGGGAATCTGATGGAAAGTGGCCATTATGATGAGAATATGACTATTCTTGAGAATGATATCCGAGTACTGACATTATTAATTCAGGATACGGTACTGGAATATATCTATTATGAGACCTTGGAGATGGAACAAGTCAGAGTACAGATGTATGACCAAATGATGAATACAATGAAGTTTAGCTTGATAATGTTAGGTATTGTAGTTACAGGAGGATTATTCTCCTCAGTAGTTATATCTAATAGTATATCTAAGCCCATAAAGCAGCTTAGTACCATAACAAATCAAGTTGCCAAAGGGGATCTGACAGTCCGATCTAATATAAAGAATGGGGTAGAGGTAAAAGTATTAAGCGATTCCCTTAATATCATGATCGAGAAGTTAAGTAATCTAATTGAAGCTGTTAAGGTGGAGCAGAGTAATCTTAGAGAGACTGAGCTTAGATTGCTACAGGAGCAGATAAATCCTCATTTTCTCTATAACACTCTTGATACTATTACATGGTTGGCTGAGGCTAATAAATCCAGGGAGGTTGTGCTAATGGTTGGTTCCTTATCCAATTATTTTAGAACATCCCTAAGTAGTGGTAAGGATCTAGTAACACTGGGAGACGAAGAGCTTCATGTTAGAAGCTATCTCCAGATTCAACAGTTACGATATGAAGATATACTGACTTATGAGATTACGATTGAGGAAGAATTAGCTACTTGTCGAATTCCTAAGATTAGCTTGCAGCCTTTAGTTGAGAATGCCTTATACCATGGAATTAAAAATAAAAGAGGAATGGGCAAGATTATAATTAATGGTAAAAGAATAATGAACGATATTATTCTCACGGTCAGTGATAACGGAATAGGTATGACCAAGGAGCGGTTGGAGGAAGTACTTGGGGTCTTAAGCCAGAGGGGTGACCATAGAAAAGATATATATGGATTATATAATGTAAACGAACGTTTGCATCTGTATTTTGGAGAAGGATATGGGATTAATATTCAAAGTGAACATATGAAGGGTACCAAAGTATCTATTAAAATACCTGTTCAGTACAACCAGGATAAATAGAAAAATAATGAACATAAATCGTAAAAAATCAAACCTCACAGGAAAGATAAAAAAATAACAAAAAAGGTTCGAAAGATATTCTCTTGTATAGGAATTGTTTATTTGTGAAAATATCCATGTAAGTAGCATTACTAAGTTAATCCAGAGGAGTTAGATTGAGAAATCAAGATTTTTCAATCGCAACTTTGTCCACTGCGTAACATGAAAATCAGTGATTTTCATGTAGAAAGCTTGCAGGCTAGTGTGAACTTAGTTCACAAGAAGAAAGGGAGGTTGTATATGAAAAGAGTAGTAGGATTGTTACTTGTTTGCTTATTGGGTTTATTTATGTGGGGATGTGGCAAGGAAGCTGCTGATCAAGCATCCAAGGGAACAACAGACCAAAAGGATGACTTGATTGTTGTTGGTTATGCCCAGGTAGGAGCTGAGTCTGATTGGAGAACAGCCAACACAGTATCCTTCCAAACAACATTTGTTGAAGAAAATGGCTATAAGCTTATCTTTGACGATGCACAGCAGAAGCAAGAAAATCAGATAAAAGCAATCCGTAATTTTATTCAGCAAGAGGTTGACTATATTGTATTGGCACCGGTTGTAGAGACAGGCTGGGAGACGGTTCTAGGTGAAGCTAAAGAGGCAGGAATTCCTGTGATTTTATCCGACCGTATGATCGATGTTTCTGATGATAGTATTTATACTGCATGGGTTGGTGGTAACTTTATTAAAGAAGGTCATGATGCGGTTGCATGGTTAGATGGCTACCTGAAAGAACAGGGTAGACAGGATGAGCAAATCAATATTGTAACACTTCAGGGTACAATTGGTTCATCGGCACAGGTTGGACGTACTAAGGGAGTTGAAGAAAAGCTTCCAGAGCATCCAAACTGGGTAATGCTTGACAGGCAGACCGGTGAGTTCACCCAGTCCAAAGGTCAAGAGGTTATGGAATCCTTCCTTAAGTCATATGATGATATCGATGTTGTAATCGCAGAAAATGATAATATGGCATTTGGTGCTATAGATGCGATCAAGGCAGCAGGGATGGATCCAGGAGAAGACATAATTATAATCGGCTATGATGCAGTTAAAGCTGCCTTTGAAGCTATGATAGCAGGTGACATGAATGTGTCAGTAGAGTGTAATCCTTTGCATGGACCAAGAGTTGCTGAGATCATTCAGAAATTAGAAAAAGGGGAAAAAGTAGAAAAAATCCAGTATGTTGATGAAGGAGTATTCCCAGCTGAAACAGCTGCAGAGCTTATCGATTCACGCCTATACTAATCTAATTACATAATAAACTGCTTGATATTCAACAAAAGATGGGGCTGTTGCAATAAAGAGCCCCATCTTTTTTTGAAAAACAAGTTGATGATGAAAGGATTGATTCTATTTGAAGAATAATAATGAAGGGATGAATGAAAAGGAAATTATACTTACTATGACTAATATTGATAAGTATTTTCCTGGGGTAGTTGCACTTTCAAAGGTGAATTTCACACTAAGGGCAGGAGAGGTCCATGCCTTGATGGGTGAGAACGGAGCAGGTAAGTCCACACTGATTAAAGTATTAACAGGTGTAGAGATAGCTGATGGGGGAGAGATAAGGATGAAGGGAAAAACTCATCCAATTCTTAACCATTCCCCCCATGAAGCACTTGAAAATGGCATAAGTACAGTGTATCAAGAGGTTAATCTTTGCCCCAACCTTTCTGTTGCTGAGAATATATTTATTGGCAGAGAACCAAAAAAAGCAGGAAGAATTGATTGGAAGACGATTAACAAAAGGGCTAAGGAAGTCCTGGAAACCCTTCAAATAAAAATTGATGTTACAAAGCCAGTTGAACATTATTCGGTGGCTGTTCAACAGATGGTTGCAATTGCCCGTGCGGTAGATATTTCATCTAAGATTCTAATCTTGGATGAGCCGACCTCTAGTTTGGATGAACAAGAGGTTGAAAAGCTTTTTGAAGTTATGAACAAGCTTAAGGAAAGAGGAATTGGAATTATCTTCGTAACCCATTATCTTGAACAGGTATATAAGATCAGTGATAGAATAACTGTTTTAAGAAATGGAGTATTTGTAGGAGAATATGAGACCAGTAAGTTACCAAGTGTTCAGTTGGTGGCTAAGATGATGGGTAAGGAATATGATGAGCTTTCAACGATAAAAAGCAAAGATCTTATGGAGAAAAAGTCAGATGATCAAGAGGTGGTTTTGCATGCAAAACAATTGGGACGAACAGGCTCCATTAAACCCTTTGATTTTACAATACATAAAGGTGAGGTTGTGGGCTTGTCAGGACTTCTTGGATCTGGTAGGTCTGAAATGTCCAGAGTATTATATGGTGCAGATAAAGCAGATGCCGGTGAATTGATATGGAAAGGGAAGAAGATTATCCTCAATGCCCCAATTGATGCTATGAAAGTAGGCATGGCCTATCTGCCAGAGAATAGAATGGCGGAGGGAATCATCTCTGAATTATCTGTGCGAGAGAATATTATAATTGCACTGCAGGTGAAGAATGGGATTTGGAACCTTATGAGTAGAAAGGATCAGGAGGAATTCGCTGACAAATACATTGATCTACTCCAGATTAAAACCGCCAATCTTAATGTTCCAATAAAGCAGTTGAGCGGTGGTAATCAGCAGAAGGTTATATTGGCCAGATGGTTATTGACCAATCCTGATTTTATGATATTGGATGAACCAACAAGAGGAATTGATGTAGGAACTAAGATGGAGATTCAGAAGCTGGTTATTGAGTTATCCAACAAGGGTAAATCAGTAATATTCATTTCATCCGAGATAGAAGAGATGCTTAGAGTCTGTAGCAAGTTAATCATATTAAGAGATGGTTGTAAGGTTGGTGAGCTAGAGCAGGATGAGCTTGACCAGAACGAAATTATGAATGCTATAGCAGGAGGTGGAGAAAGATGACTAATGTTAAGAAAATCTTGAGAAAGATATATGGGCATTCCTTATTCTTTCCACTAACATGCTTAGGAATTGTGTTAGCAGTAAATCTAATTAAGACACCGACATTTTTTCAGATCTCATTAAATAATGGAGTTCTTTATGGGTATATAATTGATATTCTTAATCGCTCTAGTGAACTGATAATACTAGCTATTGGTATGACATTAGTTGTAGCTGGTTCAGGGGGTACGGATATCTCAGTTGGTGCAGTAAGTGCTGTTGCCGGGGCAATTACTATATATTCCTTAGTAGGAAGTATGAGCAGCGCTGTATATAGAATACCCTATGGGTTTGCCATAATATTAGGCTTACTAGGTGGAATAGCCTGTGGAATGTTTAATGGTTTCTTAATAGCTAAGCTTAAGATACAACCTATGGTAGCCACCTTAATATTATTTACAGCAGGAAGAGGCATAGCCCAGATAATAACTCAAGGGTTTATTTTATATGTTCGTAATGAACCATTTAAATACCTTGGTAATTTCATACCTGGGGTACCTATACCAACACCTATTTTTGTAGCTATTATGGTAATCTTGGTTACAGTTTTGATATTAAAGAAAACTGCATTAGGACTCTATATTCAGACAGTGGGTATTAATCGTAAAGCAGCAAGATTAGTTGGATTAAATTCCAGTCTGTATATATTTCTAATATATACATTTAGCGGATTATGCGCAGGAATTGCTGGTATGATTATCACTTCCAGAGTATATTCAATTGATGCCAATAATGCCGGCTTGAATATAGAATTGGATGCTATATTGGCAGTAGCAATAGGGGGCAATAGTTTAGCGGGAGGCAAGTTTTCTCTTGCAGGAAGTATAATAGGAGCAATTACAATTCAGGCACTAACTACTTCCCTTTATGCCATGAAGGTTACTGCAGATCAGCTTCCGGTCTATAAGGCTATCGTAGTTATTATTATAGTTATGCTTCAATCAACTGAGCTTAAGAGAATGGTACATTCCTTGTATCAAAAGATCTCTAACCTAATAGCTGGAAAGAAGGTGGCATAATGTTAAGAAAATTTAGAGAAAAAATCGGTGCCAACTCCTTTTTGCTTTTGATTACTATTGTCTTATTTATCGTAATGTACATAGTAGGAATGATTGTATTTAGAAATGATAATTTTGGTAGATTACAGGTCTTTCTTAATCTGTTCATAAGTAATGCAGGGCTAATTGTAGCTTCAGTTGGTATGACCATGGTCTTAATCAGTGGAGGAATTGATATCTCCGTAGGTTCAGTAGTCGCAGTGACCTGTATGCTACTAGCTTGGATGATGGAAAATAAGAATATTGGAGCAGTTCCTGCAATAATTATTGTGCTAGTTTTGGGTATTATATATGGTTTGATCCAAGGATTACTAATAGCATATCTAAAGATACAACCATTTATTGTTACATTGGCGGGGATGTTTTTCTGCAGGGGAATGACTGCTGTAATTAGTTCTGATATGATATCAATAAAGAATGAAACATTTCTTGAATTAGCCAATGCTAAAATATATCTACCTTTTGGAGGACATGTAAACAAGAAAGGGGTAATGTTGTATCCATACATTTATCCTAGCGTAATTATCGCTTTAGTAGTCCTAGTATTAATCTTCTTTATGCTCAAGTACACTAAATTCGGTCGGTCAATCTATGCTGTTGGAGGAAATGAACAATCTGCCTTACTCCTGGGACTGAATGTGAGGTTAACCAAGCTAAAGGTATATGTGCTTAATGGATTTCTTGCTACTCTAGCAGGATTTGTATTCTGTCTTAATACCAGCGGTGGCTTTGTAGAACAGGCGAAGGGCTTCGAGATGGAGGCTATAGCCTCATCAGTAATAGGAGGGACACTACTGACAGGAGGAGTGGGTAATGTTATTGGTTGCCTTTTTGGAGTATTAATAAAAGGTACCATAGAGACCTTTATTACATTCAAGGGAACCTTGTCATCTTGGTGGACCAAGATCGTGATTGCAGCTCTACTCTGCTTCTTTATCATACTTCAGAGTATATTGGCCTCGACAAAGCATAAGAGGAGAAAGGCTAGTAAAATTTAAACAATCTTTCATGTCTTGCTAAAGTACAGGAAAGGATTTTAAGTATAGTCAATGATATTATAAGTGAAAATACTAGATGAACTAAAAGATTAGTTCATCTAGTATTTTAATATAACGTTCCTGATTTTGCATATCTATATTATCAAGCCGATTAAGATACATTTTCTCTAAGTAAGGGAAGGTAACAGGGAGATATTGCTCCAAGTGATCCAGATATTCCTGAGAAAAGAATTCCTTACTACCTGCTATGGAGCTATAGATAAGTTGATAGCAATTTGATATGAGAAATTGCTTAAATCCTTCGTTTTCCGAAGTATACTGGTCCATAATACCATATAGAAAATGTAGCAGCTTATTAACCAGTTGCTCCTCAGCCTCATGGCCCAAATTAGCAGTAAATAAGGTTTGACTCCCCTCTTCATAGTCTTGTCCTATGTCTTGAAGATCATCTGCCAATTGTAGAAATAGGCCAAAGCTAAGATAGAAGGTGAGATCATGTTCAGTCATTTCCTTTTGAACAAAGAAGCGATCAATAAGAACTGAGAGTCCTCCTTTCTTAACTGAGATGTCTAAGATTTCATCTAGGGTTAAGTTATGGGTCTGTACCTTTGAAGGTCTTCTATGCTGCTTTAAGCTACCCTCTTGCGCCTCTAGCATAAGAAGTAATAGGGTATAGATAGTGTTATCCTGATGTCTTGGATAGGAGGCTTCGATCATATCAAGTAATTCACAGGTTTTCCCTTCGTAGGAGGAAGAAGGAGTTACCTTTTTACCTTCTAATTTATCTCGAATAAGTCGATTATAGCTATGTTTATCCTGGCTGGAATAAGCTTTGTTGTCTATGTAATTATCGGTGAATGGATATAGCATACTATAGCCAAAGCATGCTGTATTAAATCCCGGTCTTTTTTTATTCAGCTCATTAAACATGATATATACAATATAATTACGTATCCCTTGACCAATGCTCTCGAAGGGTAGTTCGGGGGAGAAAGTTCTTTCATGTCTTAAGAATTCAATTAATTCCTCCTGATAAGCCTCTAGGGTTTGGGAATCCATATACTGGTGTATTCCAATGACTGTTTCCTCGGCCATAATCTTATTAACCAAAAGAAATAGTTTCTTCTTTTCTTCTCTTTTTCTAATGGACGGGCGGGAGAATTTATTTAACTGCTCCTTAAATTGCTTCGCAACTGATTGAAGGTACTGCTCATTATGTAATTTCTGAGTATAAGATACTTCCCTTAAGAAGTCGGGAAAAGTGGCCTTTGCATCGGACCAACATATCTTGATTTCTTCAAAATAAGAGTTAAGTTTATTCCTATCCAATTCCATATAATCCCCCATACCTTTCTTCAGCTTGAACTAGGTTCACACTAGCCTGCAAACAATGGGTCGCAGACACAAGTTTTGGATTTATTATGAATAGTATAACATATTTTTGAAGTTGTTCTAGTGAAAAGCAATATAATATTTTCCACATTGACAGAGTTAAGCTCATGTAATATACTTATGTAAACTTATAGTACAATAAAACGGAATTAAAAATATAAGCATACTTGTAATTTTAATGGAGTTTTAAGATTATGAACATGTTTTATGTTCATGATATGAAAATTGAATAAGTAAGACCTCACAAAGCAAGTGAGGTAGAGGTTGCGGTATCTAATAGTCTATAGAGGAGCATGAGTAGCTATGATTCTATAGAGAAGGAGGTGTCGCCGAAGTATATATTATACTCAATAATATATGCTGGGACTACAGTTAATAGCTGTAGGACTGTCGTAATATACTTCCCGGTTTATTACGTTGTGCTATCTCATATGGGATTTGAGGGCTTAGGCGAATTTTACCTGAGGATTTCCTCAGGTTTTTTTGTTTTAATGAACAGTCGAATATTTTAAAAGAAAGAGGAGAGATTATGAGTAAGAAAATGGCAGTTTTATTAATGATGGTACTATCATTTAGCTTGATTTTTGCAGCATGTGGAACAAAGGAAACAGAAGATAAAAACAATGATACTGTAGATAATGTAGATGCCGGTACTGGTGATGAGGCTAAGGACGACAATACATTTAAGGTAGGAATGGAAGCTGGCTATGCACCATTTAACTGGACTCAGATGGATGACTCCAACGGAGCTGTAAAAATCGAAGGTGGTTCAGATTACGCAGGAGGCTATGATGTTGAGATAGCTAAGAAGATTGCAGAGGGTCTTGGTAAAGAGCTTGTTATTGTTAAGACTGAATGGGATGGTCTTGTTCCAGCCCTTTTATCTGGTAAGATAGATGGAATTATTGCAGGAATGTCTCCTACAGCAGATCGTAAGGAAACCATAGATTTCACTGATATTTATTACAAATCAGATCTTGTAATGGTGGTGAAAAAAGGTAGCCAATATGAAAATGCAACTTCAATTCAGGACTTTTCTGGTGCAAAGATTACCGCACAGCTTAATACCTTCCACTATTCAGTTATAGATCAGATTGAAGGAGTTAAGAAGGATGTAGCTCTTGATAACTTCCCAACCATGCGTGTAGCATTAGAATCTGGAATAATAGATGGCTATGTATCTGAGAGGCCAGAGGGAGTTAGTGCTTCCGCAGCCAATGACAACTTTGTTATGGTGGAATTTGAAGAGGGATTTGAAACCTCTGAGGAAGATACTGCAATAGCAGTAGGTATTAAAAAGGATAGCGAAATGACCGCCAAGATCAATGAAATTTTAGCTGGAATAACTGATGAAGAACGCCAGAGCCTAATGGACACTGCAATCATAAATCAGCCATCAGCACAATAATAAAGACATGAAATGTAGTAAGAAAGGTATGGTGTAGTATGTTTTGGGAACAGACATGGAAAATAATAACTACATATTGGCCGATGTTTTTAAGAGGAGCAGGTATGACTCTTTTTATATCGATAATCGGTACAGTTGTTGGTTCATTAATAGGGTTAATAATTGGAGTGATACGTACAATCCCGAAACCTGATAGAGGATTTAACAAAATTATTCTAAAGTTTATCAATTGGCTTTTGACCATATATGTAGAGTTCTTCCGTGGAACACCAATGATAGTTCAAGCATCAGTTATCTATTATGGTTTCCC
>DUNS01000019.1 GCA_012839235.1 Clostridiales bacterium
ATAATGTGAATTAAAAAGACAATTCACACGGAAGAACTGCGAAGTTCGCAAAGTGAATTTAAAATATATAAATTCACTAATGAGGAGCTCACTCCTTGTTCTTCCGGGCTTTTGAGATGACGCTATGCGTCATCATCAAGGGATAGAGTGAATTAAAAAGACAATTCACACGGAAGAACTGCGAAGTTCGCACAAAGTTTACAGGTTATGATGAAAGAATGGGAGTATAGATGGAAGTATATTTGGACAATTCAGCAACAACCATGGTAACAGAAGGAGTTCGTGACAAGATGATTAAGGTCCTAGAAGAGGACTTTGGTAATCCCTCCTCTATGCATATGCTTGGGGTTCGAGCTGAAAATTATATAAAAGATGGAGCCAAAGAGTTTGCCCATATCTTGAAGGTGGATCCTAAGGAAATAGTCTTTACTTCTGGTGGAACAGAATCCAATAACCTTGCTATTATTGGTTCGGTTATGGCCAATAAACGTAGGGGTAATCATATAATTACGTCTAAGATTGAACATCCTTCAGTCCATGAACCATTCGCTTATCTTGAGGATAATGGCTTTGATGTAAGCTATGTATCTGTGGATGGCAAGGGCAAAATTGTCAAAGAAGAACTATATGGTATGGTAAGGGAGGATACTCTCCTTGTATCAATAATGTATGTTAATAATGAGATTGGTGCTGTTCAAGATATTGAAGAAATAATCCAGGAGCTTAAGAAAATAAAAAATGATCTGATTATTCATGTAGATGGAGTTCAGGCATTTGGTAAATATAGAATATATCCTAAGAGATTAGGTATTGATTTACTAAGTATAAGCGGACATAAGATACATGGCCCCAAAGGAACTGGAGTATTATATGTTAATAGTAAGACAAGAATTAATCCTATAGTTTTTGGTGGTGGTCACCAAAGAGGTCTTCGCTCTGGAACGGAAAATGTTCCAGGTATTGCAGGAATTGGACAAGCTGCAGTTGAATTGTATACTGACTTTGATGAGAAGATGGATAGGATGTATCAGTTAAAGCAACATTTTATTAAGGAGATAAGCAAGCTTGAAGGAGTGTCATTTAATGGACTAACTATAAAAAATGACCATAATGGGGAAGTATTTGATATGGAAGTGATAAAAGAAACTGCTCCCCATATAATTAGTGTAAGCTTTGAAGGAGTTCGAAGTGAGGTATTACTTCATGCCCTTGAGGATAGGGGAATATATGTCTCTGCAGGATCTGCTTGTAGTTCTCATAGTCCAAAACCAAGCACTACTTTGGCAGCTATCAGGCTTCCAAAGGAGTTAATGGAATCAACCCTAAGGTTTTCTATATCAGATTCTACAACTAGGGAAGAAATAGATTATACTATTAACGTGATAAATGAGCTGTTACCTATGTTAAGAAGATACAAAAGGAAGTAATAATGGTCAAGAAATGGGGAAAAACATGTTTAAAGCATTTTTAATAAAATACGCAGAGATAGGGCTCAAAGGTAAGAATAGGTATCTTTTTGAGAATGCCCTTAGAGATAGGGTTCAAGAATCACTAAGTCCTTTGGGTGAATATACAGTAAGTAAGGAACAGGGTAGAATATTTGTAGAGTGTCCTGATAATTATGATTATGAGGAAACTGTTGAAGCAATAAAAAAAGTATTCGGTATTTCATCTATCTGTCCAGTTGTTGTTATAGACAGCATTGAATGGGAGGATCTGACCCAAGGTGTGGGCAATTACGTAGGTGAAATGTATCCTGATCGTAATTTTACATTTAAGGTGGAGGCAAAAAGGGCAAGTAAGGAGTACCCTAGAACTTCTCCAATGATTTGTGCTGATATGGGAGCTTACCTATTGGGACTTTATCCCGAAATGAAGGTAGATGTTCATAATCCTGAAGTACGAATTACAGTTGAGGTACGTACTAAATCATATATTTATTCCATAACTATTCCTGGTCTTGGTGGTATGCCTGTTGGTACCAATGGGAAAGCTATGCTTTTGCTATCGGGAGGAATTGACAGCCCTGTGGCGGGATATATGATTGCTAAAAGAGGTGTAAGCATGGCTGCTACATATTTTCATGCTCCTCCATATACCAGTGAAAGAGCTAAACAGAAAGTAGTAGACCTAGCAGAAAAGATATCTAAGTATACAGGAAGCATAAAGCTTTATATTGTCAACTTTACAGATATCCAATTATATATATATGATAAATGCCCTCATCAAGAGCTTACTATTATCATGCGTAGATATATGATGAGGATAGCAGAGGTTTTAGCAGAAAAAGAGGGTTGTCTAGGAATGATTACAGGTGAAAGTATTGGACAGGTTGCAAGCCAGACAATGCAGAGTCTTGCAGCAACTAATGAAGTGTGCAATATGCCTGTGTATAGACCTTTGATTGCTTTTGATAAACAGGATATTGTAGATATTGCGGAAAAGATAGATACCTATGAGACTTCAATATTACCCTATGAGGATTGCTGTACAATATTTGTTGCAAAGCACCCAGTGACTAAACCTAATATTAAGTCAATTAAACGTTCGGAAAGAAATCTGGAAGAAAAGATAGATGAAATGATAGAGGCTGCATTATCTACAGCTGAGTGTATAGTTGTTAATGGAAATAAATAAGTAAAAAAATACTGGGGTTATCGAAATGATTACCCCAGTTAAGTACATATTATTCAACTATATAAGGTTTTAAAATTTCAAGAATATGATCAAGATTTTCTTCACTATGGATATTAAGATCAATTGACTTAGAAAGATCAAGACTAAATATACCCATAATTGATTTAGCATCTATAACATATCTTCCAGAAACCAAATCAAAATCAGAATCAAATTTAGTAACGTCATTAACAAATGCTTTAACCTTATCGATAGAATTTAAAGATATTTTAATTGTTTTCATGGTAACAAATTCCTCCTTCATTCAATATATTTATATACTATATTTTAAGGTATTAAAAGTCAATAGACAAAGTATATAAAAAACCAGTAAAAATCTTGTTGAACAGGTGCTATTGAGGATAAAAACCTATATGCATTGAATGTATGGTAAGGGGGATAGTTAGGAAAGGATATATGTATATATGAAAAGTACTGTAGCATTTTTAAGCCTGGGCTGTAAAGTTAATTCATATGAGACCGAGGCAATGCGGGGAATGTTCGAAGCCAGAGGATATTCAATTGTTGATTTTAAAGAAGTGGCCGATATATATGTAATAAATACTTGTACTGTAACTAATATTGCTGACCGAAAGTCTAGACAGATGCTACATCAAGCTAGAAAAAGAAATCCCAATGGGATTATTGCAGCAGTTGGATGCTATGTACAAGCTTCGGATAAAAAGCTTACTGAGGATAATACAGTAGATATTATCGTTGGTAATAATAAAAAGTCTGATATCGTAACCCTTGTGGAACGGTATATGAAGAACCAAGACTGTGTGAATAAAGGACATCTTCACAAAGAAGAATTAGTCATAGACATAAACAAAGAAAAAGAATATGAAGACTTAAATGTAAGCTCTACTTTTGAAAGAACTAGGGCATTTATAAAGATTCAAGATGGATGTAACAGATTCTGTTCCTATTGCATAATTCCCTATGTAAGGGGTAGGGTAAGAAGCAGAACTGATGAGGATATAATAGATGAAATCACAGAGCTCACGACTAAGGGCTATAAGGAGTTTGTATTAACTGGAATACATATATCCTCCTATGGTACTGATATGATGGGTGATGAGACTAGTGTGAAAGGCACGGGTGTTAAGGAGAAGGATATAAACCCCTTGGCAGATTTGCTTATTAAAGTAAGTAAGATTAAAGGGGTAGAACGTATTCGCCTAGGTTCCCTAGAACCAAGAATTATATCAGAAGCATTTGTACAGGCTATAGCCAATATAAAACAGTTCTGTCCCCATTTTCATCTTTCCTTACAGAGTGGATCTGATTCTGTATTAAAGCGAATGAATCGTAAGTATAGTGCCAAGGAGTACTATGAGAAGGTACTCTTACTAAGAGAATACTTTGATGATCCAGCCTTTACAACTGATGTGATTGTAGGCTTTCCAGGTGAAACAGAAGATGAATTCCTAGAGACAATAGATTTCGTAAAGAAGATTGGCTTTTCGCAGATTCATGTATTTAAGTATTCTAGGAGGGAAGGAACTGTAGCGGCCAAAATGGCTAATCAGATTTCTGAGGATGTAAAAACCACTAGAAGCCATCAGTTAATAGAAGTATCCGAGGCTATGTCTAAGGAATATAAAGCTTTGTTTATGGGAAGAATAGAAAAAATCCTTGTGGAAGAAGTAGTAGAGATCGGTGGTAATAGTTATAATATTGGGCATAATGAAAGATATGTAAAGCTGGCAGTAGAAAGTAGTGAAGACTTATCTAATGAAATTATTGAAGTTAAGGTTATAAAGAATCTAACTGATGAAATACTGTTGACGAGTAAGCAGATTAGCCCGATTTCTAATCTGTGAAATCTTGTTTATTAATTAATGGATTGATATTTCTTCGTAAATAGATTAATATAATACTAACTGATTAAATTCCGTGGGCTTCATGGGTCAAATATAGAGTGAAGGAAGTGAAACGATGGGTAATAATAACACACAATATTTTAAAGTACAGAAAGAGCCTGAAGAGTTTGTAAGAGAAGTAATTCATTCCGTATATGATGCACTATCAGAGAAAGGCTATAATCCTATGAACCAGATTGTAGGATATGTTATGAGTGGTGAACCAACATACATAACTAGCCATAAAGGTGCCCGCAGTTTAATTATGAAGGTGGAACGTGATGAAATTATCGAGGAATTATTACGTTTTTATATCGATAATGAGATTAATGGTTCCGTATAATTGAAAGGTTTGGGTTTAGTATGAGAATTATGGGGCTGGACTACGGTTCAGTAACAGTTGGCGTAGCAATAAGTGATGAATTGCTACTGACAGCACAGGGAATCGAAGTTATACGCCGAAAGCATGATAATAAGCTTAGGCAAACTTTGGCGAGAATTGATGAATTAATTAAGGAATACCAGGTTAATAAGATTGTTCTAGGATATCCTAAGCATCTTAATAATACAATTGGAGATAAGGCTAAAAAAGTAGAAGAATTCGCTGATAGGCTTCGAGGACGTACTGGTTTGGAAGTAATACTATGGGATGAAAGATTAACTACGGTTGCAGCCCATCAAGTTTTAGATCTTGGTGGTTTACACTATAAAGACAAAGCCATGGTTGTTGATAAAATAGCAGCCGTGATTATTTTACAAGGATATTTAGATCAATGTCATTTTATAAAGAATGAGAAATAATTAGGTTATCTACCTTCCTTAAGAATTGGTATATTAGTGTGAATTAAAAAGACAATTCACACAGAAGAACTACGAAGTCCGCACAGAGGTGCGAACTCCTTGTTCTTCCAGGTTTTTGAGATGCCGCATAGCGGCATCATGTAGGATTAGTGTGAATTAAAAAGATAATTCACACAGATGAAAGGTATAGTATTATATGAATGATTATTCGGACGAAATAATTTTAACTTCAGATGATGGAGAAGAAGTTGTTTTTCATGTTGTAGAACAAACAAGACTCGGAGGAGTCGATTATTTATTGGTTAGTAGTAAATCCGACGACGGGGATGAGGAAGAAGCCCTCATATTAAAAGATATGTCAGAGGATACTGAGAAAGATGCAATCTATGAGCTTGTTGAGGATGAAAAAGAATTAGATTTAGTTGCAAAAATTTTTAGAGAATTAATTGATGATATTGAATTATATTAAATGCATGGATAAATGATTAGATGAAAAAGGTGAGAATATGCCTGACAATCAGGAGCAGTTCAAGGAACTTTTAAAAAAGAACGGACTAAAGGTTACTACTCAAAGAATAGCAATTCTAGAAGTATTAAGTAGTAGGCCAGGTGAACATCTGACAGCCGAAGAGATATACGATTTGGTACGGGAGAAATACCAAGATATTGGTCTTGCTACTGTATATCGAACAATTCAGATGTTATCTGAGCTTGATTTAATTGATAAGCTTAATTTGGATGATGGATATGTGCGTTATGAAATTAGCAATAAGCACCACGATGAAGGTTGTCACCATCATCATCACTTAATATGCCTTGATTGCGGGAATATTTATACCTTTCAGGATGATCTGTTGGAGACGTTAGAAACACGGATTGGTGAAGCCTTGGGATTTGAAGTTAAGGACCATGAAGTTAAGCTTTATGGTCATTGTAAAAATTGTAGGCTACAAAACATATAAGAAATCTAATAATATATCATGCACTTAATTAATGGATATAAACTTACATAAAACCATTGGAGGTGCAATTTTGCAAGAAAAAGAACAGGTAATATCTATTGGTAACAATACAAATAGCAATAAAAAGACTAACAATCAAAAAACCAAAACAAATAATACCAATAGACAGAATAGGACACAAAAAGCAACAAAAACACGTAGCATTAAAGAAAGAAGTAGAGTAGTAAAAAATATAAAAGTGAATAATAAGAAAGAAGGAAATTTGCAAGAAGCAATAAAAAAGAATCAGAGTACTAAGGTTTTGAAAAAAACTAATACTAATAATGATAATACGACGGGGGTAAAAATCATTCCCCTAGGTGGATTAGAGCAGATAGGTATGAATATCACAGCCATAGAATATGGGGATAATATTATTGTGGTGGACTGTGGAATATCATTTCCAGAAGATGAGATGTTAGGTATCGATATGGTTATTCCTGATGTTACCTACCTAAAAGATAATATAGAGAAGGTTAAGGGATTTGTTATTACCCATGGCCATGAGGACCATATCGGAGCTCTTCCTTATATATTAAAGGAAGTTAATGTACCAGTTTATGGTACGAGATTGACTATTGGACTAATTGAGAATAAATTAAAAGAGCATGGTTTACTTAAGAATACCAAGAGGAAGATTGTTAAATACGGACAATCCATCAATCTTGGATGCTTTCGCATTGAGTTTGTACGTACAAACCATAGTATAGCGGATGCTGCAGCCCTGGCAATTTATACTCCAGAGGGTATTATTTTCCACACAGGAGACTTCAAGGTGGACTTCACTCCAGTATTTGGAGCACCGATTGATTTACAGAGGATAGGAGAGATTGGCAAGAAGGGTGTGCTGGCATTAATGTGTGACAGTACCAATGCTGAACGTCCGGGATATACCATGTCTGAAAAGAGCGTTGGAAAAACCTTTGATAATATTTTAGCAGATGCAAAATCAAGAATAATTGTTGCCACATTTGCTTCTAATGTTGATAGAGTACAGCAGATTATTAATTCTGCAGTTAAATATAAAAGAAAAGTAGTTATTGAAGGTCGTAGTATGATTAATGTTATATCTACTGCTTCCGAGATTGGCTACATTGACATTCCTGATAATACTTTGATTGAAATTGAACAAATGAAGAATTACACAGATGATCAGATTGTTATGATTATGACAGGAAGCCAAGGAGAATCAATGGCGGCTCTATCCCGTATAGCAGCTAATATCCATAAGAAGGTATCCATTCAACCAGGAGATGTGGTTATATTTAGCTCTAGTCCAATACCTGGTAATGAGAAGGCTGTTTCTAAAGTTATTAACGAGCTGTCTATGAAGGGAGCTAAGGTTATATATCAGGATACCCATGTATCTGGTCATGCTTGTCAGGAAGAAATTAAACTAATGTATTCCTTGCTTAAACCTCAATATTCAGTACCTGTACATGGAGAATATAGACATCTTATTCGCCATGCTGAGATTGCTGAAGCAATGGGTGTGGAGAAGGATAATATATTCCTTATACGCTCAGGGGATGAGCTTACATTGACTAAGGAGAAAGGTGCTATTACTGGTAAAGTTCAAGCCCAGGGAATACTAGTGGATGGACTTGGTGTAGGAGATGTTGGTAATATTGTTCTTAGGGACAGACAGCATCTATCAGAGAATGGATTGATAATTGTGGTTCTTTCTCTTGAAAAAGGAAGTAATCAAGTTCTTGCAGGTCCAGATATTGTATCCCGTGGATTTGTCTATGTAAGAGAATCTGAGGACCTTATGGAAGAGGCAAGATATGTTGTAAGTAAAGCAGTAGATAAGGCGCTAGCTAAGAATAACGCAGACTGGGGTAAGATCAAGGGAGAGATTAAGGATTCCTTAAGTGATTTTATATGGAAGAAGACAAAAAGAAATCCTATGATATTACCTATAATCATGGAAGTCTAGTAAAGAGAGGTAACTAATGGCTACTAATTCAACATCAGTAAAGGCTACATTAAAGATCACAAGCTTTATTATTCGGCTATTAATGAATATTATATTTTACGTTCTAGTGGCTTTCTTGATTGTGAATGTTAGCAAGGAAGCATTCCAATTCACCTATCAGCTTTATGGCCCAGTGGCTGTAGAGAAGGAGCCAGGAAGAGATCTTATTATCCAGATAAAAAAGGGTGAATCCACTATGGATATTGCCTCTAAATTGGAAGTGAATCGTGCAATCGTTAATAAGTATTCATTTTATCTAAAGGCTAAGATTGAAGATGTTGCAATTATGCCTGGAACCTATGAGATTAATTCTTCTATGACATATGATGATATACTTAAGATTATTACAGACTATTCTCAATCTTTGATTCAAGATCAGGATATTACTGAAGATGAGGAATAGTGGGAATGGTCTAGCTAAAAGCATGGGCCTTAATGTTATAAGGAGACTTGGCAGATGATTATTAACGAAAGAGTTACAGATTATATAAATTTCTTAGATAAAGAATTACCGGAAAATCTCCTTTATTTGGAGAAGTATGCGTTGGATAATCATGTACCCATAATAAAGAAAGAAACTCAGGGAGTATTACGCTTTTTACTTCAACTAATAAAACCTATAAGAATTTTAGAGGTCGGAACGGCTATTGGCTTTTCCGCCCTCTTTATGAGTGAGCATACTTCTTCAGCCTGTAAGATTACAACTATAGAGAAGGTTCAGATGCGTCTGGTGGAAGCTATCAAAAATCTATCTGATGAAAGATTTACTAATAGGGATAAGATCACACTTCGCCAGGGAGATGCTATAGATGTGTTGAAGGAATTAGTAGAGGATAATCTAAACTATGATTTTATTTTCTTAGATGCGGCTAAGGGACAATATATGACTTTTCTTCCTGAATTGATGAAGCTTCTAGCACCTGGTGGGATATTGGTAACAGATAATGTGTTGCAGGATGGTACAGTTGTTAATTCTAGGTATAGTATAACCCGTAGAGATCGGACGATTCATAGTAGAATGAGAGAGTATCTTTATACAATAACCCACATGCCAGAGTTGGAAACAGTTATTCTACCAGTAGGAGATGGCATTGCCATCAGTTTAAAAAATCATTAGAAAGAGTGATATATATGTTAGATATAAAGAAACCAGAATTACTAATTCCAGCAGCCAATTTAGAGGTTCTAAAAACTGCTGTTATGTATGGTGCAGATGCTATCTATATTGGTGGTGATTTGTATGGTTTGAGAGCAAAGGCTAAAAACTTTTCTATGGAGGAGATGGAGGAGGGAATAGCATTCGCCCATTCCCATGGTAAGAAGGTTTTTGTTACTGCCAATATTACAGCCCATAACCAGGACTTAAGTGGTATAAGAAAATATTTTAAGGAATTAAGAGCCTTTGGTGACAATCAACCTGATGCAGTTATTGTGGCTGACCCAGGTGTATTTATGATTGCTAAAGAGGAGCTTCCTGATTGTGAACTCCATGTAAGCACCCAGGCTAATAATACCAATTATGAAACCTATAAGTTTTGGTATAATCTAGGTGCATCCAGAGTGGTTTCTGCTAGAGAGCTTTCCATGAAAGAGCTAGGAGAGCTTCGGACACATATACCTGAGGACATGGAGATTGAGACCTTTATTCACGGAGCCATGTGTATCGCATATTCAGGAAGATGTTTACTAAGTAACTACTTTACCGGAAGAGATGCTAATCTAGGGGCATGTACCCATTCCTGTCGTTGGAAATATCATATTGTTGAGGAAACAAGACCAGGAGAATATCTGCCCATAGAGGAGAATGAGAGAGGAACATATATCTTTAATTCTAAAGATCTCTGTATGATTGAATATATTCCAGAGTTAGTTAAAGCAGGTATTAATAGCTTTAAGGTGGAAGGAAGAATGAAGACAGCCCTTTATGTTGCAACCGTTGCTAGAACATATCGTAAAGCGATTGATGATTTCTTTGAAGACCCTAACTTATACGAGCAAAATAAGGCTCAGTATATGGAGGAAATTAAAAAGGGTGTTAATCGTCAGTTTACCACAGGATTTTTCTTTGATAAGCCTAGCTATGAGGATCAGATATATGATCATAATACCTATGAAAAGGCTTATACTTATCTAGGTACAATATTAGGAGAAAAAGACGGATTATATATGCTTGTTCAGAAGAATAAGTTTTCTCTTGGTGAGGAGATTGAAGTAATAAAACCAGGGGGAACTACTCTTTTTGTTAAGGTCAATAGAATTCTTGATGAAGAAGGAGTGGAGATGGATAGTTGTCCCCACCCTAAACAAACCATTTTCGTAGATTTAGGTACAAAATTAGACCCCTATGATATTCTAAGAAGAAAGGAATAATTAGTCCTTCTGTCCTTTTTTAAGAGGGATAGGCACTTTCTGTCATTATTACTCATATGCTAGTAATGAACCACTAAGCATTGAGGTGCTTATCTTCGTGAAGTCATTCCCAAGGCCATTAAGTACAAAAGATGAGGCGGAATGTATTGAACTGTGTAAAAAAGGTGATAAAGCAGCAAGAGATAAATTGATAGAACATAATCTTAGACTAGTTGCCCATATCGTAAAAAAGTACAACATGATTGATAAGGATATAGATGATTTGATTTCCATTGGTACGATAGGGCTAATAAAAGCAATCGACACTTTTGATAGTGAAAAAGGGATACGACTTGCAACCTATGCATCTCGTTGTATAGATAATGAATTGTTGATGATGCTCCGTAGCAATAAGCGAATATCAAAAGAGGTATATCTTTACGAGCCAATCGGATCTGATAAGGAAGGCAATGAAATAAATCTTTTGGATATCATTGAAGAAGCAGAAGTTGATATTGTAGAAAATATTGTACTAGAGGATGATATTAAGAAGTTGTATGGTATGCTTGGTAAGGTACTAACAGATCGGGAGAGAGAGATTATATATTTGCGTTATGGGCTAAACAACAAAAAGGAAGTTACCCAGAGGGAAATTGCTAACAAGTTAGGGATTTCTAGGAGTTATGTAAGCAGAATTGAAAAGAAAGCTCTAAGGAAGTTAAAAGATTGCTTTGAACAGTAATTACTTATGAGGCCATAGTAAATAAACATTATATTTACTATGGCCTTTTTTTATGTTCCCATATAGCATGCTTACTTACTTGCTATATGGGAATAGTCCCGGGGACTGGAAGACCATTCATTTGAAATATATTGTATCTATATTGGTGAAAATGATAGGTAATTATTCTCATATTGGTTGTGAATTACAAAAATATTGGAAAATTGTGAAAAATTATTGAAAGAAAAATAAATTCATTGTATAATAGAAGAACTGAGGAGCTTCTTACGATAAATGTAAATGGGTAAAACCCAAAGCTAGCAGGTTAGTGGGAAGGAAGTTCCCACTTAAGAAAGGCATGGATATTATTATGGATTTTTATAATAGGAAGAAAAAGCTGGGTGACATTTTAATAGATGCTGGGGTTATTAATAGGGAGGAGCTTTCTGCAGCTCTTGAGGAGCAGGTTATTAATAAGGAAAAGCTTGGGGTTACTTTGATTGATATGGGCTTTACAACTGAAAGAGAAATAGCCTTAGCACTACATAGGCAACTTGGATATGATATGACTTCTCTCTTAGGTATATCTATAGATGATAAAGTTATTAAGCTGGTTAATGATGGAATTCTTAGAAAGAATTTGATGATACCTTTTGAGTTTAAAAAGGATAACCCTGGGCTTTTAAGAGTTGCTATGGCTGACCCTTTAGATATGGTAGCTATAGATGATGTAGAAATTGCGACTGGATTACGGATTGAACCAGTAATTGCAACCCCTACTGAAATAGCCGCTACTTTAGATAGGTATTTTGGCAATGCAGAGGTAAGAGCTGTTGCAGAGAGATATACTAGAGAAACTCAGGTTCCTAGGGAAGCTATTAATGATCCAAATCGTGTTGATATAGAGAGCTCTCCTATCGTTATATTAGTTAAAACAATGATAGAGCAAGCAGTTAGACTAAAAGCTAGTGATATACATATAGAACCTTTAGAAACCAAGATAAGGGTTCGCTATCGTGTAGATGGTATCTTAAAAGAAACTATGGGTTATGATTCTAGCCTACTGAATGGAATACTTGCCAGGGTTAAGATTATTAGTGGTATGGATATTTCTGAAAAGCGTAAGCCACAAGATGGCAGATTATCAATGATTGTTGATCGAAGGGAATATGATTTAAGAGTTTCTATAATGCCGACAGCCTTCGGGGAGAAGGCAGTTCTTAGAATAGCTTCCAAAGGAGATCTTACTAAAGATAAAAAGGAACTTGGTTTTAGAGTGGGAGAATTGGAAAAGTTTAATCGTATTTTACAAAATCCCCATGGAATAATCCTTGTAACAGGTCCAACAGGCAGCGGTAAATCAACTACATTATATACAGCATTAAGTGAACTAAATAGGGAAGAAGTTAATATTATTACAGTCGAAGACCCTATTGAGGCTAATATTGATGGTATTAATCAGATACAGGTTAATCCCAAAGCAGGGTTGACCTTTGCCTCAGCCTTAAGATCAATACTAAGGCAGGATCCAGATATTATCATGATTGGAGAAATTAGAGATACTGAAACGGCCCAGATAGCAGTACAGGCCTCTATTACCGGTCACTTAGTTGTAAGTACTTTACATACTAATGATGCAGCCAGTTCATTTAACAGATTAATAGATATGGGAGTAGAGTCATATCTATTAGCTGATGCTTCTGTTGGAATAATAGCACAGCGACTTGTAAGGAAGCTTTGTACCTGCAAATCGGTCCGTTATACCAAGAGTAAAGAGAATGAGCTTCTAGGCTTGGAGCCAGAAGCAAGACAAGCTATTTATGAACCAGTGGGATGTCAACTATGTAATGGAACAGGGTATTCAGGTAGAATTGGTGTTTATGAGATTATATCGGTTACAGATAAGATAAAAGAAGCGGTAAGCAATAGGGAGAATACAAATCAGATTAAAGAGATTGCTATTTCTGAAGGAATGACTACCCTTAGGGAGAATGCTTCTGCCTATGTGATTGAGGGCCTTACTTCACTTTCTGAGATGATGAGAATTACTTTTAACGAATAAGATTAGAGGAAGACTAATGATTAGTATAAAGGAATTACTAAATGAAGCGATGATAATGGGGGCATCGGATCTCCATATAACTGTAGGTATTCCTCCAAAGGTGAGGGTCAATGGTCTACTTAAGGATTTTGGCATTGAAAGACTTACCCCAGAGGATACTAATGCTATTGTAACGCCTATACTGGAAGAACAATCTAAGACTACTTTAGAAGAAAGGGGTGAGGTGGATTTTTCCTTTTCTATACCTGGACTGGGAAGATATAGAGTTAATGTATTCAGGCAAAGAGGCTCATATGCAGCTGCTATAAGACTGGTTGGAACAGTAATCCCATCACCTAAGTCTCTGGGAATACCAGAGTCAGTTATAGAATTAACCAATAAAAAAAGAGGCTTAATTCTTGTTACAGGGCCAACAGGAAGTGGCAAATCTACGACTCTAGCATCTCTTGTGGATGTGATTAATACTAATAGAAATGCTCATATATTGACTGTTGAAGATCCTATTGAGTATCTGCATCAGCATAAAAAATCCATAGTTAATCAAAGGGAGATTGGACCTGATACTTTATCATTTTCCAATGCCTTAAGGTCGGCACTTCGTGAGGATCCAGATGTTATTCTAGTTGGAGAAATGAGGGATCTTGATACTATTTCGATTGCAATAACAGCCGCAGAAACAGGCCATCTAGTCCTATCGACTCTTCATACAATTGGAGCAGTCAATACAATAGACCGTATTATTGATGTATTTCCACCACATCAGCAACAGCAGATTCGTATTCAACTAGCATCGGTATTAGAATCAGTTGTTTCACAGCAGCTAATTCCTACTGCCGATGGAAAAGGTCGTGTGGCTGCCTTTGAAGTTATGCATGGGAATTTGGCAATACGAAATTTAATACGTGAATCAAAGTCATATCAGATTAAGAACATACTGCAAACCAGTAAGAAACTAGGGATGCAGACAATGGATGATGCAATCTATGATTTGTACTTAAATAATAAGATCGATAGAAAAAGGGCCTTAAGATTTGCACAGGACCCCGTAACTTTAGAAAAAAGATTGTACTAGGATGTTAAGAAAGGAATGGTTATTAATATGTCTAGCTTTTCCTATACAATGGTTGATAGAGATGGGAAGATAAAAAAGGGAACCATGGAAGCCCTTAGCCAGGAATTAGTGATGTCTTCAATTATTGCTCAGGGATATACTCCAGTCTCTATAAGAGCTCAAAATAAATGGGATAAGGATATTGATTTTAACTTCAAAAGTGCTGTTAAGCCTAGGGACCTAAGTATGTTTTGTAGAAAGTTTGTAAGTATTTTATCTGCTGGAGTATCTATAATTAATGCACTTGATATGCTACAGGAGCAGACTGAAAATAAAACTTTATCAAAGGCCATATTAGCAGTAAAGACCTCAGTTGAAAAGGGGGAAACCTTAGCACATGCTATGGGATCCCAGGTGGGGATTTTTACAAAGCTATTAGTTCAGATGGTAGAAGCAGGTGAGGCATCTGGGAATTTAGAGATTGCTTTTGAAAGAATGGCTATACATTTTGAAAAAGACGCTAAAATTAAAACACAGGTCAAGAAGGCCATGATATATCCATCAATTATTGGTCTTGTCTCAGTGCTTGTCATTATTGTTATGATGGTCGTTGTTATACCAAGCTTTATGTCCATGTTTAATGATATGAGTATAGAAATACCTAAACTAACTAAAGTAGTCTTAGGGACCAGTAAATTTATACAAAAGTGGTGGTATATTATAGCCTTGGTAGTATTTGCTTTAGCTATGGCTTTATATATATTCAAGAAATCTGACAAAGGTAAAGAGCTTTTCGGAGGTATAGCCCTAAAGACACCAGTTCTTGGAAAACTCAACATTAAGTCTACCTCAGCTAGATTTACCAGAACCTTAAGCACCTTATTGGCTGCTGGTATTCCTATGATAGAGGCTGTTGATATTACGGCCCGAACATTTGACAATCTTATTGTTAAGAATATTCTTTTGGATGCCAAGGAGGAGATAGCTAGGGGAGTCCCTATATCTATTCCTCTTAAGAAATCAGGGATATTCCCACCAATGGTCTGCCATATGGCTAAGATTGGTGAAGAAACAGGTAATATCGATAATATGCTTGTTAAAGTTGCTGACTATTATGAGGAAGAAGTGGAGGCAGCTACTCAAGTGTTCATGGCCATCATGGAACCAGGAATTATAATCATTCTATCTATAATAATTGGTATATTAGTAATGTCCATAATGCAACCTATGATGTCAATGTATGGAGGAATTGAAGTTTATTAAGGCTTATTCTAGACCTATAGAAGTTAATTAATAGTATCAATAAAATTACCATAAATTCACAGTTAAAAAAT
>DUNS01000176.1 GCA_012839235.1 Clostridiales bacterium
ATAAAATTAATAGAAAGGAAAGTATAAATCTTAGTATCTAAAGATATTATACGAGGAGGTTATATTATGCCATCATTTGTTTTCATAATTTTAAGGCTACTTGTTATTTTCGCAATAGGTTTAGTAACATATATGGTTTTAACAAAATTAATCACATGGCCTCAGCGTTCAAAGGCTAAAAGAACAGGCCAAATAGTTGAAGATCAAACAGATGATAAATCGAAGATTATAAAATTATATCTATTTATTTGGATAATAATGGTGGTAGCAGGATACTTAACCATAAGGTATCTTTTGTAAAACAAAAACGATGTTCTCACTTATCAAAAATAAACATACCTCTTGATAAGTTTATTCATTTTTATATTCATAATCAAAATTTCATTCATATCAAAGGAGGATAAAGCTATTCATGAGAAAGAAAATGAAAAAAACCACTAAACAATATATAATTGTCGCAATTATATGCATAATCGTCATTGGAGGAGCTGCTGCTTTCACTACATATCTTGATACATGGTTTACCCCTGATAATAAGATGATAGTGGAAGTAGATCCGATTATTTGTGACATTTGTGAGAAACCTATAAGAAGATATGAGCAGGGTGCAGTAGAAATACATCTATGTGGCGATTGCTCTAAGGTGATTCCTACAGTTTCGACTTATGTTAAAAAATCAAACAAAGCAACATCAAGCGATAAACTTAAGGATGCTTATAATTTTGTTAAGCAGGATTTATTAGAACTAAAAAATGCATTATTAAAATTAGACAATATAATTACAGCGTAAAGGAGAATGTTTATGGATGATATTAAGGTAAATATCGATTTATTATATAAGTTATACAAACACAAGACGGATGAAGTGGATACTGTCCTAAACTACATTAAAAGATACATACAGGCCGGTGTGAAATTACTATCAATTGTTTTCGAAGAAGATAGTACTAATGAAGATTTTGAAGAAGCAACCCGGTTAAAGGGAAAGTATCTAAGAAAAGCAGTGTATGGCTTATTACACTTAAATTCAGAAGCTAAAAAAATATTTAAAGAAGAATTTATTAGCGGATATATCCCTTTGAAAGATGTTCCTTTATGCCAACATTTAGTAGGCATATTTATTGACAAGATATACGAAAGGGTTAAAAAAGAAGTAGAGCTAATACATTAAATAGGAGTAACGAATACAGGGTTAAATTTATAAAGCAAAAAGGAGGATTAACCTTATGGATAAAACAATAAATTCAGTGAGTATAAGAAAAAAATGCAGAGGTGGATATTTAGCATTTAACACTACTAAAAAATATATGAACATAGTTTGTGACAAAAACGGATTTGACTTTCATTTATCAGATGAGCCTCAAGAGGATTGCATTGTTAGAGTTAAAACAAGTTATGGAAAATTCAGGCTTCCTTTAAGAATATTGCAAGCCTATATGATTGGCGATGAAGTGCATATGCTTAAATATGGTGAAGATCAATATTATATTTTTGGTGCTTCTGTATGTAAAGATCCACCGAAACCTTTCCCTGGATATATGATAAAAGATGATAGTGAACTTCCTGATCCGAGTAAGGCTGTTTTATTTGAAAACATTGTAGTTAATAATGGATGTGAAGATAGGTATGGTAATATGCGGGTTAACCTAAGTGAAGAATTTGAAAAAATGAATATCAAAAAAATCACGCTTCATATAGGTGAACAGCAATTTATTGAAATATCTGAGGCTACGGAATCCGACATTGAAAGATTTATACCAAGTGAAATAATGTATCAGGAATTTGGTAGAAACCTCCAGGATTTTATAGGTGAATCTATAACATATATAGCTTACCATAAAGCAAATACACACTTCAGAATTCCAGCGATATTTTATAAAAAAGCCGGCATAGACCTAAAAAATCCCGTAAGAGTTTATAAAATGCCTGACGGAAGAATAATAATTGCCCCGCCGGTTG
>DUNS01000177.1 GCA_012839235.1 Clostridiales bacterium
ATCATGCCCTCATTTTTTCACGCATAATCTTTAAAATTCTTTTTTCCATTCTAGAAACTTGAACCTGGGATATTCCCATTTCCTTAGCTATGTCTGTCTGAGTCTTATCTTTAAAATATCTAAGCTGTATTATTTCCTGCTCCTTCTCATCAAGAGAGCTAATAACTTCATTGAGAGCTATTTTATCTATAAGATTACTATTTTCATCTTTTGTTTCAACCAATTTATCAATTAAGAATATTGGATTACCATCCCCTTGATATATGGTCTTATACAGAGATTCAACTTCTACTCCTGTATCAAGAGCCATAACAAATTCTTCATTAGTTATATCTAATTCATCTTTTACCTCTTCCAATGTTGGTTCCCTACCATGGGTTGATAAAAATGCTTCTCTAACATTTCTGATTTTAGCAGCTGTCTCTTTTAAGGAGCGACTAACTTTAATCATACCATCATCCCTAAGAAATCTTTTTATTTCTCCAGTAATCATCGGAACAGCATAGGTAGAAAACTTTACCTCATATGAGGAATCGAATTTATCAACGGCCTTTATAAGACCGATACTCCCAATCTGGAATAAATCCTCCATTTCATAACCACGATTAGCAAATCTTCTTACAATGCTCCAAACCAGGCCTACATTTTCAGTAACAACACGATCTCTAGCTTCTTTATTGCCTTCTTGAGATAGTTTAATCAATTCCAGTGTATCCACATTAAACCTCACTCCCTTCTAGTAGCTCAGATACAAACATCGGTTTATATCGCCCTTTGGTCTTTAAGTACATTGGGCTTGCCAATCCTTTTTTTCATTCTAACCAAGGTACCCATTGAAGGAGTTGATTCCACCTCTAGCTTGTCCATGAATGCTTCCATAAATGAAAATCCCATACCAGATCGTTCTAATTCAGGCCTAGTAGTATAAAGTGGCTCCATGGCTTTCTGAATATTCTCAATACCAACACCAGTATCCCGAATTTCCACTGTAAGTTCATTATTACAAACTTTACAATGCATCCTTATAATTCCAACACAGTCTACATATCCATGAATAATGGAATTTGTAACAGCCTCAGAGACTGCAGTTTTTATATCAGAAAGTTCCTCAATTGTAGGATCTAACTGAGCAGCAAAAGCGGCAACAACCGTTCTGGCAAAGCTTTCATTTTGAGATTTACTTTCAAACTCCAGTACCATTTCGTTAGTGTCATTCATTATTCCTTATCCCCTTTCCCTTTTACCATTCTTCTGTGTGAAGATGTTTTTTCTTCACACTACTGACTTAAATAAGGCTTTTCATGGCTGCATCAACGGTGTCATGCTTTTCGATTATTTTATATAGTCCTGAAATACGAAAAATTCTATCAACCGAGGATTTCACATTAGTTACTGCAATCTTTCCTCCAATAAAAATAACCTTTTTATATCTGCCCATTATCACACCTATACCTGCACTATCCATAAAATCAGTATCTGAAAAATCAAAGATGATATGCTTTATATGGTTTTTCTCCACTAATTTGTCGGCTTCTTCTCTTATCTGAATAGCATTATGATGGTCAAGCTCTCCCTTAAGATATATGATTAAGCATCTTTTTTGCGTCTCAAAAGAAGCCCCAGCCACTTTACCATCTACTTTATTTCGTCCCTGCTTCCTCAAATTGTACATGGATTTCCTCCTTCCTCCTCAACATTAATAGCAATGAAAAAAAGACCTTAATGGAACATTTTTTCATGTCCCACATAACGTCTTTTTCACTAAACTTTTATCTTATGTTGTTTATAAATACTTATCTAAGGTATATAGTAGCTTCCATCTATATGGCTATATAGATTCTATTGCTCCGCTGATTGTATATCCTTAAGGAATTCATTGGTATTTTTAACTCTTTTTGAATCAGGGTAATCTGATAATACAAGGTTATAGAATAGCTGTGCCTGATCATAATCTCTTAATCTATGATAAGCTCTTGCTGTAAAATAAACTGGATTCACATCTGTTGGATCATATTCCATAGACTTTTCTAATTCCAGCAATGAAGCCTCATATTCACCATCACTATATAAACCGTGGCCAATATCGTAATGAAGCTTGGAAGCTTTAGGATATATCTCTCCCTTTAGCTTACTTAATAATGTAGCAGGAGCTTCAGTATCAAACTTACTTTCATCTACTAATGAAAGTCTCTCTGCTATACCTCTTATATCTCTATCAGCCTCATCTTCCTTAGCCATCTCATTCATATAGTAATCAACTGTCGTAATAAATGTATCGTAATATTGCTCACTATCTTCAGGAGCTTCAAATCCATCTATCTGTCCCTGTAATTCTTCTATCTGTGCTTTTAAATCATTGTTCTGATTGGTAAGCTCTTTAATAGTTTTCTCAGTTTCCTCCTGCTTAGCTAATCCAGAGCTATAGTCCACATAGTCAGAATTATTACTTAAATTCTGGTTTTTCTTAATAGAAGGCATCACTAAAAATGCCATTACTGCCAGACCTATTACAACACCTATAACCAGATTAACATAAGCAATAATATTAGGCTTGTCCTCTTTGTAAGAGGATAATGGTACTATAGAAGAAGTAGGATTAGTAATAAACTCTCCTTGCTCGGAGACTTTTTGACTAGAATCCTCTAGTTCCTTTAAATATCTTAAAGTGGTTATGTTAGAAACATCTATTGCCAGAGCCTTATGAAGAGTTTTTTTAGCTCTTTCATTCTCCCCAGTCTTTATCAAAAGTAGTGCAAGTAATTGATAAGCTCTCAAAAAATGTGGATTTAAACTGACCACTTTTTTAAGTTGGATAATAGCTAAATCATCACTTCCTTGCTTGGCAAAATTCAATGCATTATTATATCTCTTAATAGCCTGATTCTGAAGATCAAGCTTTGTCGGACTACATTGCACTTTATTAATATACTCTTCTGCTTCGTTATCTTCTGGTTGAAAATGCTTGCTGATAACCCACTCACTAAGGGCAGCAACGGTCTCACCCATTTCATAATAAATAAGCCCAATTAAATTTCTAGCATTAGTATTACGTTTATTAAGCTCAAGACTATTTTTTAAAGAAACTATGGCTCCTGACAAGTCCCTAACCTTTGCTTTTGCCAAACCTTTGTTATAGCATTTGTTTGACCCATATATTATCTTCTTGTACTGTGTTAAATTCATACCACAGCGCTCACATAGCTTCATTTTTCCTGTTATATTCCCCCCACAATTTGGGCAAACCATAATATCCCACCTAACCTTTTTGAGTAAAACAATCAATCATTATTATCCTTTAGTAAATCCTTAAGTATATCTGAAATGTCAGTCAAATCATTATTATTAATGACATCTTCTGCCTGGTCAATTTCTAGACTCGGTTGAAACTTTTCGATCTCTTCATCAAAATTAATCATGACATATCCCCCTTACTCTAATCTGATTAGATATAAAATTTGTTAGAATTATCCTACTACTCATAATAACTATAAAACCATTAAAAATCAAGAGTTTATACGTAATTTTACAAATATATATGTCAAATTGATTATAACTTAATACAGAGTTATAATCAATTTGCTTTTTCGCTGTTAATTTGACAACAATCCCTAAACTATGGTCTTTTAATTTCTATTGTGCTATAAGTAAAATCATACTGCTCTTATAGTCTCCCGTTGATAATTCTTCTGGAAGATTGATCCCATAATTTATAAGCTGCTCACCGCTTATTATAGCTTCATCTCCGATTTTATAATTATAACTGGGGTTTAGTCCCATAAGCTTTATTCTGCGTAGAGGTCCATTGGGGATACTTAATACTCTATATAAGAATAGGACAGCCTCTTTTTTATCCTCTGACACATATATTAAGGAAGTATCATTTCCGTCAAATGGACTTTCGAGACGATATAAATCTCCAAATTGTATTACCTTACGAATTGATTTATATAAAGCCACCTGCTCTTTAATATATACCCTCTCATCATCACTAAACTTAGTCACATCCAGTTCATATCCAAAATTTCCACTCATGGCAACAGCATGACGGAAGGCCATAGAGGTAATTCTTCCTGTCTGATGATTAGGAACTGCAGATACATGGGCTGTCATTGCACAAGTAGGATATACTATAGATGTACCGTGCTGTATCTTTAGTCTTTCTACTCCATCAGTATCATCACTTGTCCAATTCTGTGGCATATAATAAAGGATGCCTGGGTCAAAACGTCCACCACCACCAGAACAGCTTTCAAATAGAATATCAGGAAATTTATCTGTAATAATATCCATCACTTCATATACACCTAGGATATACCTATGAGCTGTTTCCTGCTGCCTATCTTTCTCAAGTAAAGCTGATCCAATCTCAGACATGTTTCTGTTCATATCCCACTTAACATAGGATATATCAGCACTAGAAAGTATATCAGCTAGCATCTTGATAATAGCTTCTCTAACATCTTCTCTTGAGAAGTCAAGTATTAATTGATTTCTTGCTAGAGATCTATGGCGGTCTGGAACATGAAGACACCAATCTGGATGGGCACGATATAAATCACTATTAGGAGAGACCATCTCTGGCTCAAACCATAGACCAAACTTCATCCCATAGGATTTAACATCCTCTGCAAGACTATACATCCCACTTGGAAGCTTATCCTTATCTACATACCAGTCACCTAAGCTACTGTTATCACTATCTCTTTTGCCAAACCATCCATCATCCAGCACCATCATCTCAATACCAAGCTCTGAGGCTTGCTTAGCAATTTCTTTAATCTTCTCTTCGTTGAAATCAAAATAGGTGGCTTCCCAATTATTGATAACAATTGGTCTTTCTGTATCCTTGAATTTGCTTTTCATTAGATTTCTTCTATAAATTCTATGGTAGGTTCTGGACATATGACCAATACCAGCATTGGAGTAGACCATAACTACTTCAGGTGTTACAAATTCTTCTCCTGGCTCTAGCTTCCATGAAAAGTCAAAAGGATTGATACCCATAACCACTCTGGTAGTATCATACTGGTCTACCTCCACTGAGGCTAGGAAATTACCACTGTATACCAAACTAAATCCATAGACCTCTCCTCTATTCTCATTAGCATCTTTATCCATAAGAGCAATAAAAGGATTCTCAGAGTGTCCACTGGCACCCCTACGGCTTTCGATGCTCTGAGCTCCATGAACAATACCTCTTCTTACCACATGACGCTCCCTAGCCCAACTACCAGATAGGCTCAGCATATCAAAATCACAATGGTCAAAGTCAATACCCATAGATAAAGCTCTTAAAATAGATAAGCTAGAATTTCCTTCATTAATAAATTTGGCTGAACGAGCGATAACATTCTCCTCATTAAAGACGCTATAGGATAGAACAACTTTAAGATTAATTAGATTGTCAACCAAGGTAATATGTAGGGTGTCTACCTGCTCCCCATTACCAGTAAGGGATGGAAGCCCCTTAAGCTTTTCCTTTCCTTTTACAATTTCATATGATTCATATTTTAAGTCAGTAATCCTTGTACCATTGTCCAACTTAACTTGATAAGCGGGGATACGTAGATCCGTATTCCCGTAGGCAGGATACTCAGCCCTCATTGTATCCAAGGAAAATCTTTCATCATCATCGGGGTTTGCATTAAAAGAAGCTCTGCCTTTATCCTTAATCATCTGGGATATAATAGGTTTCTCTATTCTTCTTCCATAGTATACATGTTCTATATATTTATCCTTACGAATTCTAAGGATATATGTTGCTTCTTTAGCTTGTAAGATAAAGCTTTTCTCTTTTTCCAAATAAACTATACTCATATTAGTCGACCTCCTTTATCCTTCGCTTCGTTTATATTCTATCATAAATAGATATTTTCTCAATGCAAGAATTCTTAGATAGAGTTAAATTGACAACACCACATAAATGTGAAATAATTACATAAACTTATATAGCAATACATAAAATAGTTAGATTTAAAAAAGATTTTTTATATATGAAAATCTGAGATTTTTAGTAGAAGATTTGCAGATTATGAAGAAAGATATGGCTATAATTATGAAAATATTAATACAGAAGAAGGCATGGTTGTTTTTATGATAAAAAAAATTTACTATCTAATAAGATTTTTAGGAAGGAAAATGCAAGATGATCATATTCCAGCTTATTCAGCCCAAGCTGCGTTTTTTATTATCATTTCATTTTTCCCTTTTATCATGCTTATTATTAGCATTATAAAATATCTCCCAATAACAGAAAGCTCAATGCTTCTATTATTCTCAAGGTTGTTTCCCAGTGGAGTTAGCTCTATGGTAGTGAGTATTGTTAATCAAATATATAAAACCAGCTCCTCTATGACATTAATATCTATAACCGCCATCTCTACTCTATGGTCAGCTGGTAAAGGTTTTCTCGCTATTATGAAAGGTCTTAATAGGGTATTTTCCATAAAAGAAACAAGAGGCTATCTCTATCTAAGAGTAACCTCTGCCTTCTATACTTTGATTTTTGCAATTATGGTAATCGCTACTATGATTCTTTTTGTATTTGGTAATAAACTTTATATATGGATAGAAAAGAAGGTACCTATATTAGCAGATATGGCCTTATTGATTATAAGTGTTCGTACTATTATAGGTTTAGTCACCCTTGTAATTTTCTTCGTATTAATATATCTGTTTATACCAAACAGAAAAGCTAAAGTAATGGAAGAAATTCCAGGTGCTATTATCAGCTCTGCTGGATGGATGGGCTTCTCCTATGCTTTTTCCTTCTACATTGATAATTTTTCTAACTTCTCAGCAACCTATGGAAGTCTTACTGTTATAGTCCTGTTTATGCTTTGGATGTATTTTTTAATGTACATTCTTTTCATCGGAGCTCAGTTTAATCGCCTTTTGGAAGATAAGCATTTTGTTAGTAATATCAAAAAAATCTATAATAAGTCAGATGAATAATATTATTCATATATAAAGCCAATCTCTGTTCCATCATAAAAATAACTAAGAATTTCTTTATATTTAATACCATTATCAATCATGGCCTTTACCCCATTCTGACTCATTCCTACTCCGTGTCCGTATCCCCCTCCATTTAAGGTTATACTCCTAAGCTTTCCATCATCTACAGTTTTATCAATAACAAAGAATGCACTAGGTAGTAGCTTAAGATTATTAACTTCACTGAGGTCCTTCCTAATAAGAGTATTGGTAAGAGGAGCAAGTATACTCCTGATATTATATTCAGTCTTTACAAGAATGGTTTTTTTACTTCCTGTTATTAAAAGATCAGTAATTATTCCACCAGTCTCTCTGTTTTTGACTGAAATATCCACAATCTCTCCAATTGAATCCACAGGAATACTTTCGTAAACTGGTTCAGTTCCACCTTCATTAGGATTAACCATAGTTAATATCAGATTAGAATTAGCCCTATATCTACTAGCCAGCTTCTCATCAATAGTATCATTTAATGTATCTATATCTATTTTGGTGGTCCAGCGATACCAGTTAAATTCACTATCGTAGGTTGTTAGTGTATCTTCACTTATAAACTTTCTAAAGGTCTCTTCATTGGATAAATCTCTATAATCTCTTATATTTTCCTGAGACAAGACTCTACTACTATCTTCTACAGCCATAAGTCTTCCCTTAAGATATGGAATAGGCTCTCCATTAGCCCATACATATTCTGCTGTAGTTGTATGGCCACAGGATGTGGAAAAATAATAGGCTGTTATTACTTCCCCATCATATTCGATAACCTGTCCATAAGTATCCTTAACTGCAAGAACAGAATCCTCATTTTCACTAATATTGTTATATACCTGATATGATACACTATCATCTACATGGGCACCATACTTATTAAGACTATTGGCCATTAGGTGACGATAAGCATAGCTTCTTGCACATACAGCTTGGACCTTAAGGGCTTCAATCCCATAGTAGGTAGGCATTTCACTTGGTATAACAGCATATAGATACTCTTCTAGTGGAAGCTCATTAACAAGAAGGAGCCCTTCAGAATTATCAACTATCTCCAATGTACCCCTATACTTAGGATTTCCCTCTGATCTTTTAACGGAAAGCAGTTGAATCTTTCCTTCTCCAGATGAGGTATAGACTTTAATTCTACCGTCCTTTAAAAGTTCATCCCCTATTGAAATAGTGACTTTCTCTCCTGCAGTATATTTATTATCCCTCTCTTTGCTACTAATAACAAACTCCTCATCTGAGGTTAATATTATTTCTTCATGATAGTTACTAGCAAAGCCTGAGGTCTTAAGGAGTACACGGATATTAGCTGCTTTGATGCTTTCCGTTATTAATGCAGCACTGATTTTTCCACCAGAAACTACAAAATCCGTATTCTCATATCCTACAAGAATACTATTGGTTGTTTCTGAGGATAGATTGCCATATACTTTATATATTCTATAATCTTCCTCAAGAGGGATCTTCCCATATCCATCAATCTCAATATAATCTTCTCCAGACTGTAGGACCTTTCCATGTACAATATCTGGCTTAACACTTATTTGAACTATCTTTTGGTTTTCTATTGAAATATCCGCTATAACCTTATTAACTTCCTTAGATAAGGGAAATTGTCCTTCAAACTTCTTGTCTATTCCATTAATAAATGCATTAACCTCATTGCCTTTACCTTCAACTACCCATACATTCTTCAACACAATCTTATCTGTGGTAATGGCAGTAATATAGACAATCTCATTGCCACATATCTTTACATCTATTCCTTTGTCCATGTAAAGCTCTACCATATCTTTATTATCAAAGCTACTTGTTTTCAATAGCTCATATGGTTTTTCATAGGTCATGGTATGGTTATAATAGTATCTTCCTTGATCAGTTACCATCCTCATCACATCTTTGTTTGTCTCATCACGGCCAAGTACAAATAGGGTTTCATCCTTTACTAGCCTTTTCTCTTCTGGAACCTTAGTTAGAATTGCTTCATACAATTCTAGAAACTCTGATAGCTTCATGACTTCAACGGCATTAATAAAATCATATGAAAGCTCCTCATATACTGTTTGTAGCCATGGTTCTTCTATAATAAGCTTATCTATTATCACCTTACACTCTCCATATGTTAAGGCTTCCTTAGGAGATGTTCGAATATTTTTTTCTATAAGCCCCATATTCCACGCTGCGTTAACATAGGAATCATACCATCCTGACATATTCTCATCTTGATAGTTTATCTCGAAAGGCAAGGCTTCTCTGTTATTTTTATTATATTTTAGGTAACTTAGTAAGCGATAAGCTTCCCCTTTACTTATTATATTCTCCTGTACAAGCTCCTGACGATCATTGTCCTCACTAGTACTTTTAATCTGACGAACAACATTAATAGTAAATATAGCAATAACTATTACAATACATACTCCAATAAGAATTAGTTTTTTCTTTATGCTCATGGTACCCTCCATTGACTTAGGTTGATTATCCCATATACTAATATATTATGTCAATGTTGGTAATATTCGTACAAGTTTATATAAAGGCAAAAACATTGTGATTTGCACATTTAGGTTATAGACAAGTAAGGGACTGTCAGATTTTATTATGATGAGCGCACACTACTAAAGTTAATTGTGTTTATCACACTGTAGACTTACATAAACAGGGTGTGATTATTATCCAAGGTCGACACGTTCTCACTCGGTTGTCGCTCATAACGGTACATAAGGTTGTGACAGATATGAATATCTGCCACAACCTAAATACCGATGGCGACAAACGGTCTCCCTTTGGATTAATAATCACACCCTGTTTAGTTTAGTAATTGATGTGATAAACATTCAATTTTCTATGTGCGCTTATATAATTAATGGGGCAGCCCCTTACTTGTCTTAGTCTGGGATGTGCAAATTTATTATATAAGTAGCTAATATTACTGACTCATATTATTATCTTCTGAAAACCATGAAACATAATACATAACTACGACCATCCAATTCAATATCAGAATGGATATATATTAGTCTAGTAAGTCCTTGACTGCTTGGGTGATGTTGTCTATCTGCCGTTTGTCTGCTAGGAAGTGGAGCTTGTTGCCAGTGTCCACCAGGTAGAAGCTTTCATCATAGGGTAGGAAGGATACCTGATGTGTGGTATTGCCCTCAGCTTCAA
>DUNS01000020.1 GCA_012839235.1 Clostridiales bacterium
AATATTGATATTTTGATATTAGATATTGTTATGCCCCGTATATCCGGCCTTGATCTCTTAAAGATGTTCAGGGAAGATAGTCATTATGATAATATGCCTATTATAATGCTTACCTCTCTTAATGATTCCTCTAGCTATGCCCAATGCTATGAATTAGGGGCCTATGATTTTATCACCAAACCTATTAATGGACTTGAATTTAAGGCACGTATGAAAGTTGCCATTGAGGCCAAGCTAAATTCTAATAAATTACAGAGACTGGTTGCGGTGACACAAGAACAGAATGATGAGTTAAAAGAGATGAATGCAAGACTTACAGAAGCTGAATTTCAGATTGTACAGTCTGAGAAGATGGCCGCTGTTGGACAGCTTGCTGCTGGTCTCGCCCACGAGATCAATAATCCCATGAGTTTTGTCAGTAGTAATTTTGAGTTTTTAAAGAAACACTTTTTGAAGCTTTCAGACTTTCTTCACGATATGGACAAGCGCTTAAGATTGGCTTATGATAGCCAAAACACCTCTAGAGAATATGTCTATGTAGCAATTATGGAGTTAGTTGAACAGTACGAGCAACTAAATATTAATTATGCCTTACATGAACTAGACAGTATACTAGCTGATTCAGAAGATGGAATCATGCGTGTTACTAAAATAATCAACTCACTTCGTGTCTTTACCCGATCTTCTAAGGACGATGAAAAAAGTTCTTTTGATTTATTAGATTTAATTCACCAAGTCTTTCTTATCAGTAAGAATGAGATAAAATACTATGCAAATGTAGATATTAATATTCCAGATGACATTATAATCTATTGTAATGGAGTTCAGATTGCACAGGTTTTCGTTAATATTCTAGTTAACGCTGCCCATGCAATTAAGTCTCAGCATAGAGAGGAAATGGGTACAATACTTATATCTGCCAATAAGTCTGGGCATAATGTTGTAATCCACTTTCAGGACGATGGACCAGGAATTCCTAAGGAAAATTTAAATAAGGTGTTTGAACCATTTTTCACAACTAAAGAAATTGGAAAAGGTACTGGCCTAGGCCTTAGTATCTCCTATGACATCATTGTCAATAAACATAATGGCTCCATAGATGTGAAAAGTGAAGAAGGAAAAGGTACTGTATTTACCATTATATTACCTATGGTATCTACATAGATTAATGGCACCTGTGTTGGCTTAGAATATAGCTTAAAAAATTTGATAATGTGCTGAAAGGGTGAGTAAAATGAGTACAATTTTAATTGTTGATGACGAAGTTCAGATCTTAAAAACAATGAGGAGGCTATTTTCTGAAACGGATTATAAGATCTTAACTGCTGAAAATGGCATGGATGCATTAACGCTCTTAGAAAACAATCCAATTGATTTAATTATTAGCGATATGAAGATGCCATTGATGAATGGATATCAATTACTAAGTACTGTTAAAGAAAAGTATCCACATATTATTCGAATTAGCTTAAGTGGATATGCTGATGAAGTTGCCATGAAAAAAAGAGTACTTCATAACATTGCAGATTTCTCTATATTTAAGCCATGGAATAATGAAAAACTATTACAAAACGTTGATAGAATATTCCAATCCCATTCTCTTATTTATTCAGATAAGCTACAGGAAGCTGTCAAGAAACAAGAATTGATAAAAGCTTTTCCTAACAATTTTCAGCGTATGTTTGAGCTTATAGAAAATGAAAATGAAGATTCTCTTTATGCTGAGATTGAACAGGACCCTTATCTGTCAGAGAAATTAATGAGCGTTACAGACGCTGCTATATATGGTGGTATGCCTGGCTCAATAAAGCAGGCAGCAATATATATTGGTATGCATAATTTAAAATGCTTCTTATATTGGGCTGCTATTACTCTCCCAAGTGAACAAAAAGATGAAGATGAAGAGTTAAGACAATTATTACAAAGGCATTCTCTTAGTACCAATAAAATACTCTTATTCCTTTACGAGGCTTTTCTTCATAAGCAACCACCTGATGCTTCATTATTCTCAGGTCTTCTTCATAATATAGGATTGCTTGCATTGTTACAGGATAGTAAAAAACAATACACTAGTGATTTTGATTCAACATCTGAAATATTGCATCAACTATTATTCAATGAGCAAGAAAGATACGGAACGACTCATCAAGAGATAGGCGCATATCTCCTTAGCCATTATGATATGCCTTTCCCTGTTGTAGAAACTGCTCTATACCACCACAACCCTCTAAATCCATCTATAATTAATAGGGAGTTAGTAATATGTGTTCATATAGCAGACTTTTACGCATGGAAATATGTTATGGGTAAGGATTATATTGATCTTAATGAAAATGCCTTTGAGAGCATTAATGTATCGCGAGTGGATTTTGAAAACAGATTAGAAAGATATATGAAAAAAGTTTTATTAGCATAGATGTGACAGGGGGACGGAGTTGGTGACAGGGGGGACGGAGTTGTTGACACACTTG
>DUNS01000178.1 GCA_012839235.1 Clostridiales bacterium
AAAAAGATATTGATGGATATTAAGCTTTTTAGTATTAATGTCGATATAGTAATAGAATAGATATGAATAGATATGCTCATATAACTGTCAAGGATGATAGTAGGAGAGCGATAAAACTTATAAGCACATGGAGGTGTAGTAATGGCTTTAGAGGTAATGAAGACATCAGCATATCAGACTAATATAAGCCCAGCAGCAAAACCAATTAATACTGGTGGGCCTAAAAGTGTTGATGCGAATGTAAATTTTGAAGTATTAGGAAATAAACCGACACAAATAATTCAACCTATAAATGGACTAGATGATGAGAAGCAACCATCTGCCGCTAGTGAACAGTATATTAGATCTGAGTTATCCAAAGTCAATAATAGGCTAAAAAGCCACAACACAAGATGTGAGTTTGGCTATCACGAGGAAACAAGAAGAGTTACAATCAAGGTTATGGATAAGGATACCGAGGAGGTAATAAGAGAGATACCTCCAGAAGAGACTTTAGATATGATCGAAAAATTATGGGAACTTGCAGGCTTAATGGTAGATGAAAGAAGATAGGAGGGATCATAATGGCTATGAGATTATCCGGATTGATTTCTGGAATGGACACAGAGGCCGTTGTTAAATCATTAATGGATGCACACCGGCTGAAATCTACAAAAGTACAGAATAAGATAACCACCACTGAATGGAAGCAGGATAAGTGGAAGGCTTTGAATTCTAAGATATATTCTCTATATACGGGACAATTATCAAGGCTCCGGATGCAGGGAAGCTTTGCTGTGAAAAAAGCAACCTCATCCAATATCAGTAAATTAGAGGTGACTGCTGGATCAAATGCTCCAGAGGGAATCCATAATATACAGGTTAAGAAGCTAGCCAGCGCACAGTTTTTAACTGGAGCAAAGTTGGGTGATAATGGTGATGGAAAAGATATTAATGGAAATGTAATCACATCAAACACTAAGTTAGCAGATTTAGGATTTGATGTATCTCAGGGTACTATCATACATGTAAAGGTAGGGAAGAAAGAAGAAGTAGCCTTTGATGTAAGAGAGAACATGACTATCGGAGATTTTGTAAATGAACTTAAGAATAAAGGTTTAAATGCAAACTATGATGCAGGGCAAAACCGTCTATTTATAAGCTCTAAAGCTAGTGGAGTTGACAATGCATTTGAAATTACAAGTTCTTCATCTGAGCTAGTAAATAGAAGGAATGAAATAAGAGATTTTGTAGGATATGACAAACTAAGTAATGCTGACAAAAACAAGATAGATGGATATTTGGCTGAATATCTAAATAATACTCTAGTAGATGATGATAGAAAAGCAATAGAAGGTAAGATGCTTGAATTCAAGTATACAGAGATCAGGACTCAGTATGTCCAGGACTACATAGAGAATGATAATAATAGAAATAATATCAAAGATGATATAGAAAGTGAACTTAGAAGCGAATTGGGGTTGGAGCCAGATGATGAGTTAGACCAAGGCCTACTAGATGCAAGAATAAAGGATAAGCTTACAGAAGAAGGAACAAAGAAGGCTTTTGAGCAATTAGAAGCATATAAGGCATGGGCGAGTGGCGATGCTACCGAGATAGATGATACAAATGTGTTCAAAGTGGCAGCTGACGAATTAAGCGAAAAGATGAATACCTATAAACTTGCAGCAGGAAATGAAGAAGTGGGAGCACCAGAAGAAGGACTGACAGATATCTTGTCGATTTTGAAGATTGGAGCTTCTGATGGAGCAATTTTGGTAGAAGCAGCAGACTCAGAAATTATATATAATCGTGCAACTCTTACTGGTTCATCTAATAATTTCTCTGTTAATGGCTTAAACCTTACACTTAAGGGTGTAACTGCTGAAGAAGAGACAATAAGCTTATCAGTCACAAAAAACACAGAAGCAGTATATGATATGGTTAAGGATTTTGTAAAGACCTATAATGAGCTTCTTAAGGAAATGAATGAGGCCTATAATGCCGAGTCATCTAGGGGATATGATCCTCTAACTGAAGAAGAAAGAGCGATGATGACAGACGACCAGATAGATAAATGGGAGAACAAAATCAAGGACTCCTTATTGAGAAGAGATAATACGTTAGGTAGCCTGATAAATGTAATGCGTACATCCCTAAGCCAAGGAGTTGTTATAGATGGCAAGAGTTATTCTCTTTCTAGCTTTG
>DUNS01000021.1 GCA_012839235.1 Clostridiales bacterium
AGAATGGAGGCCATATCTTGGTGGAGATTATCAGCTAACTGTTCGTTTTGAATCAGATCCAGATGAAAAGCTGTATGGAATGGGACAGTATCAACATGGATATTTAAATCAAAAGTTTAACCGTCTCCTTCTGGAGCAAAGAAACTCTCAGGTTTCTATACCATTCTTACTATCTAATAAAGGCTATGGTTTCTTCTGGAATAATCCTGCAGTGGGTTATGCCTCATTTGGAAAGAATCTAACTGAATGGCAGGCAACATCAACTAAGCAAATGGATTATTGGATAACAGCCAAGGATACTCCAGCAGATATTGAAGAACAATATATGGCTGTTGTTGGTAAGCCACCTATGATGCCTGACTTTGCCTTGGGCTTTTGGCAAAGTAAGCTTCGTTATCAAACTCAGGAGGAACTACTATCAGTAGCTAGGGAATATAAAAGACGTGGACTACCTATCTCTGTTATTGTTGTTGACTTTTTTCACTGGACAGACCATGGAGATTGGAAGTTCGACCCAGAATATTGGCCTGATCCAGAAGCTATGATTAAAGAGTTAAAAAGTATGGGCATTGAGCTGATGGTATCTATCTGGCCAACAGTTGCAAAAACCAGTGAAAACTTTGATGAGATGAACAAGAAGAACCTTTTAGTGAAGAATGATATTGGTATCACTACCCATATGGAGTTCATGGGTAACACAGTTTTCTTTGATGCAACAAATCCAGAGGCGAGAAAGTTCATATGGGAAAAAGCAAAGAGAAATTATTATGAAAAAGGGGTAAAGCTATTCTGGCTTGATGAAGCAGAGCCTGAATATTCAGATTACAACTTCCCTCTTTATAGATATCATATTGGTCCAGCTGTACAAAATAGTAACATTTATCCTAGGTATTTCTCTAAGGCATTCTATGATGGAATGACAGAGGCTGGAGAGGATAAAGTTATCAATCTTACTCGTTGTGCATGGGCAGGAAGTCAAAAATATGGTGCCCTTGTTTGGTCTGGTGACGTTGACTCAACATTTAGGGGACTTAGAGAGCAATTTGCAGCTGGTCTTAATATTGGTCTGGCAGGAATTCCATGGTGGACAACAGATATTGGAGGTTTTCTACGTGGTAATCCAGATGATCCCAAGTTCCAGGAATGCTTTGTGAGATGGTTTCAATATGGAGTTTTTTCACCTGTATTTCGTCTACATGGAGAAAGAATCCCTCATAGAAAGCCTATTGGAACAAAAGGTGGTGGAGCCTTCTTCTCTGGTGCAGATAACGAGGTATGGAGTTATGGTGAAGAAAACTACGAAATTGTTAAGAAATATATGTTCCTAAGGGAAGAATTAAAGCCTTATATCAGGACCCTAATGGAAGAAGCTCATGAGAAGGGAAGTCCTGTTATAAGACCACTTTTCTATGAATTTCCTGAGGATAAAAAGGCATGGGATATAGATGATGAATATCTATTCGGTTCTGATATTCTAGTAGCACCTGTAATGTACAAAAAAACCGATAAACGTTCTGTGTATCTACCTAAAGGATGTAGATGGACCAATTCCCACACAAGGGAAGTTTTTGAAGGTGGAACTACAGTTGAAGTAGACGCACCTCTAGACATTATACCTGTATTTATAAGAGAAGGGGCGAAAGTGGATTTCACCCTATAAAAGAATGATTTTATCGTTTTTCATATCTGGTAATAAAAGTTAAAAAGAACAACATGAAAGGAATGGTATTAATATGACAAAAAGTAATAAGCCATATATACCTTATGAATATAAAAATGCTCCTGTTCCTGGTGGTGGATTTGTTACTGGTTTTTGCTTCCACCCTGTGGAAAAAGACATTCTCTATGCTAGAACTGATATTGGAGGAGTATATCGCTATGATTTTGAAACAAAATCATGGACTTCACTTATGAACCATGTGAAGGCTACTGAAAAATGGGAAAGCTACCCCTTATCTATAGCCCTTGACCCAGCTAATCCAGATTGGCTTTACATTGCTTCAGGAGATTGGGAGAATAACTATCTTTGTCGTACTAAGGATAGAGGAGAAACATTTGAATATTTTAAAATTCCTGCAGGAGTTCATGGCAATGCTCCAGGTAGAGGTACAGGAGAAAGACTTTTAGTAGATCCTAGCAATTCATCAATCATATACTATGGCTCTCAGACTGAAGGACTTTTGATTTCTGAGGATTATGGAGAGAGCTGGGCTAAGCTGGCTGTCAAAGAAGGAGAGAAGAATGTTGAATTAGATATAGCATTTGTCTGGTTAGATCCCCGTTCCTGCAGGGATGGACGATGTCAGACAATTGTTGTATCTACATCTGGTAAAGAGAATTCCCCTAAGGGTAATATTAGAGGTAAGAGCTTATATATCTCCAGAGATGGTGGTAAGAGCTTCAAAGTAATGCCTGGTCAACCTTCTGAAACTGAATTTGGTAACTATCCTGGTTTTGTTGGTCAGAGAGCATATATGACGGCTAGCTATCTCTTTGTTACTATGTCGGCTGTTGGCTTCTCATGGCAAGACTGGCATGGATATGCTTGTGATATGGGTGGTGCACAAAAGGGTTGTATATTAAGATATGAATTAACGGATACAGGTGAGATTCTTGATCATAGGTATGTTACCCCTGAGCTTGACTTTATAGGAGGGGGATTTAAAGCTATTAGTGAGCTCTGCGGCTTTGGGGGAATTAACGGTGTTAATGATCAATCCGGAGAGTTGATATGCTCAACACAAGGCTGTGGAAAGGGAGATGCTGTTCTTTATTCCGTAAATTATGGAGAAGACTGGGTTCCTATACTTCATAATCTGGAGATAGGTCAGATGGAGTTTGATGAGGTTCCTTATATGAAGCCACAGTACAATGGTAATGAGAGCTTAATTCACTGGTTGTCAGACATTAAGATTGATCCCTTTGATCCCAATAGAGCAGTATTTAACACCGGTACAGGAGTATTCATGACTGAGAATCTTCAGGATGGAAAGCTTCTAGTTAAAAAGGTTGTGTGGAGACCAAGTTGTAAGGGGATTGAAGAAACAGTTCATCTTAATATTTATAGTCCTCCTGGGGGAGAAGTAAAGCTTATTGATATAATTGGAGACTTAGGTGGCTTCGCCTTTACTGATCTGAACAAGCCTTGTGAGAATTCATTTGCAGATGAACGGGGTAATAGATATATAACCTGTCTTAATGCAGATTATGCAGATAACAACCCTTTGGAAGTTGCTGTAACCTCTAGAGGTAACTGGAAGGGCAAAACAACAGGAGGTCTTATATGGTCAGATGATCAATGTAAAACCTGGCTTAGACTACCAGATCCAGTTGGTATTACTGATAAAATTGATAAGTTAATCGAAGCCATCAGAAAACCTAATACTAACTCAGGTTGGACAGCACTTTCTGCTGATGGAAAAACTCTTGTATGGACAGTTGGTGAGGGGAATATACTTCCTATTGATACTGTTGTCTATACTGAGAATTTAGGAGAGAGCTGGCATAAATCTCTTGTATATGATCTGGAAGGAAAGAAAATTGAGGATACTAGTGTATTCCAGGAGAGCAGTAAACTACAGGATACAATTATAGATAAGGATTCTGTTAAGACCTTGAAAGTAATATCTGATAGGGTTAATCCAGAGTTATTCTATGGCTTTGGTGATGATTCCTTAATGTATATAAGCACAGATAGGGCAAGAACGTTCTACCAGATTCCTGTATCAGAAGAATTCCCTAAGCTAGAGCTTGGTGGTATGGATGGTAGAATGCCTGCTGAGATTAGGGCGGAATCCGGCAAGGAAGGTATTGTATGGATTTCAACCGGAGATGAAGGACTTTGGAAGATATCATTTGATAAGGAGACTAAGAAGGCCGATTTCCTTAGAGTTTCTAAGAAGGGTGATAAGATATACCGACAGGGTATGGGTAAAGAAGCTCCAGAAAGCTCCTGTAAGACTCTATATGTTAACGGAATTATTGATGGGGATTATGGATTTTATAGATCTCTTGATGAAGGTATAACCTGGGAGAGAATAAATAATGAGAAGCAGATGTATGGTGATATTAGAAGTATAGTAGGAGACCCCAGAGAATATGGACGTTTTTACATAGCCACCGGTTCAAGAGGTGTTCTATGGGGACAGCCTGAGTAAGATATGAAGAAAGGCAAGGTTATTGATATGAGGATTAATCAATTATTTAATGATGGATGGCAGTTTTCCAAATTCGACTTAGGTACAAGTTTAGCACATACCAATAGCAGTGATGTAGTATGGAGGGAGGTAGAAATCCCCCATGATTGGTTAATTTATAATACCAATGCACTTTATGAGGATGGTGAAGGCTGGTATAGGAAAAATTTCAAGATAGAATCTCTTGATGATAAGGTAATTAGTATCTACTTTGAAGGAGTTTATATGAACTCCACGATTTATATCAATGGACAAGTAGCAGGGGAGTGGAAGTATGGTTATTCCTCCTTTGAATTTGACATAACTAATTTACTTAAGATTGGTGACAATGAAATCAAAGTACAGGTAGTCCACCAATCACCTAACAGCCGTTGGTATTCAGGGGCAGGCATATATAGAAGCGTATGGCTAAGAACGACAGCTCCAAGTTATCTGGTTAGTGATGGTATCTATATATCTACATGTAAGAATACTGATAATTGGACAGTTCTTGTTGATAGTGAAGTTGTAATTGATAATAAGGAGTTAGGCTCATCAATAAGGCAGACCATCATTGATAAGAATGGTAATGTAGTGGCTGAAGCATCTGAGAGTCTTAAGGATCTATCAAAGGATGTGAGTACCTTATCTCAAGCAATTGAGGTTAAGAACCCAAGCCTTTGGACCTTGGAGGATCCATATCTTTATGAGCTTAAGACAGAACTTATGATTGATGGACATGTGGTAGATACAATAACACAGAAGTTTGGCTTTAGAACACTTAGGTTTGATAAGAATGAAGGATTTTTCCTAAATGATAGCTATGTAAAATTACATGGAGCATGTATGCACCATGACCTAGGTTCCCTTGGAGCAGCCATGAATGTAACAGCTCTACGACGTCAATTTACTATGCTTAAGGAAATGGGTGTTAACTCTATTCGTACTGCCCACAATATGCCAGCAGTTGAATATATGGATTTGGCTGATGAGTTGGGAATACTTATAGTTTCTGAAGCATTTGACATGTGGGAAAGACCCAAGACCACCCATGACTATAGTAACTATTTTAAGGAGTGGCATCCTAAGGATGTGGCCAGCTGGGTAAGAAGAGATAGAAACCATCCCTCTATTATTATGTGGAGTATTGGTAATGAGATCTACGATACTCATATAGATGATAGAGGTAGGGAAGTAACTATAAATTTAAGAAAGCTGGTTCAGCTTCATGATCCGAGGAAGAATGGACTTGTTACCTTTGGCTCCAACTTCTTGGCTTGGGAGAATACTCAAAAAGCTGCCCATGAGGTTGAGGTTGTAGGATATAACTATTCAGAATATCTATATGATAGCCATCATGAGAAATACCCGGACTGGATTATCTATGGAAGTGAGACCGCTTCTACAGTACAAAGCCGTGGAATATATCATTTTCCATTAACTCAGCCTATGCTTGCTAATGATGATGAGCAGTGTTCTTCACTGGGTAATTGTACGACTAGCTGGGGAGCTAAGAGCACTGAAAAAACCATTACAGATGATCGTGATGCTAAGTTCTGCTTAGGACAATACATCTGGACAGGCTGGGATTATATAGGGGAGCCTACTCCGTATCAGACTAAGAACTCATACTTTGGTCAGATTGATACAGCTGGCTTTAAGAAGGATGCATTCTATATATATCAAGCAGAGTGGACTAGTTACAAGGATAATCCTATGGTGCATATTCTCCCTTACTGGGACTTTAATGAAGGACAGCTTATTGATGTTAGGGTATTTTCCAATGCTCCAACAATCGAACTATTCTTTAATGGTGAATCCTTAGGTAAAGTTGAGATTGATCATGTTAAGGGTAAGAAGCTTAGCGGAGATTGGCAGATACCTTATACTAAGGGTACCTTAAAGGCATTAGCTTATGATGAAGATGGTAAGGTTATCGATACTGATATTCAGTCCTCCTTTGGAGATGCTACTGAGATAATCATGGAAGCAGATAAGACTGAGTTAAAAGCTGATGGGGAAGACTTGATATTTGTTACTATAAGCTCTAAGGATGCTGATGGGAATTATGTTGCCAATGCTAATAATCGAATAGAAGTAGAGGTTAGTGGAGCAGGAAGACTTGTTGGTCTAGATAATGGTGACAGTACGGATTATGACCAATATAAAGGAACAAGCAGAAGACTGTTTGCCGGTAAGCTTCTTGCAATTATTGCGGCTAAGTTTGATGGGGGTGAAATAAAAGTTAAGGCTACTTCTAGGGGATTAAAGGCTAGTGAAATTACCCTAAAGGCAGTTCCTTCGAAAGTAAGGGCAGGTGTTTCTAAGACGCTTGTGGAGAACAGAAAATCACTACCTAATGATGAGATACCTATTCGTAAGATTAATCTTATCAATCATGGAGTTAATCGCTTTGATAAGGAGAATACCAAGACTAAGATTACTGCAGAAATCTTCCCTCCTAATGCCACCTATAATGATATTCACTGGAGAGCCATTACACCACTTGGAATAGACACCAATATTGCAGAGATTGAATATGAAGGTACAGAAGCCCTTCTTACTGTAAAGGGAGACGGAGAGTTCAGACTTCGTTGCTATGCTAATAACGGAAGAAAGCAAGCTGTTATTATATCTGAGTTAGAGTTTGAGGCTACAGGACTTGGTAATGTTAACTTGGATGCTTATGATTTCATTCCTGGAGGTCTATATAGTGCAAGTAACTGTGAACTAAGTAATGGGCATGAGCGTGGAGTTTTTACATCAGTTGATGGAGAGAGTCACATTGGATTTAGAAATGTTGATTTTGGTCAATACGGTTCTGATGAAGTGACTTTGCCTATATTCTATAACAGTAGTGAACCACTTCCTATTGAGATATGGGAAGGTATGCCTGGTGAAGAGGGAAGTAAGCTGGTTGATAAAGTTCATTATCAAGCACCTCCTATATGGAGTGTTTATCAAGAGAATACTTTTAAGCTTTCAAGAAGACTTAAGGGAGTTATAACCTTGTGCTTCGTAGTAAATGAGCAGATCCACTTAAAGGGCTTCCAATTTACTAAGATTAATAAGGCTTACCAACAGTTATCGGCTTTGGATAATACAAGGATATTTGGCGATAGCTTTAAGATTAGAGAAAGTGCTGTTGAGAATATCGGTAATAATGTTGTCTTGGAATATGAAGAGATGGACTTTGGACAGGTCGGATTTAGTAAAATTCTAATCTGTGGCCGCTCCAATACAGAGGTTAACACTATTCATATTCGCTTCCATGGAGATGAGGGAGATGTTAATCAGATAGTTGAGTTCCCTTATTCTAAGGATTACACAGAGAGAGAATTTGAACTAAAGAGTGTTACTGGTAATCAAAAGGTGGCTTTTGTATTCATGCCAGGAAGTAACTTTGATTTCAAATACTTTAAGTTTAGTTAAGTAAAGGTTATGACTTCATTAATTTGCATAATCTAGTTAGAGACAAGCAAGAGGAAACATGTTTCATTCGCAACACGCTTTCGCTTGGATGAAGACGTAATGGTACGTAAGGTCATAGAATACATGACCTAAGTACCAACGACTTCAAACAGTTGCGAGATTAAAATATGTTTCCTCTTACTTGAGATATACTTATTTGATTGCAAATCAATGAAGAGTATAGGTTATGGGGCTTTTGATTATATTTTTAGTATTTGTGTGGACAAAAGTCTCGTAACTAAAAAAGGATGTTGATATTGTATGTAATTTGTTTGCATAGATGTCAGCATCCTTTTATAATCTGTATTAATAGATTTGATATTTGGAATGGTGGTTTTTATGGATAATGATATTACTAGAAGTAAGGTGTTTTACACGGATATTAAGCAGGTGTTGAAGCCGGATTGTTTAGATGTGTTGGTGAATAAATTTTATAAGCTTCCACAAGATTATGTGCCTAGGGATTTGGAACCTGTTAATAGTGATTATAGTGATGGGAACCATCTTCTTCGTCATGAGGCTAGACTTGCATTGGAGATTATGGGTAAAGGTGCTCTTGAAGAAGGGATAAGCATTAAGGCCTGTTCAGCATTTAGATCTTATGATTATCAGGAAGAAGTATATCTTAGAAAGAAAACTGATATGGTCAGCCTGGAGGAATATCAGATTGAAAGGGATAGAGTATCTGCAAGACCTGGACATAGCGAACATCAAACAGGACTTGCAGTTGATATTAATGAAACAGAGCAAACCTTTGAGGATACCCCTGCTGGAAGATGGCTTGCAGGGAATTCCTATCGTTATGGATATATCTTAAGGTACCCCAAGGGTAAAGAGCATATTACTGGCTATGATTATGAGCCATGGCATTATCGCTATGTAGGAAATGAACTGGCCCATAAAGTCTATAATTCTGGTTTGACATATGACGAATACTATGAAATCTACTTACAGTAATATAAATCAGGGCTGGTTAAACTTGTCTGAAGCCTCTTCCAATTATCTCACTGGTATTGGATATGAAAATAAATGCATCAGGGTCATTTTCTTTAATGAATTTGCGTAGAGTAACTGCTTGTGCACGATTCATTACTGTAATAATGACCTTTTTGTCGTGATTAAGATATGCACCTTTGGCATCTAACACAGTGGCGCTTCTGTTAAGATTTTTCGTTATAAAATCACAGATTGGTTTATGATTTTCACTAACAATAGTAAAGTATTTATTTAGGTTCAAGTTTTCCACTACGCTATCAACTAAGGTTGATTTTAAGAATAAGCCAAGGATGGAGAATAAACCGGTCTGAATATCAAATACAAGAAAAGTGGCAGCAGTTAATAAAAAGTCGGATATTAATAAGGAACGGCCAATATCTATACTTGTATATTTCTTCAATAACATGGCTATAACGTCGGTGCCTCCGGTTGATGCTCCTATATTAAATAGAATAGCTGCTCCGATTGAGGGAAGTATTACAGCAAAAGCAAGCTCAAGAGTAGGCTCCTTGGTCAAGGGACCATCTAGGGGAATAATAATCTCAAGAACCTGTATTGATAGAGACATTAAAAGACTTCCATAAATAGTACGGTTGCCAAAGGATTTACCAAGTACTATATATCCTATAATAAGTAGAATGGTGTTAAGAACAAGCACAATTGTACCAGAGCTTATGCTTCCATCTGTTATCTTGCTAAGTAACATAGCAATACCAGTTACCCCTCCGATGGAAAAGTTATTAGGAAATTTAAAAAAGTATACACCTATTACTACTAGCAATACACCTGCTGTTATTAGGGCATATTCTTTAATCCAGTTTTTTGAGCTATTGTTGTGCATTGATTGGAGTCCTCCTAGACTAGTGAAATATAGTTTTGATTATATTTTGATTATAGTCAATCGTATAAACTTGTCAACTGTCCAATGAGATGTTAGATAATACCAATACATCTATTGAAATGAGTGGAACAGTTGTCTATCTATTGGCGTCTAATTATTGAAACAAAGAAATAAAAAGGTTAGATAAACAGTTAGTCTGCAGACTGTAAAAAGGAAGGATTATTATGATGAAAAATAAAATACTAAAGGCAACAATATTAGGATTAAGTTTATCCGTATTAGTTAGTGGAACAGCATTAGCCCAGGGAGGAGGCAGCTCTCCGTCCTTTGGCGGTATAAGCTCTGAGGAAACAGATATTTTATTGCAAAGGCAAGATGAAATTAACTCCTTATTATTTGATGATCATGCTAGAGATATTGAACTTAAGGGCTTTGAAATCATCTACACAGGTGTGGCAGATGGCTATGTGGAGGTTGGTATTAATCCATATAGTAAGGACAATGCTAAATTTTTATATGAAATAGTTGGTAAGGATGCAGTTAAGGTAGTAGCAAGTGATGAAGTGGTATTATATGCTGCTGATCCATTAGGGGCACCAGTTGCTAATAGTGCTGGTGATTCTGAGGATGCTCCTGATAGAGTGATTATGGATACTGGATTAGACACCCCTGTAAGTAGCACAGATGATATTGGACTTGCTGCTGATGGTATCCTAGCTGATGAGGACAAATTAGAAATTCAGATTGACTCTTTTGATGATAATGAAATTGCTGAACTATCACCTGAAGAAGCTGAAGAATTATCTAAGCAAGCAGGAATGGCTGATGATGAAATAATGGAGAATACATCAGTTGATGTAGAGCTTGATAATGTTGAGACTACTGATACAGCAGTTGATACTGTTAAGGAAGAGAAGGGTCTGTCTACTCCTATAATTATAGCAATTGTTGCAGGTGGAGTATTGATTCTTGGTGGAGCTTTACTGGTGTTTAATAAAAAATAATTTAAATAGTATGTGATTTAAAATAATTAAATATAATGATTAAAGGGACTGTAGTGAACTGTTCTCCTAAAGCTAGATTTATTAATCTGATTTTTGGGATTTTGGTTCACTATACAGTTCCTTTTTTATAAAACGGTTGCTAAAATATGGACTTTAAGAGTATAATAGGTAAAAGTGTGTTGTTCAATCAATATCTTATTGATGTAAAACTTTAGTGTTAATTCGCTGGAATGGAGAAAGGTATGTTTGTTAAGGAATATAATAATGCTCAAGCTTTTTTAGACGATAATGAGGAGGTTTTACTTCGTAATGAAGCTGTTAGTCAGCTAATCCTTTATAATGCTTATCAAAATCTTACTGAATTAACAAATAAGAATCTGATATTTGGTACAGTGCAAGAAGAAGAGAAGGTTTATTTGTATTTCTGTAATGTTACCCCATATAAATTAGTTATATTTACTGAGATGGATGCCCATTATGAAGAGGCTGTAATTACTCTTGCTGAACATTTAGGACATAATCATATTATTATTAGTGGTATGAATGCTAGATATGACATATGCCAGATCTTTATTGAAGAATATTCCAAGCATATTTCATGTACATTTGTAGAAAAATCAGGTGTAGATATTATGGAAGTTCGTAATGTTAACGATATTGGAGTGGTTGAAGGATCTCAACGTTACGCTGTAGATGATGAAGCCATGCTTATCGCAGACTGGATTATACAGTTTCATATCGAATCCTTTGATAGTGAGATGGATTACGAAGCTGCCTTAAATAAGGCAAAGCAATTAATAGAAGAAAAACGGGTCTATGTTTATGAGGATTTAGATCAGACTGTTGTTAATATGGCAGTAGCTTCTAGAGACTTGGTCAATGGTGTAGCTGTAACATATGTATATACCCCGGAGGAATATAGAGGTGCTGGATATGCAGCAAGCAATATATACTATCTAAGCAAAAAAATATTAGGGGAAGGACATGGGTTTTGTACATTGTTTGTGGACAAAAAGAACCCTATTATGGCTAGGTCTTATGAGAAGGTGGGTTATTATACAGTTGGCAGTAATTATGAATATATAGTTATACCTAATGAAGACGAACTTATTATTGAATAGAAGATAAAGATTAACCTTATAACAACAGGAAGAATAGATGACATGGCTTAATACATCTACTTTTCCTGTTTTTTGTTGAAGGACTTGCTTTTAGTTTTCTACAATAGTAATATGAAATTAATAGTCATATAAATATTAAACTAGGAAGTCTCACAAAAATATTAATAAGGAGAGTGCACATGAGAGTAATTAAGTGGGGGATTATGGGCGCTGGTAATATAGCTACAAAATTTGCGACAGCCTTAAGGTCTATGGAGCATACAGAGCTTACAGCTATTGCTTCAAGGAATATTAATAAAGCAGAGAAATTTGCAGAACGTTTTCATATTAAAAAGTCATACGGCAGCTATGAGGAACTAGCTAAGGATGAGGAAATAGATGTTGTCTACATAGCAACTCCCCATACTGAGCATAAGGCCAACGGAGCTCTTTGTATTGTTAACAATAAAGGGGTCTTGTGTGAGAAACCATTTACTATTAATAAAGAGGAGTCACAATACTTAATTGACTTGGCAGCTAAGCATAATGTGTTTTTGATGGAAGCCATGTGGACAAAGTTCTTGCCTGTTACTAATACTGTTAAGAATTGGATCAGAGAAAAGAAAATCGGAGAGGTAAAGCATATCAGGGCTTCCTTTGGCTATAACACGCCATATGACATTAACAGTAGATTGTATGATCCCTATACAGCAGGAGGAGCACTTCTTGATGTTGGAATTTATCCAATCACTTATGCCTGCTATCTTTTAGATAAGCTTCCTGATAGTATATCAAGCAGCGCAATTATTGGAAAAAGTAATGTGGATGAGCAGAATGTTATCGGCTTACAATTTGATAATGGTGTTCTAGCTAACCTTAGCTCTGCAATAGCAGCTGACACCGGTGATGATGCCATAATTATTGGAGATAAGGGAAAGATCCATATACCAAATTTCTGGAATGCGCAAAAGGCCATTGTATATAATAATGAAGATGTGATAGTAGATACAGTTGAATTACCATTTATGAGCAATGGGTATGAATATGAAGCAGAAGAGGTTAATGTTTGTCTACGACAAGGTAAGAAGCAAAGTAGTATACATTCTCTTAACGATACATTAGATATTATGAAAATATTAGACGAGATAAGAAAGCAGTGGGGGCTTAAGTATCCTCAAGAAAGTGAGTAAGAAGATGAATGTTAAAGAATATAGACTAAAGGGTTATAGCTTTGTTAATTTTGCTGAATATCAAAAAGCAAAACAGGAGACTGATTCTATTGAGTATATTAGAACTCATACTGATCTGACAGATACCAAAAAAGTTGCTAAGCTCTATAATAGCTTAATAGAGAAAGAGACATTTAAAACTGTAATTGGATTTGAGTTCCTAAAGGAGCTTCAGAATATATTAATTGATGGGGGGATTATAACTCTTGATACTATCCCCTGGATAAGGGTTGGCCGTACAAACACTGGTTTATCACAGGCAGGGGATAAAAGAGAGGAAAGTATGGCAAGAGAGTATAAAATTCGCCATAGAAACTCAAGAATTATTAATATATTCCTTGTCCTTATCATTGCAGCAATGATTGTTATCAGATTGATCTAATTCACAATTTTATCATAGTTTTGTGATAGGCTAACTGAAATAAAGTAAATACTTAGTAAGTTGGGGCGCAACTTAACTGATATATTGCAGACGATTAATATAATTCTGGAGCGTAAGTTAAGCAAAGCGTTGGAGCGTAAGAATTAATATTAATTGTCTGCAATTAGAACAACTTAAAACACTCCAAATACCAAGAATCTAATATACAGTGAGGTTAGTGTGAATTAAAAAGATAATTCACACGCAAATTTGCGCCTGCGGCTCAAAGTTTGCAGGTTGTGAAGAAAGGCATGGTTATTAATATGGACAATCTTAAAATATTAGTTGTTGATGATGAAAGCAGAATGAGAAAACTAGTTAAAGATTTTCTGACCCGTGAAAACTATGAAGTAATTGAAGCAGAGAATGGTGAAGAGGCTGTAGATATATTTTTTGCTAAGAAGGACATAGCCTTAATAATTTTAGACATAATGATGCCCAAGATGGATGGATGGGAAGTATGCCGTGAGATAAGAAAACATTCTGATGTGCCTATAATTATGCTTACAGCTAAGGGGAATGAAAAGGATGAGCTTTTAGGCTTCGATCTAGGAGTCGATGAATATATCTCCAAACCATTTAGCCCTAAGATACTCGTGGCAAGGGTGGAGGCGGTCCTAAGAAGAACCATTTCAACAGAGAAAGAGGTACTTGAAATTGGTGGAATAGAGCTTGATAAGGTGGCTCATGAAGTTAGAATTGATGGTAAAGAGATTGACTTAAGCTTTAAGGAATTTGAGCTACTAACGTATTTTGTAGTTAACCAAGGAGTTGCCCTATCCCGTGAAAAGATATTAAACAATGTATGGAATTATGATTATTTTGGGGATGCCAGAACAATTGATACCCATGTTAAGAAGTTAAGAAGCAAAATGGGAGATAGGGGTAAATATATTAAGACGGTTTGGGGTCTTGGCTATAAGTTTGAGGTGAATTAATGAAGCATTCTATGCGATTTAAGATAACATTCATATTAACTGGATTAATAATTGTTACTATCTTTCTAACCTGGCTTATTAATAGAACATTTCTATCGAATTATTATTTGTATAGCAAATACGAAACATTAAACAAGGCCTATAATGATATAAATTCATTATATAAGACCACTGATGATGATATATTGTCTGAAGAGGAAGTTCTAAAGATGGATAGAATCTCGGCGAAATATAGTGTAAATACCTATGTTTTTATAGATTATTATGTTCCGGGTCTTTTGGCTTTTAGCTATCCAGCCATGGAGGATATAGGTGAAAGACAGATTTCTCAGATGAAGCTGCTTCTTCAGGATTATATCTTCCCCGGATCTAATCCCAATGTGAAGGATAGGACCTTACTTCAAAAGACGGATCAGTATAGGGTATTCATCCTATATGATCAACAAAGAGATTCAAGCTATATCGATCTGTTTGGAACATTAGAAGATGACAAATATATTATTCTACGTTCAAATTATGAAAGTATTGAAGAGAGTGTGGCTATATCTAATAAGTTCTTAGCTCAGATTGGAATAATTGCAGCAGTTATTGGTACATTTATAATGTTTGTTATTAGCAAGAAAATATCTAGGCCTATATTAGAGTTAGCAGGTATAGCCAAGCAAATATCTAATTTGAATTTTGATGTTAAGTACAAAGTAAAATCAAAGGACGAGATAGGAGTACTAGGAGATAGCATTAACACTTTATCTTATCAGCTTGAGAGAACCATATCTGAGCTTAAGCAGGCTAATAATGAGTTGATGAGCGATATACAAAAGAAGGCGGAAGTGGATACAATGAGAAAGGAATTCCTATCTAACGTTTCTCATGAGCTTAAGACCCCTCTTGCTTTAATACAAGGGTATGCTGAAGGTCTTAAAGAGAATATTAATGAGGATGCTGAAAGTCGGGATTTCTACTGTGAGGTTATAATTGACGAAGCAAATAAGATGAATAATATGGTTAAGAAACTCTTAAGCCTTAATGAGCTTGAATTTGGTAATAATCAAGTAAACTTTGAACGATTTGATATTGTAGAGCTTTTAAGAACAGTTCTAGAATCTGTTGAGATATTATTTAAACAAAAGGAAGTTATTCTTCATTTTGATCAAGTTGAACCAATATTCGTATGGGCAGATGAATTTCTTGTAGAGCAGGTAGTCAATAATTATATAAGCAATGCTCTTAACCATGTGACTGATGCGAAGATTATTGAGATTAAACTAATAGAACACAATGATGTTGTACGTATTGCAGTGTTTAATACTGGAGAGAGGATTCCAGAGGAAGAGCTTGATAAGATATGGGATAAATTCTATAAGATTGATAAGGCGAGAACTAGGGAATACGGTGGTAGTGGTATTGGTTTATCTATTGTCAAAGCAATAATGAATAGTCTAAATCAAGAATGTGGAGTTATTAATAGACAAGTTGGAGTTGAATTCTGGTTTGAATTAGATACAAAATCATAATAGGTTTAAAAGCCCATACAAAGAAACTTAATTTAGGTATGGGCTTTTTTGTTGTTTATGCCGATATATATAAGGAGAGACTTCTTCTTGCTTCAAAAAGCAAATAGTGATAGTATTGTTATAGATGATTTATGTTAAGTACGGTATAAAGAATATTGTAGTTTAGGTACTGTCTCCTTGGTACATATAGAAAATATAAAATATACATAAGAGAATTGAGGACGGATGATGAGAAAATTATGTGTGTTGGTAAGTCTACTTTTTATATTATCATTAACAGGATGTGCTGTTGAGTACAATTTATCAGAGCAAGATACTAATTTGGTAGCTGAGAGTATGGCTGGATTATTGCTAAAATATGATATTAATTATAGTGAGCAAGCCTTATCTTTACCGAAGACCGAGGCACCAGTTGATGTATTGCCTGATGCATCCTCAGATGATATGGTAGACGAGGATAAGGTCGATAATGAGACTACTGATATTATCGATGAAGGGAAGTTATCAGAAGTAGAAAAATCAAACATAGATGAACCAGTAATCCAGGAGTTCTCTATGACTGAGGTTCTTGGTGACACTAACTTTGATATACAATATAAAGAACATGGATTATATCCAACATATCCTTCTGATGATGTTAAGACTTACTTTTCCTTGACTCCAAGTAAAGGAAAGCAATTATTGGTTCTTACTTTTTCAGTTAAAAATATAACTGATGAAAGCCAATCACTAAATCTTATGGATTCTAAAGTAAGGTTTGTGCTTAATATTAATGATAGTAAGACTGTTAATCCATTATATACTGTTTTGGAAAATAGCTTAATGTTTATCGATTTAGAAATAGATTCCCAGAAGGAAGAAGAAGTAATTTTAGTATTTGAGATTGACCCTGATGATGTAGACTCTAGTACCTTTACAGCTTCTAGAGATAACATGATATATAAGGTTAAGTTGAAGTAGGGGGAACTCTAAAGAGTTTTCCCTGTTATAAGAGTTTATTAGGTATCATAGATTTTCTTGAGAGAAACTGATGATACCTTTTTTGTTGAATAGGAAAGTTCATCATGCTTTATATAAAATATTTCCAGAAGCAAAGAGAGTTAGCTTAAAGCAGATTCATACTAAATAATGGAGCAATATGGTAAAAGTGTCAGTGGTGTGATATACTCAAAATAGAAAAACATCATAATATGGTTAATTGTGATTGCATATTAATTAGAAGCTGAGGATGAATATGCCGAATATTATTAAAGTGATTATAAAGAATAAAGTGATTATGTTGGCTGCTATTATTAGCATATTTGCAGGAGTTTTTATAATCCTGATTGGTATGACCATGTATAGTAATAGACTTAGCCACCTAGGTGCTGGTGATAATCTTAACTATAATACATACAAATATCATTATGCACTAATATCTGAGGAAGCTGATGCCCCTTTCTGGGAAGCGATTTATGAGGGAGCACTTAATCAGGGTAAGGAATTAGAAATCTATGTAGAAAGAATAGGTAGCAATCTACCTATCGCATATAGCCTTCAGGATCTGATAAAAATGGCTATTGCTTCAAAAGTAGATGGTATTATTATTGAGCCTAATGGAGATGAAGAGATAACCGAGCTTATTAATATGGCAGATGAAGAAGGAATTCCGGTTATTACAGTCCTAAATGATGAGCCCAATAGTAAGCGTAAAAGCTTTGTTGGTGTTAACAACTATAATCAAGGTCAGATATACGGTAAACAGATTCTTGAAGTTATTGCTGAAGGGAAAAAGAACATTACGGTACTTCTAAATTCAAATAGCAGTGTAGCCAGTAAAAACATGATATATTCAAGCATAAGTGAAATGGTTGCAGGTAGAAATGTCCGAGTGGAATCAGTCAATGTTAATACCCAAAGCACCTTCAGCTCTGAGGAGGATATCCGAAATCTTATTAAGGATTCTCGGGATAGTACCGAGGTGTTGGTATGTCTTACTGCCGCGGATACACGTTGCGCTTACCAAGCAGTAGTAGATTACAACAAAGTGGGTGTAATAGAAATTATTGGTTACTATGATTCGGATTTGATATTAAGTGCTGTACAAAAGGGTATTATTCATTCAACCATGACAATTGATGCCAAGCAGATGGGGGCATTATGTGTCGAAGCCCTGAACGAGCACAAGCAGACAGGACAAGTTAGTGATTACTTCTCTGTAGACATCTACGCTATAAATCAGGATAACTTTAATGACTACATCAATTTGAAGTTAGAAGAAGAACAAAACAGACAATAAATAGAGTTGATATATATTATTATAAATGCGGGATTGGTGTTCAATATGAAGAAGAAGATCATTCAAGGAACAATCAGAATTCGATTAGTATTGCTGTTCGTATTAACAACAGGAGTCGTATTCTTTGCCAATATGTTTATGTATTATAATATTAATAAATCCATTGGAAGGATTGATGAGGTCTATGTAAGTAACATTGGCTTTAATGACTTGATGGATTCTTTGAACAATCTTCATGATTATGTCTTTGAATATCTGAATACAAAAAGCTCAGAATCCCTTGAAAATTATTATATGAGTGAGCAAAATTATAGAAACATGGTTTATGACCTTAAGGGTGATATTGCGGATAATAATGCTATTCTTATGCAAAAGAATATCAAGAACATGTCAGAAGCCTATCTTGATTTGGTTGATAAGACGGTGGATGCAAAGCGAGGTAACAATATCGAGCGCTATAAGGCAAATTATGAGGAAGCCACCAGAATGTATGATTATATTAGTACTCATATTAATACATTAAATAATGAGCAGTTTAAATATAATTCATATAATTATGAGCTCTTAAGAACTTCATTAAATTACCTAGAGATAATCAGTACCTCGGTATTATTATTTATAATGGCATTTAATATAGTATTAATTATTATCGTAACCCGAAGTATAACAGGTCCTTTGATGAAACTTACAAAATCAGCAAATGAAATAGCAGCAGGTAATTTTGAAGTAGATCTGGTCCCCGTAAATTCCTCAGATGAGGTTGGGATTGTTACAAAAGCATTTAATACCATGACAGTCAGTATCCATCAATATATCAAGAAGATAAAAGAGAGCGTTGAATTAGAAAGTAGAATGAAGGAAAAGGAGCTAATGATGACCAACCACTTAAAGGATGCGCAGCTCAAATATCTTCAAGCACAGATTAATCCGCATTTTTTGTTTAATACACTGAATGCAGGCGCTCAGCTTGCCATGATGGAGGGTGCTGATAAGACCTGCCTATTTATCGAAAACATGGCAGATTTTTTCCGATTTAATATGAAAAGCTTCAATCAGGATTCTACACTACGTGATGAGATTAAGCTGGTGGATACATATATATATATTTTAAATGTGCGTTTTTCAGGAACAATAAAATTTTGTAAACAAATAGATGAGAGTGTTCTGGATGTAAGAGTGCCTAGTATGATTTTACAGCCCATAGTGGAAAATTCAGTAAACTATGGGATCAGGGACATTGATTATGAGGGAAAAATATGTTTAAAGGTAGATCAATTACCGGATTCAATTCGTATAACTATCTATGATAATGGGACTGGAATGGATGAAGCTACAATCGAGAGAATCCTAAACCTAGGCATTAAAAATGGTAAGATTGACAGGGAAGTAAGCCTAACTAAGGATTCTAACGGAATCGGACTGGGTAACGTGATAAATCGTCTTAAGTTATATTATGATAGGGATAATATTTTCAGTATACACAGTGATGGTCACAATATGGGAACTACAGTAACTATGCTTATACCTAAGGAACATATTACTGATATAGAGAACGAGACTAAAGAAATAATCGATAATACTTAGTTAAGCAAATACAAAACTCAGCTTATACCAATCATTTTTATTGTAATAATTACTTGTTATAAGGTAAGGAAGGGGTAGGCATGTACAAGATAATGCTAGCAGATGATGAGGGTATTGTAATTGATTCCTTAAAATTTATTATTGAAAAGAACTTTGGACAAAGCTGCAATGTAGAATATGCATATACGGGTAGAAGTGTTATTGAACTGGCCGAAAAGTTTAAGCCTGACATAGCAATAATGGATATACATATGCCTGGGATTAACGGAATTGAGGCTATGAAGGAGATAAGAAAAACTAACAAATCTGTCATATTTATAGTTATGACAGCCTTTGATAAATTCAATTATGCTAAGGAAGCTATCAATCTGGGGGTGTTAGAATATCTAACAAAACCGGTTAATCAAACTGTTGTTACACAAGTTCTGCAAAAGGCTATGGACGCGATTGAGACTGAAAGAAAAAAAAGAAGCCACGATCTAATAGTTAGGGAGAAGCTGGAGATTGTTATACCTATTATAGAGAGTGACTTCATATATGCTGCCCTATCTGGGTTGGACTTTGAAAGAGAAAAGGACAACTTCTGCAATCTTCTGGGAATCAAGGATGATTATGGAATGATGCTAGTTGTGGAATTTGGTGATTCACTGGTAGAGGGGAATTTGACTAATCCCGTGGGAATCAGTGTAAAAGCTCAGTCCTTTTATCCTATTATTAAAGAAGGCTTAAAGGAAGAATTTGAATGTGTGGTTAGCCCCATTATGGTTAATAAGATTGTAACATTTATTCCCTCTGATAAGCCACAGCTGGAATATGATGATAGAATTGGAATTATAGAGAAGGCAAGAAAACTAGTAAGAGATTTGACCAAACGTCTTGAAATACAATTCAAAATAGGAATTGGATCTGTTACATCTATATATAAGCTGGAGGATTCCTATAAGGAAGCCTTAAATGCTATACGAAACAGCAAGGGAAGAGTTGCCCATGTAAAGGATCTTTCCATTGGTTGTGAATATGAGGCGGACTATCCTATAAGTGTCGAGAGCGCTTTATTCGATAAGATAGAAAAAGGTGATATAGAAGGTACTAAGGTAGAAGCTAATCTTTTCTTTGATTGGATGGTGAATAATTATCCCGATCATATGATGGATATCAAATTAAAGGTATTGGAATTTATATTATTTGCAGAGCAAAAGGCATTCTTAAGTGGTGGAATGACCTACTATTTTCTATGCCGTAAGGATTATCTGCCTATAGTAATTAATATGGAAAGTTATGAACAGCTAAGAAAATGGTTTATAGATATGATTACACAAGCTTGTAAGAATATTACTACAAAGCGTGAAGAGCAAACTAGTGGATTGATAGGTAAGGCAAAGTCATATATCGAAGAAAATTACCACAAGGATATTTCCTTGGATGATATATCAAGGAAGGTGGACATTAGTCCTTATTATTTTTCCAAGCTATTCAAGGAGGAGACCGGAGAGAATTTTATAGAGTATCTAACAAATATACGGATAGAAAAAGCGAAAAATCTTCTTGTGCACAGCGACATGAATATAAAGAATATATGTGTTGATACCGGATATAGTGACCCGAATTATTTCAGCAGGATATTTAAAAAACAGGTGGGAGTTACTCCTTCTGAATATAGGGAAAACAGGTAATTAAAAGTTAAGGGTATTGTGCCTGCTAAATCTACCATTAACCTCTTATGCATAAAAAGCATGCACAGGAATGGAGTGTGTTATGAAGAAATTATTTTTTTGTTTTGTTATTTTCTTCATTATGGCCCTTACAGGCTGTAGTGACGACAAGACACCAACCTATGAGAGAAAAGAAGTAGAGGATAAAATTAATATAGGTTTATCTTTTGATTCTTATGTTATCGAGCGCTGGCAAAGAGATAGAGATGTGTTTGTCTATACGGCACAGGAGCTAGGGGCTGAGGTTAATGTGCAGAATGCTAACGGTGATGTGGAAAAGCAGATTTCTCAGATAGAATATTTTATAGAAAAGGAAATGGATGTAATTGTAATAATTGCAGTGGATTCTAAAGCATGCAGAGAGGTAGTAGAAAAGGCGAAGGAAGCGGACATTAAGATTGTTGCATATGACAGGCTATTAATCACCTCAGATGTTGATTTGTATATTTCTTTTGATAATGAAAAAGTAGGAACTTTGATGGGAGAGACACTAAAGGCCAATGTTCCTGAGGGAGGAAATATCATAACAATCTTTGGTCCTACTACAGATCATAATGTACAGTTAGTAGAGCAGGGATTTCGTGATGTTATGAAGGATGCCAACCTGAATGAAATCTATTCTGTCAATGCGGGCAATTGGCTTGCGGAGGAGGCCTACTATGCGGTAAATGAAGCCTTATTGATAACACCGGAGATTGATGGAGTGTTCTGTGGAAATGACAATCTTGCAACTGAGGCTGTACGTGCTTTATCTGAAAATCGTATGGCAGGTAGCGTAATTGTAACTGGGCAGGATGCTGATTTGGCAGCCTGCCAGAGAATAGTTGAAGGAACACAGACCATGACCGTCTATAAACCTGTTGATAAATTGGCAAAGGCAGCTGCAGAATATGCAGTAAAGCTGGCAAAAGGAGAAAGCATTGATGTAAAAACCACAATCAATGACGGTATTTGGGATGTACCCTATGTGAAATTGGAACCTATCGGTGTAAATATAGACAATATGGACGAGGTAATAATTGATGGGGGATTTCAAAATAGAGAGGACGTATATCTTAATGTTCCAGAAAAAAAATAAAGATAGGATTGTATTAGTAAATTATTGGTATCATGCTAGCACTTTATTGCTATAAACAATTTTTTTATATAAATATTAATTTCCTCTTATAAAAATATACGGTATATAACAAGTTAGTCCTATTTCTACTATGATATATTGTTAGCGTAGTAGTTGTTATATTATAAAAAAGGGAGGATATTTATATGAAAAAAAGGTTTTTAGGAATTTTACTTTGCATCGCAGTAGTTGCATCTTTACTGGTAGCTTGCGATACAAAAGACAAATCTACCGGTGGAAAGGGTGGAGACAAGACTATCGGTGTTTGCATGCCAACAAAGACCTTGCAGCGTTGGAACCAGGACGGCGAAAATATGGAAAAGCAATTAAAAGCAGCTGGATATAAAGTTGATTTGCAGTATGCAGATGATGATATCCAGATTCAGGTTTCACAGATTGAGAACATGATTGCTAATGATGTCAGCTTGCTTGTTATTGCCTCCATCGACGGAGACTCTCTCGGAACTGTTCTTGCCCAGGCAAAAGAAAAGGAAATTCCTGTTATTGCATATGACCGCTTAATCATGAATACAGACGCTGTATCCTACTATGCAACCTTTGATAACTACATGGTTGGTACAAAACAGGGTCAGTACATTGAAGAAGCATTAGATCTGAAGAATGCAGCAGGTCCTTTCAACATCGAGCTTATTACTGGTGACCCTGGTGATAACAATGCTAAATACTTCTTTAATGGTGCAATGGATGTTCTAAATCCTTACATTGATTCAGGTAAATTAGTAGTCAAGTCTGGTCAGACTGATTTCGCTACTGTTGCAACTGCTGGTTGGAAAACAGAAAATGCACAGACCAGAATGGAAAATATCATATCTTCCTTCTATGCAGATGGAACACAACTTGATGCAGTTATGGCTTCTAACGATTCAACAGCCCTCGGTGTTGCCAATGCTTTAACAGCATCCTATACCGGAAAATGGCCAGTTCTTACAGGACAGGATTGTGATGTGGCTAACGTTAAGAACATGATAGTTGGTAAACAGTCCATGTCAATCTTTAAGGATACCCGTGATTTAGCAGACCAGGTAGTTAAAATGGTTGATGCAATCATGAAGGGTGGAGAAGCACCTGTTAATGATAAAGAGAGCTATGATAATGGTAAGGGAATTGTTCCTACATATCTATGTGAGCCTGTATTTGCAGATGTAAACAACTATAAAGAACTATTAATAGAATCAGGATACTATACAGAGGATCAGTTAAAGTAGTCATAATATAGTTTAAGTCTAATATGGGGCTATTGCATATCTAGCAATAGAATGCAAGGGGCCCCATATATATATAACATGGAACTTCGTATGATATATAAACATGGATTTTTTGCTATCTGAAATCCTATTATATAAAATGTGGTCCACAGTATATATTTATAGTTATGCTATACATTAATTATGGGTTTGATTTTGGAGGGGGATACAATTGGCGAAAATATTACTTGAAATGAAAGATATCACCAAAACTTTCCCTGGCGTTAAGGCACTTGATAACGTTAATTTTAAAGTTGAAGAGGGTGAAATTCATACCCTCGTCGGTGAAAATGGTGCGGGTAAATCCACGCTAATGAATATATTAAGTGGCATATATCCTTATGGTTCCTATGAGGGAGAGGTCATTTATGATGGTAGAGAATGCCATTTCATGAATATTAAGGACAGTGAAGAAAAGGGGATTGTTATTATACATCAGGAATTAGCATTGGTTCCCTATATGACAATCGGTGAAAATATGTTCCTCGGCAATGAAAGAGGTAGAGCATTTGCGATAGATTGGGATGAAACCTATGATAAGGCTGATAAGTATTTGCGCATAGTAGGTCTTGAAGAATCCTCGAGAACCTTAGTAAAGGATATCAGTGTCGGAAAGCAGCAGCTGGTAGAAATAGCGAAGGCGCTTGCAAAAAATGCAAAATTACTAATTCTGGATGAGCCTACAGCCTCATTGAATGAAAAGGATTCTAAGGCTCTTTTGGATCTGCTGTTACAATTTAAAAAAGAAGGATTGACCTCAATTCTTATATCACATAAGCTCAATGAAATTTCTTACATAGCAGATAAGATTACTATCATTCGTGATGGAGCGACTATTGAAACCTTGGATAAAACTGTGGATACAATCACAGAAGATCGTATCATAAGGGGGATGGTAGGAAGAAGTATGTCTGATCGTTTTCCTAAAAGAGAAAGCAAAGTGATTGATGATATATCCTTAGAGGTAGAGAAATGGAATGTTAATCATCCTCTATATGAGGAGCGTAAGGTCGTTGATAATGTAAGCATGTATGTCAAAAAAGGTGAAGTGGTAGGCGTTGCAGGTCTTATGGGTGCAGGTCGGACAGAATTAGCTATGAGTTTGTTTGGTAGGAGCTACGGCACCAATATATCAGGCAAAATCAAAATAGGTGGGAAAGAAGTTCAATTACACAATGTAAGTGAAGCGATCAAAGAAGGATTAGCTTATGTTACAGAGGACAGAAAAGACAATGGGTTAATCCTTTCAAATTCAATTAAACACAATATAACTCTTGCTAACTTATCAGGAGTCAGCAACAAAGGTATTATCGATTCGGATGAAGAATATAATGTGGCTCTTAATCAGAGAGAGAAGTTAAATATTAAATGCCCCACCGTTGAACAGAATGTTGGTAATTTAAGTGGTGGTAATCAACAAAAGGCATTATTGGCAAAATGGATGTTTGCGGATCCGGAAATTCTTATTTTAGATGAACCAACCAGAGGTATAGATGTTGGTGCAAAATATGAGATTTATTGTATTATCAACCAGTTAGTTGCAGAGGGCAGATCAGTTATCCTAATTTCTTCAGAGCTTCTTGAAGTTATCGGCATGTGTGACCGTATCTATATCATGGATAGCGGAAGAATTGTTGGTGAAGTGGAAGGTGCTGAAGCAACTCAGGAAAATATTATGGCACATATATTGAAAACAACTAATAAAGGAGCGTAAACAATGAATAAATCCAAAGTAATTTCATTTATAAAAGCAAATACAATGATAATTGCATTAATCTTTATTACTGCATTCTTTGTGTGGCAAACAGGAGGAAAAATTCTCCTTCCACAGAATGTAAGTAACTTAATTTCACAAAATGCTTATGTGTTTGTATTGGCAACAGGTATGCTGCTTTGTATCTTAACAGGTGGTAATATCGACCTTTCAGTTGGTTCAGTGGTGTGTTTCGTAGGTGCTACTGGAGCAATATTAATGGAAAACAGGGATATGAATTGGGTTATAGCAGTTATTTTTATGCTAATCATAGGTACTGCCATTGGAGCGTGGCAAGGCTTCTGGATTGCTTATGTACGTGTACCTCCATTTATCACTACTTTAGCGGGAATGTTGATATTTAGAGGACTTTCAAATGTAGTACTACAGGGTTTAACAGTATCATTGACCAACACAACCTTTGTTAGGTTGTTCGGTGGAGGAGCTAATTGCTATGTTCCTGATTTCTTTGGTATTGAAGGATTTAATTTAACTGCCATGCTGACAGGTATTGTTGCTTGTGTTATATATCTTTTCATCCAGATCCAAGGTAGAATTAAGAAAGCAAAAAAGGGTTATGAAATTGAACCCATAAATAAAATGATAATTAGGTCTGTAATTATATCTTTAGTGATTTTGGCATTTGCATACCAGCTGTCAAGATATAGAGGTATTCCGACGGCCCTGGTTATTGTGGCAATTGTAGTTTTGGTTTATGGATATATTACATCAAAAACCATCCTAGGCCGTCATTTTTACGCAGTTGGCGGTAATGAGAAGGCTGCGAAGCTTTCTGGTATCAATACCAATAGGATTTACTTTATTGCGTATACGAATATGGGATTTTTAGCTGCGTTAGCGGGAATGATGACGATTGCAAGACTAACTTCAGCGCAACCTACATATGGTCAGAATTATGAAATGGATGCGATTGGTTCCTGCTTTATAGGTGGGGCTTCAGCTTATGGCGGTACTGGTAAAGTTTCAGGTGTTATCATCGGTGCATTGCTTATGGGCGTTATAAACCTTGGCATGAGTATCATGGGTGTTGATGCCAACTGGCAAAAGGTTGTTAAAGGTATGGTTCTTCTCGGAGCCGTTATATTCGATGTGGTATCAAAAAAGAGAAATAATTAACCTCAGCATAATAGCTCTCCTTTTACTTTGTGAAGATGGTGCTGCCTGATTTTGTGGCAGCATCATTTTTTGATGCCTGGCACCAAATAAGCTTTGAGTTGATCCTCTTATTGTTCAGTAAGGTTTTGATATGACACCTTAATTAAAAGTAGGTAAATCCAAGAATTAGATACTTGACATTTTATATTATGGATTGTAAAATGAAAATCCACCAACAACCAGTCATCACTTAAACAAAAATAAATTAAAAAAGTGGTTGACATGATATGTCGAAATGTGATATATTAAGAAAGTTGACGGTAAACAACAGACATCGACAAGATAATATTTGGCGATGAATATGAACCTTGATAATTGAACAGTGAAACAACCCTGAAATTCTAAAAAATTGGAGTAGCACATGATACTTCAAAATAGATTTTCAAATTATGAACAACCTAAAAACAGTAAATGATAAC
>DUNS01000179.1 GCA_012839235.1 Clostridiales bacterium
ACTCGAATGCTTCGCATCCTCGTTCACGTTACACTTATCCATACAAGCTATAGCATTTCTTCGTGCAAGCACGATCAATGCTCTATCTTGTTTGGACTAATTATTACATTAAGCAGATTAGGAACTCGAATGCTTCGCATCCTCGTTCACGTTACACTTATCCATACAAGCTATAGCATTTCTTCGTGCAAGCACGATCAATGCTCTATCTTGTTTGGACTAATCTGCTTATCGTGGAGATTATAGCATATCTATATATCAAAATCAATAGTTTTTCGAATGTTTGTTCTACTCCCTATCCATATTGAAATCACTTTATATTCTAACCATTAGATGCCCTTTTACATAACATTTCAAAGGCCTCGGCAAACTGTAAGTCCTGGTCCCGGGTTCGTTTTTTATTATGACCTTTTACTCTTTTACCAGATTGTCTTAGTTTCTTAGCGTAGTCCCTCTCCATCAGCATAATATCTATATTATAGTCTGTATATAATTTCCCATTATGATGTATAGCATAAGCCCCCTTACCAAGTGCCATAGCCGCAACTCCATAGTCCTGCGTCACAACAACATCTCCTTTTTCAGTCCTATTAATTAGAGCGAAATCAACTGCATCAGGAGCCTGACTTACTGATATGATTTGACTATATTCTGAATGGAGTACGTGGCTTGTATCTATCAGCATAAGAACCGGTATCTCTAACTTAATTGCAATATCTTCTATTATATCCTTAACAGGACAGGCATCTGCATCTACTAGAATTTTCATAATACTACCCATACCTCCCATTCCTACTTATTATTATGGTATCTCCATTTCATTGTACAATAGACAGCTTGTACATAACAAGTGGAAGACAAACACTATTATAGATAAAACATTATCAGTCCTGAGCTTTCTGTTGAATTATTTCATTTCACTCTATATAATGATATTTAACATCTTTCTATAATGACATACATAAGGGAAGGTAACATGAAGTTTATTAGTAAATTAAAACCCTGATATGACTAAGATTAAGAAAGGAACATTTCATATGATAGAATTAGATCCAATATATCCAGAGGATAAGGATAAATGCTATGAGCTTCTATGCTCTCAGCTTGAGGCACTTTTAGACAATGAAACAAATCTTATTGCTAATCTTTCTAATACCTCAGCCCTTCTCAATCAAGGACTAAGGAATATTAACTGGGTTGGCTTTTATTTACTAGATAAGGATGTTCTTCATCTAGGCCCCTTTCAAGGAAAAGTAGCTTGCATGCATATTCCTGTAGGAAAGGGAGTATGTGGTACTGCTGTTGCTAAAAATCAAACCATACTTGTAGAAGATGTACACGCATTCCCTGGCCACATTGCTTGTGATAGTGCATCTAACTCAGAAATTGTAATACCAATTCATAGAAATGGCAAAATAATAGGAGTGCTAGATATCGACAGCCCTAGTGTCGGCAGATTTACTTCTACCGACAAAAACGCTCTCGAGAAAATAGTAACAATCCTTGAAAACAGTATACGGTAGCTAAAGTTATTGTATTACAGGTCCTTCACCTTCAAGGCCCTAAATGAGTTAAGAATGGCTATTACCGTTACTCCTACATCTGCAAATACCGCAGCCCACATAGTAGCAAAGCCTAACCCACTTAGTATTAAGACAATAACTTTTACCCCTATGGCAAACACTATATTTTGATATGCAATTCCAAGGGTTTTCTTTGCTATTTTAATAGCTGTGGTTATTTTTGATGGTTTATCATCCATAATAACTATATCTGCTGCTTCGATAGCAGCGTCTGATCCTAGACCACCCATTGCAATTCCAACATCAGCTCTAGCTAGAACTGGTGCATCATTGATACCATCACCAACAAAGGCAAGCTTACCCTTATCAGATTTCTCTTCAAATAATTCTTCTATTTTATCCACTTTATCCGCAGGTAGAAGGTCAGTATATACCTTACTAATACCCAATTCCTTAGCTACTGCCATGCCTGCACCTTTGTTATCACCAGTAAGCATTACTGTATTACTAATACCTGATCCTTTTAATCCTTTAATTGCTTCCAATGAATCTGACTTAATTTCGTCTGCAATAAGTATGGATCCTACATACCTTCCACCTACTGCCACATAGACGGTGGTTCCAGCTAATTCTTCTGGCTTATATGGAATTTCCATTCTGTCCATTAGCTTACTATTACCTGCCAAGATCTGTTTACCATCAATAATTGCTTCCACACCATGACCTGGAATTTCATCTACTTTAGATATTCTATTACTATCTATATCCCCTTTATATGCCCTTTTTATCGAGTTCGATATAGGGTGACTAGAGTAGTATTCAGCATAAGCGCTTATCTCAAGTAGCTCTTCTTCACTTATTCCAACAGAAGTAATCTTCTGTACTTCAAATACCCCTTTAGTCAAGGTTCCTGTCTTATCAAAAACAATAGTTTCCGTCTGGGCTAAAACCTCTAGGTAATTACCCCCTTTAACCAGAATACCCTTTTTTGATGCTCCCCCAATTCCTCCAAAAAAGCTAAGAGGTACTGAGATTACAAGGGCGCATGGGCAGGATACAACTAGAAAGCTTAACGCACGGTATATCCAATCCTTAAACTCCGCTCCATCGATTACCAAAGGAGGGATTAATGCTAATAGAACTGCGATAATAACCACTATCGGAGTGTAATATCTTGCGAATCTAGTAATAAACTGCTCAGATTTAGACTTCTTGCTACTTGCATTCTCCACCAAGTCCAATATCTTACTAACAGTTGACTCTCCGAATTCTTTAATAACCTCCACAGTAATAAGGCCATTAATATTAATACAACCACTTAATAAATTATCACCAGCCACCACTTCCCTAGGGACAGATTCCCCTGTAAGAGCTGAAGTGTCTATCATGGAGCTTCCCTCCATAACCAGTCCATCTAGGGGAACTTTTTCTCCAGCTTTTATTACAATAATGTCCCCAATCTGAACCTCATCTGGATCTACCTGAATTAGACTATTACCCCTTTTTACATTGGCATAGTCTGGGCGAATATCCATAAGGCTGGCTATAGATTTTCTTGATTGGTTCACTGCATAGCTCTGGAATAGTTCCCCTATCTGGTAGAATAGCATTACCGCCACACCTTCTGGATGCTCCCCTATGGCAAATGCCCCTATAGAAGCTATACTCATCAAAAAGTTTTCATCAAATACATTACCATGTAGAATATTCTTTACAGCTTGTAGCAAAACATCATATCCTACTATTATATAGCTAAGAAGGAAAAGAGCATAATTTAACCCTGCCCCCTTATTACCAATTATAAGTGCCGTAGTAAATAGTACTGCACCTATAATAATTCTCCAAAGTCGTTTTTTCATATGTCCTCCCTTATTTGCAGATTAGGAACGAAAATGCTTCTAATTTCCCCACTTAATTTTCAATTCACAAAGTAAGACCTACGCCTTCTTCAATTTTGTATCTGGCTCTATCTTCCTTATAATCTTTTCAGCAGATTTAATAATACTATCCATCTTGTCGTCCTCAGCTTCGATAACTAGCTTCGTAGTGATGAAATTGACTGATACACTGTCAACACCATCAAGCTCACCGATTTTCATCTCCATCTTGGCTGCACAATTAGCACAACCTAACCCTTCTAGTCTAAATACTTTCTTCATATTAACAACCATACCTTTCATCCTTTTTATTCTCTAATATGTTCCATACCCTTTTCGAATATCTCCTTAATATGGTCATCCTTTAAGGAATAATACACTACCTTGCCTTCTTTTCTATACTTCACCAATTTCGATTGCCTGAGTGTTCTTAGCTGATGTGAAATAGCTGATTTAGTCATATTTAAAAGTACCGCCAAGTCACATACACACATCTCACTTTCATCTAAGGCCCACATAATCTTCACCCGTGTACTATCAGCAAAAACTTTAAAAAAATCAGCTAAATCATATAGTTCACCCTCCTCAGGCATTCTATCACTAACCTGATTTACTATATCCTGGTGAATTACCTCACAATCGCAAATTACTTGCTCTGATTTTGCCACAATTACCACCCTTTTCTTTTATTTTTAATATGTATTAATGGAACTGTTTTATATTTATAGTTGAACAATCATTCAACTGTTTGTTTATTATATTCTCTATTAATCTAAATGTCAATAAATAATTCCTATCTACTTAAAATTCCCCACAAAAAATGCACCTCCTCAATTTACGACAAAGCTTCTTCAAGTCTTTGCTGTAAATGTAAAGAAGATGCATATATTCATTATCATATAAGGAATTATCCTTTTACGGCTCCTGCAACCATTCCTCTTATAATCTGTTTACTAAATATAAAATAAAATACAATGACTGGTAGCATAGTAATTAACATTGCCGCCATAATTTTGGTATAATCGGAACTAAATTGCCCAGTAAATTGGGTCATAGCAAGTGGAACAGTCCACAATCTACGATCCTTCATTAAAACTAAAGCAAAGGAGAATTCATTCCAGGTTGAGAATACCTGAACAATTGCAACTGTTGATAAAATCGGCTTACAAATTGGCATAATAATTCCAAATAAAGTTCTTGTAAAACTACTTCCATCAATAGCAGCTGCTTCCTCCATAGCTATAGGAATTGCTTTTACGAAGCCCTGAACCAGAAAAATAGCTATAGGAAGTCCAAATGCAACATAGGGAATTATTAGAGTAAACCACTGGTTACCTAATCCTGTATTATTAAATACAACGTATATTGGAACCAATAGGGAATGAATAGGAATTAATAATCCCATTAAAAACATTATATTTAATAATGCATTGCCTCTAAACTTAATTCTAGCAAGAATGTATCCTACTATAAATCCTAATACAACAATCAAAGTCACTGTAATCACGGTAGTCCTAAGGCTATTAAACATAGATTCGAAAATACGATAATCCTTGTTTGTCAATATGGCTATGTAATTTGAAAAGCTAGGACTTTTAGGTAGGCTCATAATGTCTGCATTAAATTCTCTTTTTTCCTTTAGAGATGAGTAAAACATCCAAATCAGTGGAAATATACAAGAAAGAGAGAAAATTAATAAGGTAATATTCGTAAATAATGATAATATGCCATTACTTAGTCTTGTAACAAGGCTTAAGCCTGATTTTTTCTTCATATTATTATCCATTATGCTTTCTCTCCCTTCTCCCTTGTAAGTGTTTTGACAAGTAATTGCGCTCCTCCAATTACAAGAAGGCTAATTACGAAGATTCCGATGGAAATTGCACTACCATAGCCCATGTTCTGCTGGTTAAATGAAACCGTATAACCATAGAGAGCCATAACCATGGATGAAGTTCCTGGTCCACCCTTTGTCATAACATAAATATGGTCAAATGCTTTCATATTACCTGCAACACATAAAGTTATACATACCAGTAATGTATTTTTTATTAAAGGAAGTACTATATGTATAGCTCTTTGGAAAGCATTAGCTCCATCAATCTGTGATGATTCAATAATTTCCTTGTCTATAGAAGTTGTTGCTGAAAGAAGAATAACCATATAGTAACCAATGAACTGCCATATTAGTGGAATTGAGATCAATAACATAACAAGAGTAGGTTCATTTAACCATACCTTTGCTGCATCCCCTTTACCGATTAGTTCAAGGAACCAGTTAAGGATACCTCTTCTGTAGTCATATACCATTGTCCATATAAATCCAATTGATACGGCAGAAACAGTACTAGGGAAAAATCCAAAAGTTCTGTGAATACCTTTGAGCTTAACTAAATTTGAACTGAGCATCATTACAAATATAAATGCTATACCAACCTGTCCTATTATACAGGCAATAACTAAATATATATTATGGCTAAAAGATTCCCAAAACAATGAATCATTTAATAAGCCTAGATAATTTTCGAGTCCAATAAATGTCTTACTTGGTCCACCCTTCCATTCGAATAAGCTATAATATCCTGCTGTCAAGAGTGGGAGAAACACTGAAAAAACATACAGTGCAACTGGAAATAACAGATATGCGTAAATCACTCTGTTTTTAGGTCGAATTGAACTTAACATTCGTTACCTCCTTGGGATATAAGAGTTCTAATTAAGATTTATATAAGCCTTACCTGAGATGTGACTCTCAGGTAAGGCCTAGTACTAAGCACTATCAATGGGTCTGTCAGTGCTGTTTAGTTCATAATAACTTAAGCTATAAGTTATCTTATACTTTATTATTCACCTGGAATTAATAATTATCATCATATGCCTTCTGGGCATTAGCTGCAACATCTTCTGGTGTGGTATCTTTGTTTAACATTGATTGAAGATCAGTGTTAAGAACATCCCATACTGCACTTGAGATATAAGAGTCATAGATTTCACAAGCGTTATTATCAACATATGAGAAGTTATAGAAATCCTGTGTAAACTGATCAAACTTACTTAAGTCAAGGTTTTCAACCTTTGTTAATCCACCTAAAGCATAATTGGTAGCTACATACTCTGCAAATTTAGGTCCTGTAACCTCGTATGCAAAGTCAATAGCTGCTGCTAACTTAGCAGGATCCTCTGCAACCTTTGAACTTATAGCAACTGCATATCCTAAACCAATATTATGAGAATTGTAGGAAGCAGTAGCACCTTCAGGTTGAGGAATAACTGCAAACTTAGTTGTATCGTAAAGGTCTGTTCCTTCTAAAGTAGCCTGGATGTAGGAAACGTCCCAGTTACCACCGATAAATGCTGCTGCATCTCCGGAGATATAGTATTCTCTTGCTTCTTCATTATTAACTGCATTAAAGTCTGGATTAAATACTCCTGAATTAAAGATATCCTGTGTGAACTTAAGAGCATCTACAAATGCCTGATCTGTAAACTTAGCTCCACCCTTTTCAATTAATGAGTGTGTCCATTCAGAACCAGTAAATCTATCACCTACTGTTGAAAGGAAGCATGAGTTAGCCTGCCATTTACCACTGTTACCAAAAGCTACAGTGTCCATACCTTTTCCTGCAAAATAATCCTTAGCCTTTATTACATCAGCCCATGTTTCAGGGAAAGCGTCAAATCCAGCTTCTTTCCATACAGCAGAATCATAAACTACTACTGCACATGTACCACCAGTTAATGCTGGTAGACCATAAATCTTATCCTCAGCTGTGAAAGGATAGAATAAAGCATCATCATACTGACTTCTGTATGGAGAATCATTGATGATATCTGTCATATCAAGAATAATTCCTTCCTCTGCCCAAGTCTTAGTATTCATACCCTGTAATAAAAACACGTCAGGTAGATCATTAGCTGCTGCTAGTGTTGCTATCTGTGTCTTATAGTCATCATTAGCAAGTACTGTCTGAACCAACTCTATCTCTGGATTAGCTTCTTCCCATTCAGCTATAACTGTACGGAAACCGTCAGAACCACCATTACCCTGAGATTCTTCTGATGTTGAGAAATGCATAACTTCTAATTCTCCAGAATATCCTGCTCCATCTGTAGCATCATTACTATCATCTGCTACATCTTTGTTATCTGTTACTTGCTTGCCATCGGTCTTCTTATCCCCTTCATCCGATGCTTTGCTGCAGCCAGCGAACAATGTTGCCATCATTACTGCTAACAATAATACACTTAGTAATTTCTTTTTCATAAAATTTACCTCCTGATTATATTACATTAGATTATCTATTTATTAAATCGTTGGTCTCCCAACGTTTTAATCCTCATAACTTTAATACGGAGTTGCCATGCATAATTTTTCCCGGAACCACAACTCTTTCAATAATTGCTTCCTTTGGATTATTTATGGCTTCTATTAACTTTTCTGCTGCTAAGCGCCCCATCAACTGAGTGTCTTGCTTTAAAGTAGTTAGCTTAGGCTCTAGTATCTGAGATAGTAGTATACCATCATATCCAGCAATTGAGATATCTTCAGGTATTCTAAGTCCATACTCTTTAATAACATTAATTCCTCCCATAGCAGCGAAATCATCTGGGAAGATTATGCAAGTAGGTCTGTCTGAAAGCTCTAATAATTCCCTTGTCTTCTTGGCTGTAGCTTCAGGATTATGGTATATTCCCTCTACAACATAATCTGAAGGTATGTCTAGTTCTAATTCTTCGACAGTTTTATAAAAACTAGCCACACGATTTTGAGTTACTGAAGACTTTGCTCCATGTATATAGGCGATTTTCCTATGACCCATCTTATATATGTAAGTAAGCAGATCCCTAATTCCCTGAACATTATCTGAGATAATAGATGTTCTATTGTCAAATATATGGTCTATTGTTATTACTGGAATTTCACTATTGATTAGCTCATAGACATCCTTGTCATAAAAGTCTATACAGGCTATTAAAACTCCATCAACCCCTCGATACCTACTGTGTTCATAATATGACATGGACATGGGTCTTATATGCTTATTAATGAATGTAATATCATAACCATACTTTTCAACCTCATCCTTAAAGCTATCAAGAACATGGGCAAAATACTCCTGTGTCAAACCACTTCGCCCTTCGTCTGAGAATAAAACCCCAATGTTGTATGAACGATTAGTTTTTAAAGTGATAGCAGATGAGTTTGGAAAATAACCCATCTCCCTTGCGGTGTTTTTGATAAACATCTTTGTAGCATCTGAAATATCCTTTTGGTCATTTAGAGCCTTACTAACTGTTGCGATTGATACACCACATTTAAGTGAAATATCTTTAAGCGAAACCACAGCATCCTCCTACTTAAACGTTTTCTTTATATTATTACATAGTATAACTCTAAATAAAATTAGTTTCATTATGCAATATGTTGTTATCTATCATAATACACTATACAACTCCATGTCAATTAAATTTCTTTTATTAATTTACTACGAAAATTAATTTGTATTGTTAGTAATATTTATTAAATATATCTTAAACCTTTTCGTAATTATTTGCAACTACTTTTTTTCAATTTATTGTATTTTATTTCATTAATGAATATAACCTACCTCTTTTCACCTGATATATTACCCCTGCCAAGCTCTCGCCCCCCCGCACGGTCTCTATAGCCACATAAGCATTTCTTAGTAGCACAGATCCATAAAGTCCCGTTTTTTTATAATAGGACAAAGCTTCCTAGTATATAAAAAAGTTTGAATCCTTTCAGATACAAACTTTTTCAATCAACACTTCTTAAATTTTATAGGGTGTTTAACTTATTTATATATAACCTTTAACAGAATCAACAATTTTGGCCATTAATTCCTCTATTGACAGACCATCTCCATCAACAATAACCTTGGCATATTTTTCATAGAGAGTTTTTCTTTCATCATAAAGATGTTCTAAAGTTTGGCCTTCTCTAAAAACAACCCCTCTTTTTCTAATATCCTTTAGTCGTTTGTTGATAGTTTCATAATCTAGCTTGATATACACAACTACTCCAATATTACCTAGATGTTCCATGGCTTCTGGACAATATACTATGCTTCCACCTGTAGCAATTACAGACTTGTCAGTCTTAATATCCCTGTTCACCTGATTTTCAACTTGTCGAAAGCCATCAATTCCCTTTGATGCAATGATATCCTTTAAAAGCATACCCTCTTGCTCCTGTATTAGTATATCGGAATCTATAAAGCTAAAACCTAAAACCTTTGCAAGTATAACTCCTATCGTACTTTTACCAGCCCCAGGCATACCAATTAATATAATATTCTTCATTAGTTTAGTCTGTCCTTTCTTCATGGTCACTTTTTTAGTGGTTTTACTAGCAATTATAACATTATCCTACGGGTAATTCTACAATCGCCTTAAATAAATCTCCATCTGTCTGTATGGCGAACCTACCACCCTGTAATTCCACAAAGCTCTTGGCAATAGCAAGACCTAGTCCAGATCCCTCTGTATTTCTCGACTCATCTCCCCTGACAAACCTTTCACTTATTAAATCAAGATTAAAGTCTAGCTCCGAGGCAGATACGTTCTTTAGGATTACTTCTACAGAATATTGCTCTACTATAAGATCAATATAGGCACGACTATAAGGCATAGCGTATTTTGTTATATTAATAATTAGATTCTCAAAGATACGATAGGTCTTTTCGCTATCAAGCATCATGTGTACCTTATCCTCTGGAGGGTTAAATCTAAACTCCACTTTAGATTCTTTAATCTTATCATCAAGCTCTAAAAGCACCTGATCGATTAGATTCACAATATTAATCTCCACTTTATTGATAGTCACATTATCACTAGACGCCTTACTTACTTCAAACAAGTCTTCAATTAATCTCTTTAATCGCTGGGATTTTTTATCCAGGGTGTCTATATAGGAAGCTCTTTCCTCTTCAGAAATATTATCATCCTTTAAGAGATTTATATAAGTAATAATCGCAGTTAATGGTGTTTTTAAATCATGGGATACATTGGTGATTAGATCTGTCTTAAGCCTCTGACTTTTGATTTCCTCTTCAACAGCTTTTTTAAATCCCCTTTGAACCTTAGATAGTTCCCCCTTAAGAGGCTCGAACACTCCTAGATCCTCTTCTATGGTCCCTTCAAGATTCCCTTCCGCAATTCTACTTGTTGCCAAAAGCAATATGGAGTATTTATTTTTTATATCATCTAGGTATTTTCTAAGGATAAAGAATAGAATTATGGTATAGAGGAATAGGATAGGTATTCCAAAAATCCATACACTCATCATTATCAAAAGAATAACAAAGTTAACTCCTAGTATCTTCATAATCGCTTTGTTTGAATTATCTGTTAAGTTTATATCCCCTAGGGATTTAAATATTCTTCTAACCAAGCGGACAAACCATGCCAATACTATTCCTAATATTGTTCTTTCTTTAAAATATCTTCCTAATCCTAAGGTAAATACCTGTCTCAGGGATAATAAGCAAACATATAAAAGAGACAGCACAATCACCCAGGAAGCATAATTAACAGCATAATCAAGTATTTTTATAGTTTTCTCCGACATAACTGTAAACCTAGGGTTGGCAACCAGATATCCTGTTAATGTATCATGTGCCATGGGAGCTAGCCATAAGTAAGAGGTAGTAGCAATAATTACACCTGTAATACTTATTTCAAAGGGCATTCTTCCAAAAGTGCTATAACCTATGCGCCAAGACTTTTTAAATGGTAATATTATTGCCATTAGCCCTACACAAGCAAATGCTATTATGAAGCTATAGATAAATCCCGCTTCAGTAAAGTTCCCATATAAGCTTGGTACATAACTCATGGCATTGGTTGGCCAATAAAATTCATCTGACTTAGATGCATAAACAATCGTTATATTAGAGGGATTTTTAATATTATCCTTTATGGATTGATTATACATATCATCATAGGGTTTCACAAATTCTGACCTATTAAGTTCATTTAGTCTATACTGATCTATGTCTTCTTGAGAAATTCCCTTATAATCTTGTATCTGTAAGCTTCCATCCTCTAAATAATTGAAAACCGCATAAAAAGAATAGGCCGACTTAAGATCCATATTAGAGGCTTCATTTAGCAAAAACTGATCTAATGGGTCTATGGAATTAGTCTGAACATCACCTGTAGCATGATCAATGGCATAATAATCAAGGGTCTGATACTCATCTCTTAGATTATTATAAAATTCCCTACTCCACATATCCATCTCTTCGTTAAATCCATCAATAATTTCATCACTTTCACCATAATACCCATCAGAATCTACTTCTAAAAAGTCCTTGGATAATATAATTTCTGAGGGTAGAGCTCTTACCCCATTTTGCTGTTTACTATTTAAAAACAAAACATAGTTACTCCTATTAAGCAACTGTACAAATTCCTCTTTATAGTACTCATCCCGCTCCTCTATCAATGTATCCCATAGGGTCTCTTCCTTTTCTTGTAGTAAAAAGTAGTTCTTAAGAATTAAGGGATATGATGATATAACTGCAGTGGCGATTAATATAATAAGTATTAGACTTAGCAATACTCCAAAAACTCTTCCTTGATTATTGTTTTTCAATTTTGTATCCAACTCCCCACACCACCTTCAAATATTTTGGATCCCTCGGGTTAATTTCAATTTTCTCTCTAATATTTCGGACATGAACCATAATCGTATCCGTTCCTACTGCTCTTTCATTCCATACTCTTTCATATATTTCATCTGATGAAAAAACCTGCCCTGGATGCTTCATAAGCAGTGCTAGGATTTTAAATTCTAGAGGAGTCATCTTCACTGGGTTACCATCTACAGTAACCTGAACTGTGTCCTCATTAAGCTCCAGTCCTCCAATCACATACACATTATCTTCTTCCCTCTGGGTCATTCCATGAAACTTTGAGTACCTGCGAAGCTGTGAATTAACCCTAGCTAAAAGCTCCATAGGGGCAAATGGTTTTGTTACATAATCATCTGCTCCAATATTTAGTCCATTGACCTTATCAATTTCCTCTGACTTTGCGGTTAATATAATCACTGGAAACTCATGTTTTTCCCGGAGCTTCATAGTCATGGTCAGTCCATCCATACGGGGCATCATAAGATCAACAATGGCAAGGTGAATTTCCTCTTTTTCTATAATCTCCAATCCCTCTATTCCATTAGAAGCCTTAAAGACTGTATATCCTTGGTTTTTAAGATATATTCCAATTCCGTCTAATATTTCCTTGTCATCCTCAACGACAAGTACATGATAATCCTTCATAACTCCTCCTCAGTCTATAAAATTTGTAGGTGGACATATACAATTGAAATAGCACAACCTAATAGCCCCTATTACCAAATTATATCAAACAATTAGCTTGTTTTTTATATGTTCAAATTCTCTAAGATCATCATTATCAACGATCCCCAAATCCTCTACTACTGCTGTTATACTGCAAAAAGGTAGAGGAATTACATATTTATCCCATCGTTTCTTAAGTCTCATAACTCTCTTGTATTTAAAATGAATATATGCTACAGGTTTTTTGGCTTCTGCTGCCAATAGGAAGATTAGCTTCTTCGGTTCATGTAAAGGCCCTAAGGGCCCATCAAGAGAGGCAGCAAGTACCCCCTCCTCCTCAATGGCAAATTCCTTCAGTTTTCTAAAGAAGGGTCGCATATTCATTCCATCAGGAAGTCGCAAAGCCCTCGCCCCTTTGGTCTTAATCATATCCTCAATTATATCCCCACGCCTATCAGAGGTTACAATAACATTAATCTTCTCATTATTCTTACAAATCTCAGCTAAGACCAACTGCATACAGTAGCTATCCCCATGCCAATAACCCACCATGGTATTATCCTTTATTAGCTCTCCATTAATCAACTGAAATCTTCCAGATTTAGATACCAATTTAAGATAGGCAAGAAATATATGAGACAGTGGATTTTTCAACATCTTACTCATAAATATTCCACCACTCTTTCATTTGCAATCTGATCAAAATACAGCTGCTCTACCTTTTTTGATACATTACTAGCGTGGTAGCTAATTGCTTCCTCTATAGCATTACAAGACATCCACTCCCTTTTTCCTTCTTTCTCAAGAAGTAGTGAAAGCTTAGCCTCCCATTGTTCTACATCTAATTCCGATAGGTAACCATTGAAGCCATCCTTAACAACATCATTTACTCCACTTGCTTCTACGGCCACAACGGGTAATCCTACAGCCATTGCTTCCAATAAAACTATTCCCTGTGTCTCAGATCGAGATGCAAATAGAAAGGAATCACATGCTCTATAATAATTAGGTAGTTCTTCATGGTTGATACATCCTGTAAATATAGCATTATCCCATATACCTAATAGTCTTGCTTCCTCCTCCAGCTGAGCTCTTTCACTTCCATCTCCAATAACAAGAAATCTAAAGCAATCTCCGGCATTCGCTTTAAATCTCGCTAAACCCTTAAGAAGAAAGCTAATGTTCTTCTCTTTTTCCAGCCTAGATACTGTACAGAAGAGATACTTCCTTCCATTAATATGCCTCCTTCTTATGTCCTTGGCCCTATCTGAATCGTAAGTAAAATCCTCATCCAATAATCCAGTAGGTATGACTTGAACATTAGTAATAGTTCCGTTGTTCAGAAGATATTCCTTCATACTATTAGTTGGTGCCAAAACCAAGCTGCACTTATTTGTAAAGACACGATTATGGACAGTAACTAGCTTTTCGCCTCCATTATATAGCACCTTTTTTTCCAGCCTTCGAATTTTGCTTTTACTGTTATTATTACAATATCTTTGCAAATGATCATAGGGTGGTAAATAGTGAAGATATTGCTCATACCTAGTATGATAGGTAAATACTATAGGAATATCATACTTCCACCCTAAGTACTGGGCAATATACCCCATTAGCATAGGATGATGGACATGAATTATGTCAAAGGGGATTTGTGAAAAACCAAACTCAATACTTTGGTCCAATATATAAGGAACAACAATCTTACCCCCTAGCTTTCTCTTATGGGAACGATATCGAATTACATAGGGCTCCTCTACCTGCCCCTCATAGCTGGGAGCAAATATGTAGACCTGGTGACCCAACTCCCTTAATCCATTAGATAGCCTTTCTATGGAAATGGGGACCCCACCTACAAATGGCTTATAATTATTAGTTAGCATTGCTATACGCATAAACACTCACCACTTCTTTCATAATTCTAAAGAAACATATCTAGGACAGATTCACCAAAGATGTATCCTGCCCCCACAAATGCAAAATTCCATAGGAATATACCAGCTGCGGACGCAATGGTGTAGCCTGTAAAGTTCATTTTCAGTACCCCTGCAGGCAATGATATTACTGTCCTAATGACTGGAATTAGCTTAGATGCAAAAACACCTAAGTAACTCTTAGTCTTGATTCTCTCAATGGTCTTATCAATAACTTCTTTCTGTTTTGGAAATCTTTTTGTATATTTCTTAAGAAAGATTCCTCCTCCGTATCTTCCCACAAAATACAAGGCCCAGCTACCACAAAGTCCTGCCAGCAGAGAAAGCACCATAGTCGTTATAAAACCCACATTTCCTTGGGAGGACCATATACCTGCTAGTGGCATTATAACTCCCGATGGAAAACCGGGCATGTTCATATATTCCAAAAAGACAATTATGAAAATAATAATATTTCCGTATCTATAAAAATAATCCGTCAGTACATTAACGTCCATGCTACAAGCTATCCCTTCTTTCATACTCTATAGTTTTTACACTCTTGCATCATTGCACCTAGTATAAACAAGATAACTAAATTACAAGTGTATAGAAAACGAAAGAAATTCTAAAGATTATTATCTAATATTAGCTATTATCGATCCCATCATAATTTTTTTAATATTTGCAATATAAATTGCTAGGCTATGAATATATCTATGAGTTGTAACATTTTCTCTATCTTAGGGTATACTATAATGTAAAAAGATGATGGAGGGTGTAGCTATTAAAATGAATGAAAGACATTATTTTGCAGGCAATAATTCTGCTCAGGGTTTTTATTCCTATTTTGATTATATCATTAATTTGGAAGAAGGAAATCATTACTATATTTTTAAAGGTGGACCCGGAGTCGGAAAGAGCTCCTTTATGAAAAAATTCGCCTCTAAGATGGTTGAAAAGGGATATTCCATTGAATTTGTACACTGCTCCAGCGATAAGGAAAGCCTAGATGCAATCTTTATTCCTGAGTTAAGGATAGCTTTCGTCGATGGTACAGCCCCTCACACTATTGATCCTAGATACCCAGGAGCAGTTGATGAGATTATTAACCTTGGTTATTTCTTCGATAGTAGTAAAATAGTAGAACACAAGGCAAAGATAGTCCAAACTAACAAAGAAAAATCTGCTGTTTATAAAAGTGCTTATAGATTACTTAAGGCTGCTGGAATAATCTATGATGAAATTAATTCCATATATGACATGCTTACTGATGATTATCTATACATTCCACTATACAATGAGGTCCAAGAGGAGCTATCTCAGATCTTCATGACCAGCTCCATCCAAAACAAAGGGGGAAGCATAAGAAAGTTATTCTCCGAAGCATATACTGCTGATGGATATATAAGCTTTACCGATAGGCTCGGATCACAAACTCGTGAATGGGTAATCCTTGGGGAAAATGTTAATTATAGCGCCAGATTATTAGATGAGCTTGCTAAACAGTCAATCAAGAATGGATATCTTGTAGAAGGTTTTTATAATCCTCTATTCCCTGAGAAGTTACAGCATATTTATCTTCCAGAATTAAGCCTCTTTATCAAAACTATAGAAAATGTTCCTGAGTCAAGCCACATATGCAGAGTAGAATATAGTCAAGCTGAGTCTAATGGCAATAGATTAAAGGGTGCAGATAAAATATTCGATTTTCACAAATTAATGGATAAGGATAGGCTTACATCCTATGAAGATGAACTTAACAAGAGATACACCCTCTACAATTCAATAATCAATTTGGTGTTTGAGAAATTATCTGAAACAAAAAAACTCCATGCTAGACTGGAGAAAATCTACTCAGGTAGCATGGATTTTAATGGTGTGGATCAATATTTCGAAACAATTCTTAATAAATACAAGTAGTGAATACCTAATAATTCTCATAAAGGTAAGGTGATCCTTCTTATTCTTTTAATGGGATTCCCTTACCATCTACTGAGATATTGCCACTAAGTATCATAATCCCCTCAACTAGTCCCCAGATCTCTACTGCTATGGCTGCAATACCACATGTGATGATTCCACCAACAACACAAATGAGAAGCTGAGTGATAGCTTTCTTTTGGTAGCCAAGATAAAAGTTATGTATTCCCAGTCCACCTAAAAATATTCCTAGTAGTCCTGCTGCAAGCTTTGACTTTTGCTCACCATATACTGCTGGTCCCAGATTGAAACCACAGTTAACACAAGCTACTGCCTGTGGGTGTGATTGAGTACCGCAATTAGGGCAAAACCCATTACCGGTACCTGTTGCAACGCCACACTTAACACAAAATGTTGCATGGTCATCCATTCCATTTCCACAATTTCTACAATACATACTAAACCTCCCGATTTTTTAATATTCCTATTACACTATAGTTCTAGATTTATAATAAATTATGTGTGTAATTCTCTATAAATAGAAGTAACACAACTAATAATATTATACCATTAAGTACTTTGTTTTTGAATAAACGGCCACTCCTCCATATATATGCACAAAGAATAGGTACTGTCCAAAATGCCCTATGATAATAAAAGGCTCCCATAAAATCACCCATGAGTAAAGCTTTCCAAGCTCTGCTCATTCCACAGCCTAAACAAGGAATATCCAGAGCATACAAGAATGGGCATCGGTAGTCCAATATAAAAACCAAAGCAACTCCTAGAGCTATTAATCCCATCCGAAGTACCTGTAATCTATATTTTATTAAAAATGATTCATTATCAATTGATAACATAGCCTTTTCTTTCAAATTCAAATTATAGTCCTAATTATTAATTATATTTTATTATAGAATTTATGGTTTAAAATGTCAACAAAAAGGGGTCTTGCTATATAGCTTATTTAACTATTATGCAGAAACCCCTTTATTAATTATAACTTTTTTCTTTTTCTTATTATTTTACAGTAACTCTTGAATTCATTGTTCTTCCATCAACTGTTACCATAATGATGGCACTACCTTTGCCAACTGCTTTTACGGTACCATTATCGGTTACAGTAACCACTGATTTTTGATTGGAATGCCATACTATATCACTATTTGTTCCAGCTACACTTAGTTTCTTACTTTCCCCTTCTTTTAAAGTGAAGTTTTTAGTACTTAACTGAAGAACTTTAACCTCTGTTGTTAGTTTGGAACCATTAACATTAGCAGTAATAGTAGCAGTTCCTGGTCCCTTAGCCTCTACACGACCATTCTTAGATACAATTGCAACTGATTTATTACTTGTTGCCCATGTAATATTCCCAGTTACCCCTTCAACATTAAGGGTCTTTAGATGACCATACCAGTCTCCGATTTCTAGAACCACGGACTGTGGATTAATAGTTGCTACTGTAACATTACTTTCCAGGATCTTCTTGCCATTGACCTCAGCCCTTATGGTTGCTTTACCTTTGCCCTGTGCAGTAATTAAGCCCTTAGCTGTACCATTATTGGAATTAACACTTTTACCTGCAACTGTCGCTACAGCTTCATTACTAGAAGACCACTTAACATCCTTAACTGGTCCCCAGATGGTAATAGACTGGGTTCCATTTTCCCCTAAAACCACATTCTTCTTATAGATCTGGAATACAGAAACATTGGCCCTTAACTTTCTTCCATCTACATGAGCTGTTATTGTTGTAGAACCCGCTGCCTTTGCTGTAACTCTACCTTTACTATTAACCGTGGCAACCTTAGGGTTACTAGAAGTCCATGTTGCTTTTTTAGATGTGCCGGATATTTTTAGTGTTTGATAGTGGCCCAGCTCTAAATTCACTGACTTAGAGTTTAGCTTAATAAAGTTAGCAGCCAACACATTTTTTATGTCTTCAGTAAAAACTATGGCGGAGACAGTCACCACCCCTAAGATTAGCATTGATAATAATACTTTTCTTTTCTTCATTTTCAGTTCTCTCCTTATATGTAAAAAGATGTACAAGTAACTCATTCCCCTATAAATGTAACTAATTGGGGAACATATACATGTATTATAAGGTACCTATACTCATATTTCATTGTATGATTACTGGTAGCAGAGACTAAAAATGGTTGCCGTTCCACACTCAGTCATAATTGGTATTACTATCTTGCTAAATTTTAATGCTACCTAGCAGAACTATTATTTTACATATCTTAATGGTCTTGAAATTTTACCATTAAAAAATTCAATTAATAATAAGAGTTAGTGTCCCATAAAGATCTACCAAGACTTCATAAGACTTAGTTATAATTTTAAGAAAGGGGCTTTTACAAGATAGGTGAGTGAACTGACCTATCTTATAAAAGCCCCTTTTCTTTACATGCTATATGTTTATACTCTAGCAACCTTAGTTTCATTAGCCACTTCAATTACAGACTTAGCAACAGCCTTGCTTACTCTTTTATCTAGAGCATTAGGAATGATATATTCCTCATTCAATTCCTCGTCTCCTATTAGATTAGCAATTGCATAAGATGCTGCTACTTTCATTTCTTCATTAATTGTTGTTGCACGGCAATCTAAAGCTCCTCTAAAAATACCCGGGAATGCCAGAACATTATTAATCTGATTAGGAAAATCAGAACGTCCAGTCCCTACTATCCGTGCCCCTGCTTCTTTAGCCTCAACTGGCATAATCTCAGGTGTTGGATTAGCCATGGCAAAAATAATAGAATCTGATCCCATGGATTTTATCATATCCTTGCTTAATACATTAGGAGCAGATACTCCTACAAACACATCTCCATCCTTCAGTGCATCCTTAAGATCACCCATCTGCTTTGATTTATTTGTTATTTTTGATATTTCCTCCTGTGCAGGATTTAACTCATCCATACCTTCACAGATAATACCAAAGCGATCAACCATAATGATATCCTTAACCCCTAGATTGAGAAGATGCTTTGCAATAGCTATGCCAGCTGACCCAGCCCCATTAACAACAACCTTTATCTTATCAAGATCCTTTTTAACAATTTTAAGTCCGTTAATTAAGGCAGCACCAACAACAATAGCCGTACCATGTTGATCATCATGGAATACTGGGATATCACATATTTCCTTTAATCTTCTCTCAATCTCAAAGCAACGAGGTGCTGCTATATCTTCAAGATTAATACCTCCAAAGCTACCAGACAGAAGGTAAATTGTCCTTACTAATTCATCTATATCTTTCGTCCGTAGACAGACAGGGAATGCATCTACATCAGCAAACTCCTTAAATAGGGCACATTTACCTTCCATAACGGGCATGCCAGCCTCAGGTCCAATATCCCCTAGACCTAGAACCGCACTTCCATCAGTAATTACTGCAACTAGGTTTCCTCTTCGGGTTAATTCAAAGGATTTTTCATAGTTATTATGTATTTCCATACAGGGTTCGGCAACACCTGGTGTATAAGCCAAGGATAAATCCTCCATGGTATTTATATTCACCCGTGATTCTATCCCGATTTTACCCTTCCACTGGTAATGCTTCTCAAGAGACCTTTGTCTAATATCCATCTATAACCTACCTTTCATCATAACTTACTAACTTCAATCTAGCTTTCTTCTGCTAACTTATATTGATGATTAGTTAAAAACTACTACCCTTAGCTTTGAGCTTCAGTTATTCAAAAGGGAACACATACTTTGTCAAACCAAATTCATCACGCAACTGAATTAATTCCTTTTGAACCGCTTCATTAATAGGAACACCACTGTCCTTACGTTCTTGCCAAACAAGGTATTCTTTCTCTCCAGCAGTATATATACGTTCTTCCCCAGGAGCCTTCCTTGAACCTCTTAATTCTCTTAATATATCACCACAGGTCTTTTTAAACTCCTCCAGTCCCATAAAGCTTTCAGTATCTATAGCTATAAAGAAATGACCAAGTGGCATAGGAATTTTATTACCCTCTTTATCTACTCCTGATAAAGCTCTTAGGAAGCTTCCTTGCTGTAAAGCCGCAGATAAAATCTCAACCACTGTAGCATATCCATAGCCCTTATAACCTCCCAGCTCCTCACCAATACCACCAAGTGGCGCCAACGCTGCATTGCCAGTATTGAGATCCTTGAGTATCTGGTCTGAATCTGTCTTTGATTTACCATCATTGCCTATAACCATTCCCTCTGGTGTAGGTAGCCCTACGCGGGAATAATGTTCAATCTTTCCTCTTTGTGTTATAGAGGTTGCACAGTCAAGTACAAATGGGAATTCCTCATCTGTAGGCATACCAAATGTTATAGGGTTAGTCCCTAACATGTTTTCCACTCCAAAGGTTGGAGCTATAGATGGTCTAGCATTAGTACCTGTTATTCCTATACAGCCTTGATCAGTAGCCATGGTTGTATAATAACCTGCAATACCATAATGTGTAGAGTTTCTTACAGCCACCATACCCATACCGTACTTCTTCGCTTTTTCAATTGCCATATTCATAGCCTTGTACCCGATTACTTGCCCCATTCCAAGATGTCCGTCAACAACAGCAGTGGTTGCTGTTTCTTTTAGTATTTCAAAATTAGTTACCGGCTTTTGAATACCCGCCTTAATCCTATCCAGATAAATAGGCTTAAACCGATTAACACCATGGGATGGTATACCACGTTTATCAGATTCTAGTAGTACATCTGCGCATATTTTAGCATCTTCCTCTGGTATACCGTACTTAACAAAAACCTCAATCACAAATTCTGTTATAGTCTTCCAATCAACAATATTACTTTTTACTGCCATTTTTATTACCTCCTGTTGGTTTTTTGTTTGATATTTTTTAACACAAAAAAGCCACACAAACATTACTACTATATGATAATAGTAATACAATTGTGTGGCATCTCTTCATCTCTAGCCTTAATATTAGATTATAATTAATTCTATCATTGTTTCTCTGACTTGTAAAGGAGTTTTACCTAATTTGATATATATAAACTATATAAGCTTAACTAAACTACAAACTTTTTAATTAGCCTAAGCAACTCATCTGAACTATTTTGAGATGCTTCCGATTGTTTCATAACAGCATCTACCTTTTTTACAACAATAGACGCCTTTTCAGCAATATTCGTGGTACCTTCAGCTCCCTCTGCCGCAGCAAGGGCAACTTCGTTAATTGTTTTTAGTATTTCTTGAACAGAAACTCTTAATATCTCTGATGTTCTATTAAAATCTTCTACTAATTCATTAATAACTTTTGCATCACTACTGTACTGCTCCCCGATTTCAACGAGCATGTTATAATCTGTTAGCACCTGTTTATTAATAAAATCAAGCATGCTTTGTGAACTTTCGGATAGGTTTGATACAGATTCAACTACC
>DUNS01000180.1 GCA_012839235.1 Clostridiales bacterium
ATGATTAGATTATGGATTAATTATGAACATTTTGTTAATAAAATTGCATCTTGTGTAAAAATAAGATTTGAATCGAAAAAAGTCGTATAATAAATACAATATACATTGGTTTATAAGGAAAGTATGACAGCAATTGCAGAGTGTTATTTAATGTCCTCAGAGAATAATAGTAATATAAATAACATTTTAAAATGCTATACTGGACAAAAAAATTGATATGTGTTATATAATTCAGGTGGAGAACAACGGTTTGCCCTGTTTAAGGAGTGATATTTATGGCAAATGTTTTTAGAAAATTAATCAGCAAAGAATTGGGTGAAGTGAATTATCGCCGCTATTCTTCCTATATAAAACGCAGTATGGTTAATAGAAAGGGTGAAAGCCAGTTATTATTTAATGACATGTATGAGAAACTGACTTCTCGGGATATAAAATCCATTGCTAAAATGCATGAGCGATTAAATGATACAATGCTATTAGCCTTTCGAATTAGTAAGAATTACTTCTTTGCATTTTTATTTTACGCTGTAGCTTCTTTATTTATTATCTCAAGAGAATTACAACCCATGTTCGGTTTGGGTGCTCTTATACTTATGAGTATTTGCTTTGCTTATAAAACCTATGAGTTTATAGTTAATAAATTTTGCTATATTGATGCACAGATTGTATTAGTATATAAAACAGTATTAGATAAAATAATAAGCAATGAGTATAAAAAAGCAAAGGCTGGTAAAATAGATTAATAAAACAAGTGAGGAAATGCTCATGAATGTATTTGAAGTTATGGGTCCTGTTATGGTAGGGCCTTCCAGCTCCCATACAGCTGGGGCTGTTAAAATAGGTTATATAGCAAGACAGCTATTAAGAGATGATGTAGCTAATGCAGAAATCCTTCTACATGGATCCTTCCTAGCTACTGGAGTTGGACACGGAACAGATAGAGCATTAGTAGCTGGACTCCTATCTATGAAGCCTGATGATGAAAGAATTCCTGATAGCTTCTCTTATGCGAGAGATGCAGGAATGGAATACTCATTTGGTGGAGTTGAGTTAAGACATGCTCATCCTAATTCAGCCCTACTAAAACTACAAGGTAAAAATGGAAATAAACTGGAGTTGGTTGGCTCTTCTATAGGTGGTGGAGCCATTAATATTGATAAGATTGATGGGCTAGATGCTAATTTTGCTGCTATTTATCCTACCCTAATTATTCACAATGTGGATGAACCAGGACATGTAGCAGATATTGCTACATTTCTTGAAAAATACTCTGTGAATATTGCCACTTTAAAACTATCTAGAGACAACAGAGGTGGCAGAGCAGTCATGGTGATTGAGTGTGACCAGGAGGTTCCCTTAGAACTTATTGAAAAACTACGGCAAAAAAAAGGTATATTAAAGGTTTCTTATCTTAGTATGGAGGACTAGATTGAAAAATAAAGATTTTTCGATCGTAAATTTGTGGACTAGGTAACATAAAAATCAACAATTATAATGTAGGAAGTATGCAGATTAGTGTGAATGTAATTTACGCAGATGAAAGGCATGGGTATTAAGATGAGCTTTAGAGCTTTGCAAGAAATTATAGATATAAGTGAAAAGACAGGCAAAAAATTCTGGGAAGTAATTATGGAAAACGACATGAATGAAAGAGCAGTATCCAGAGAAGATTCTTTTCAAAAAATGTACATGCTTTATGAAGCAATGAGAAATGCCAATGACAATTATGATAAGAAGCTAATGTCTTGTAGTGGATTAGTCGGTGGAGATGGAGAAAAGGTTCGGATTGCACTTGAGAAAGGCAATTTAATTGGAGGACCTTTTGTAGGAGAAACCATATCTAAGGCTCTGAAAATGGGTGAGAATAATGCCTGTATGAAGCGAATAGTAGCTGCACCAACTGGTGGTGCTTGTGGAGTGCTTCCTGCTGTTTTATTAACCTACGAGGAGCAAATGAATGTAGATAAGGACAAGATGGTTGAGGCTATGTTCGTGGCATCAGGAATTGGTGTTGTTATATCAGTAAGAGCATTTCTGTCTGGTGCAGCTGGAGGATGTCAAGCGGAGATTGGTTCAGCAAGTGCTATGGCAGCAGGAGCTCTTGCTTATCTTCAAGGTGCAGATAATGAAGGAATAGCTCACGCCTGTGCCATATCTTTTAAAAACCTTATGGGTCTTGTATGTGATCCAGTAGCAGGTCTTGTGGAAGTACCATGTGTTAAGAGAAATGCGGGGGGAGCAGTGATTGCAATTGCAGCAGCTGATATGGCAGTTGCTGGTGTGCGAAGCCAGATACCTCCTGACGAAGTCATAGATGCCATGCGTGAGGTTGGTGAGCAGATACCAAGAACCCTTAGGGAAACTGGAGAAGGGGGAATTGCTGCAACGGTTACAGGGGATGAAATAGCAAAAAGAGTGCTAAAACATACTCCAATTTTATAAAAAATATTAATTATAATATTTGTCTTATGTTTATTTAAAAGGTGCCGATACATAATATGGACTTTTTAGATTTGCTAACTTGTATTGCTAGGAGAAAAATTTCATGAGATATGTGTCTATCGAGAACGTGACAGAAGGTATGTATTTGGCAAAACCCATTTATAATTCCCAAGGCTCAATACTACTAGGTAAGAATTTTCAATTAACGAATATATATTTGAAGAAGCTAAAAGAGCTTGGGTTTGTGGGATTATATATAGAAGATGAGATATCGAAAGATGTCTTTATTGAAGATGTTGTTAGCGATCAACTTAGAATGGATACTGTAACTAAGTTGGAAAGAATAGTAGAAGATACAGGGAATTTTGAAGAATTAACCCCTTTTTTATCTGGAATAATTGACAATATTATTGAGAATAAGGATGTTTTATTACAGATTAATAAACTTTTTAGTTATCATAACTATACTTATATTCATTGTGTTAATGTAGGTATACTATCTATTTGTATGGGAGTAAGGCTGGATTATAATAGGGAAAAACTTTTAAAACTAGGAATGGCAGGTATATTGCATGATATAGGTAAGAATCAAATACCCCTTGAGATACTAGACAAGCCAGGTAAATTGACGGAGGAGGAATTTGACCTTATTAAAATGCATCCAGTATATGGATATACAATGTTAAAAGGAAGTATAGAATTAAGTAGCATTACAAAGATCGGAATTTTACAGCATCATGAAAGATGTGATGGTTCTGGCTACCCTAAAGGGCTTAGAAACGAGGAAATTTCTGATTTTGGAAAAATTATTGCAATTGCAGATACATATGATGCCTTAACATCAGATAGATCCTATCGTCCGGCATATACACCTTGGGAGGCATATGAGTACTTAATAGGAGATGGAGGTGTCCACTATGATTTTACGATGCTAACAATATTCTCCAAATGCATTGCTGTTTTTCCTGTAGGTACTTGTGTAGAGCTAAGTGATGGTACCAAGGCCATTGTATTGGAGAATAATCCTGACAATCCCTTGAGGCCGGTTTTACGTAATCTAGAAAATAATACGGTAATGGATTTGAAAAATATTAAAAAGCATCATGCTTTATGCATAGCCCATATTGTGGAATAAAACTACATATCTTCATATGATAAAGTGGAATTTATAGAGAATATCTATGGATTCCTTTTTTGCTTCTTAAAAATATGCCATGGTTTGAGCTCCTGTTATATGGTAGAATTGTCTTATAAAATCAGTGTTGTGATGAAAGGGATAGGTATTAAAGTGAAGCTATTACATACATCGGATTTACATATAGGCAAAAGAGTCAATGAATTTTCTATGATTGAGGATCAGAAACATATACTTAATGAGATGCTTAAAATTGTAGATGAACACAAACCAGAAGGCTTTATTATAGCAGGGGATATATATGATAAGGGTATCCCTGGTGTGGAAGCTGTAACCTTATTTGATTGGTTTTTGACAGAATTGCATAATAGGGATATAGCAGTTTTTATAGTTAGTGGTAATCACGATTCCAGTGAGAGAATAGATTTTGCTGGAAGGATTATGGAGGAGAACAACATTCATATTGCCGGAGCTTACAATGGAGAATTACAGAAAGTCACCATCAGTGATGAATTTGGCCATCTTAATATATACCTTATGCCCTTTATAAAGCCGGCAACAATAAGGAGATTTTATCCTGATTTAAATATTGAGACTTATCAGGAGGCTGTGGAAGCTATTATTGATAATAGTGATATAGATCCTTCGGAGCGTAATCTTCTAGTTGCTCATCAGTTTATAACCTATGCTGGTAAAGAGCCTGAGAGAAGTGAATCAGAGGTTATATCTTTAGGAGGACTTGATAATATTGATGGGAGGGTATTTGATTGTTTTGATTATGTTGCCCTTGGTCATATCCATAGGCCTCAAAGGATAGGACGAGATACTGTAAGATATGCTGGTTCACCTTTAAAGTATTCATTTTCAGAATCAAGACACTCCAAATCTGTCACAATGGTAGAGATGGGGGAGAAGGGAACTGTCCAATTTGATATGCTTCCTCTAATACCTTTACGTGATATGAGAGAGATTAAGGGACCTATTGAAACCTTAATAGATCCTACAATATATAGGGAGGCTAATACCTTAGATTATATCCATGCTACTATTACAAATGAAGAGGAAATCTATGATGGGATAGGGACACTTAGAAGTGTATATCCCAATGTTATGAGGTTGGATTTTGAGAATAGTAGATCAGTATTTAATGAAAATGCCAGGATGGCAGCGGTAGATGTTGAAGAAAAATCATCTACTGAGCTGTTTGAGGAGTTTTATGAGAGTCAGAATAATGTGTCAATGTCTGATGTTCAGAAAAGTATTATAGTTGACATATTCGAAGAAATGGCAGGTGAAAGGGAATGAAACCGATTAAACTAGTTATGAGTGCCTTTGGACCTTTTAAAGGGGTTATAGAGCTACCATTTTCTGATCTAGGTTCAAGGGGGTTATTTCTAATAAGTGGAGACACAGGGGCTGGTAAAACCACTATATTTGATGCAATATCATTTGCCCTATATGGTAATGCCAGTGGAGAAAATCGTACCCCGGATTCCTTTCGCAGTGATTACGCAGAGGATGATGAAGAAACCTATGTAGAATTAACATTTACACATAAGGACAAGGAGTATTATGTAAAGAGAAACCCCTCATATAAAAGAAGGAAAAAAAGAGGTACAGGTACCACAGATGAGAAAGCTAATGCCGTCTTTAATATGGCCGATGGTCGTGTTATTACTGGATATGCTCCGGTTACCGAAGCTATAACAGAGCTTTTAGGTATAGATTGGAAGCAATATAAGCAAATATCCATGATCGCCCAAGGAGAATTTCTTCAGCTATTAACAGCCGATAGTAATGAGCGAGGGTTAATATTTAGAAAGGTATTTAATACCCAGATGTATGATCGAGTTCAGAAGAAGCTTAAGGAACTGAGTAATAAGTTAAAGTATCAATTAGAAGATATAGATAAGAGCATAGTACAATATCTTTCTAATGTTATCTGCAGTGAAGAAAGTGTTTATAAAGAAGGGTTTGCGGATTGGAAGAGGACCAAGGACATTCATAATGTTAGTAAGATGATGGAGTTGCTTTCTTCGATGATCAAAGAAGATGAAGATAAATATAATATTAAGAAAAAACATAATGAAGAGCTTAGTGAGCTAATAACAAAAAAGGCTTCGGAGCTTATAGAGGCCAAGCAGATCAATGACTTACTTCTTAGTAAGAAGCAATCTGAGGAAGAATATGCTAGGTTGTTAGAAAAAGCCCAGGTGATAAAGGCTAAGGAGGAATCCTATAATCTGGCTGAAAAGGCATTACATATTGTGAAGCCGGTGGCAGATGGATTTGAACGAATTATAAGGGAATTAAATGAACTCAATGAAGAGATTAAGGATGGAGAGGAAGAGAAAGCCAGGCTGGAGAGTGAGGCAAAAATCCTCTTAGAAAAATACAAAGCAAATCAAGAGAATAAGCCTAGAATAGGGAAACTATTAGGGCAGATTAATGAAAAAAAATCTGAGCTAAAAAAATACGAGATGATTGAGGAGCAAACAAAGCAAAAAGAAGAACTCTCTATTAATAAGATTAAATTAGAGAATACCATTAAGGAGCTTTCTGATAAAAAAGAAGGCTTAGTTAAGGAGCAAGAAACTAAGGAGGCCTGGCTTCTTAAATATTCTGATACGGATAGAAAGCTTCTTCTATGTGATAATGAGTTACAAAAAACAATAACCTTAATCAATGGATTTAATAGGATACTTGAAAGCATTACTAATCTATATGCTGAACAAAGCACACTCACTGAGCTTCAAGGATTATTTAGAAGCTTGGAGGAGGAATATAAACCGATTAGGGACAGATATCAAGAAATGGAAGCCAGCTTCCTAAGAGAACAAGCAGGATTACTTGGGAAGGGTCTGGCTCCTGGCAATCCCTGCCCTGTATGTGGTTCGAAAGAGCATCCCAGTATTGCTGCCCTTACCGTCGATGCTCCTAGTGAGCAGGAGTTAAGAGAAGAAAAAGGTAAGATGGATAAAGCATATGAAGAGATGATTAATGCAAGCAATAAATGTGAGCATCAGAAATCAAAGATTGATCTTCTTGTGGATGCTATAATAGTTAATGTGGATGAAATGTTAGAATCAGATAGAAGTGTTGATAAAAGCATCATTAGTAAAAAACCTAAGACTATTGAGGAAATTCAAGTAATTGAAAAAATTGTTAAGGGTAAAGTATCTAGGGCAAGTGAGCAGAAAGCTACATTAGAACAAGAACTTAAGGAGTATAGGGAGAAGATTGAAAGGAAGAATGAGTGTACTGACATATTAATTAGTATAAAAGAACAGCTCCAGACCCTAGACCAGGATTTATCTCAGAATAGAGAAAATCTATCTACAACCTCCAACCAGATTAAGGTTTTAGAAGGGACCCTTAGAGCTTTACGAGAAGGTATGACCTATAATACTAAGGTAGAGGCAGAAGAAGGGATTAGGGTACTTGAGGAAGAGTACAATAGTTTACAATTGGATTTAGAAAAAGCAGAAAAGGCATATCGAGATAACGAAGGAAAGTTAGGCAATACTATAGCGGTCCTAAAGGATAATAAGAAAAAGCAGGTAACAAGGGCAAAGGAGCACCAAGCTGCTAAAGAAGACTATCAACTAAGGCTTCTGAAATGTGGTTTTTTGAAGAAAGATAAAGGAAGTACTAATACAAATGATCTTTCAATTGCCGTAAAAAAATTCAAGGCTTCCTTGCTTGATGAAGAGGCCCTTAAAGAGTTAAAAGGAGCTGTTGATGATTATTATAAAACCAAAGAAAATCTTGAGGAAAAACTAAGTCGTCTTAAGGAAGAAACAAAGGGTCATATTCTAAGGGATATTGATAAGCTTATGGAAGAGCAAAAGACTCTTAATAAAAGCAAAACTGAATGTGAGGAGTTAATTAATCAAATCTATAGCAGGTTGGTTAATAATCTTGGAATCTATAATAGAGTAGAGGAGAATAATAGGGAACAGGAGAAGGTCAGAGATAAATATCTAATATATAGTGATCTCAGTAAAACTGCCAATGGAGAACTAAGTGGCAAATCAAAAATCGCTTTTGAGCAATATGTACAGGCCTTCTATTTTGAAAGAGTAATACATGAGGCAAATCTTCGATTTACAAAGATGTCCAATAGCCAGTATGCTCTTATGCGAAAGGAAGATCCTACTAATTTTAGGAGCGCGGCCGGTCTAGAGCTTGAAGTAATGGACTACTATACAGGCAAAGCAAGATCAATCAAGTCTTTGTCTGGGGGAGAATCCTTTAAGGCAGCCCTATCCCTTGCCTTGGGACTATCCGATGTTATTCAAAGCTTTGCAGGTGGAGTTGAAATTGATACTATGTTTGTTGATGAAGGCTTTGGTTCGTTGGATAGTGATTCCTTAGAACAGGCCATAGAAACCTTGAACTCTTTAACAAGGGGTGATCGTCTTGTAGGTATCATATCCCATGTGAATGAATTAAAGGAAAGAATTGATAAAAAAATACTAATCCAAAAAAACATAGAAGGTAGTATGCTTAAAATAATAGTATGAGGCATAAAAGATCGAATTTTGTGTTGCTAATCTAGGTATGAACTAATATACTTATTTATAAATAGGTGTAATGAAATTTAACTAAGCTAGTAGTAAAAGTAGAATGATTATACATTGAAAGAAAGGATAAATATATGGGTTGTTTAGGTAATATCTTGTGGTTTATATTTGGTGGTTTTGTAAGTGGACTAAGCTGGGTCTTAGTTGGTTGCTTATGGTGTATAACAATCATAGGTATACCAGTAGGAATTCAGTGCTTTAAATTAGCTGGACTTAGCTTTTTCCCTTTCGGTAAGGAAGTGGAATATGGGGGAGGAGCTGGGTCATTATTGCTAAATATTATATGGTTGCTAGTGTCTGGAATTCCCTTAGCTATAGGATCAGCTGTTATTGGTGTGATTTTATGTATAACGATTATTGGTATACCCTTTGGACTTCAACATTTTAAGATAGCTAAGCTAGCCTTAATGCCCTTTGGAGCAACTGTAAGACATTAAAAATCAGTTGACTTGCCCCATATGATATCTGAATAAATATGGGTTAATTCTAGTGGGGCATTTGGATGCTCAATACGATATAACAGCTGATTGGCAAGGCGTATGCCCAAATGATGTGTTGGAACATTAACAGTGGTAAGCTTGCCTGTAACCATAGAATATTCAGTACTACCGTCAAATCCTGAAAGAGCTATATCTTCGGGAACTTTATAATTGTGCTCAACGAAATACTGCATCATAAAATTGGCGATAAAGTCACTGGCGCATACAAATGCCTGTGGCATTTTATCTAGGTTATCTAGGAAGGAAGAAATTTCTTCATAGTATGAATATATCCCAATTTTTCTTGTGAGGCAGTATTTTTCTTGCATTTTAATATTATTTTTTTCAAGTGCTAATTTGAAACCTTCAAAACGTTCCTTGTTAGTTAAAGCGTAACTAATATCTCCAATAAAGCCTATTTCTGTTCGGCCCTTTCTAATAATACTATTAGTTATTTCTTCTATTTTTCTTTGGCCAGCTAATAAGAATACATCTCCTGTAATCGTTTCCGTTGGGAAATCAGTAACTAAATCCAAAAAAACCTTGGGTATACTCAAATTATTAAGCATGGTCAACAGATGGATATCGTAGACATTGAGTATTACCATACCTTTAGATGTACCATTAGTTAACACGCTGGGTAATACATATCCCTCTTGGTAGCTAGCTGGAAGATATGTGTACATCATATTAATTCCTTGAGTGTCTAGAACCTTAGCTAATGAATGTATAATATTTATCCAGAATAGGGAGGATTCTGGTCTTGAAATTACTACGGAAATCGTTTTTTTTGGTTGCTTTTCTGAATGGGGGTCACCATTCTCTGTAAGGTAAGCTTCTGCTTCTTGCCCTGGTTTAAGATAACCAGTATCTTTTGCGGTCATGATTATCTGGTCACGGAGGGGCTTTGATACTCCTGGCTGATTATTAAGTACCTTCCATACAGTCACTCTAGAAACATTCAAAATATTAGCTATATCTTGCATTGTAACTTTTTTCATCTTTACACCACCAATTGAAATTTTTATCACTTGCAGTTATGAATTTTATAAAAGTATAGCACATTAAATAATTGACTGCAATGTTAATTTAACAAAAGTTAAAAATTATATATTATATGATTTTACTGAATAATTTATATACAACAAACAAACAATATATTAACAGCTTTCTCTAAAATTGTTATAAAAGTGTCCTATATACTTGGTGAAT
>DUNS01000181.1 GCA_012839235.1 Clostridiales bacterium
AGGAATATGAGCTTCTCCTTATTAAGTAATTCTTCTGGCCTTTTATCTTACACAGCAAGAGCAGATGAGAATCAGATGGGTGTTATTTCAATAGGGGATAGATTATCATTTAGAAAGATTATTAATAGCAGATCTATAACAAGAGCTTTAGCTAGAGAAGACACTAGTTATATTAATGAAGATGTTGATCTTGATACTTACATAGACCAGGATGTTTCGGTTGGGATTGAGTTTCATTCTGTCAGTAGTAGTACCTTAACCAAAGAGTTTATATTAAGTAATGGAAATGCAATCAATTATAATAACCCAGAGGATAATGAAGAAATTCTAATTGATATCCTTGAAGGCCATGTAATAGCTAATGAGAATATTGAAGCCTTGGATAATATGGACTATGATGCTACGGAAACATTTACCTCCAATAATGGGACTAGGTTTACCTTAAATCAATTAAAGGATATTAACTTTATGGTACAGAACTTATATATAGTTGATCCATTAACAAAGGTTACAGAACCCCTTTTTGATGCAGAGGTATTCGCTAGCAAAGACATGACTATCAAGCAAAGCAACGACAAGCCACAGATTTTGATATACCATACCCATTCTCAGGAAGCTTTCATTGACAGCCGACCTAATGTAACCGAGGATAGTATTGTAGGGGTGGGTAGTATATTGGCCAATATATTAAGGGAAGAATACGGATACAATGTTATCCATGATAAAACTGAATATGATGTTGTGGATGGCTTTGAAGATAGAAATAAAGCATACAACTATGCCAGAGTGGGTCTGGAAAATATGCTGGAAAAGAATCCTTCTATAGAGGTGATAATTGATTTACATAGGGATGATGGTGTGGCAAGAACGGTGATGATTGATGGTAAGGAAACGGCCAAAATCATGTTATTTAATGGTCTTAGTAGAGATCAGAATGGTCCCTTGCCTAATCATGATAATCCTTTTATTCAAGATAACCTGGCATTTGGATTTCAACTACAGCTTGAATCTTTTGATTTATATCCGGGGTTTTTTATGAAGAACTATTTAAAATGCTATCGTTATAATCTCCATTTGCGACCAAAATCTCTTCTGGTAGAGCTTGGAACAGTTAATAATTCACTTGAATCTGCAAAAAATGCTATGGATCCATTTGCCCATCTTATTGATAGAGTTCTTCAAGGAGAAGCAAGTAATGACTAGCTTAAAACTGTGATATTTCTTGTAACTAGGGGATCTATATGGTATAATCAGTTATTGTTAAAACTGATTTACAAGATAAACAACCGACGGAAGGTGGATTAAAATACAATGTCGATGAAACAAAATAACATTAGAAACTTTTGCATAATTGCCCATATAGATCATGGTAAATCTACTCTGGCAGATAGAATTATTGAAAAGACTGGATTATTAACCAGCCGTGAGATGCAAGCACAGGTCTTGGACAATATGGATTTGGAGAGGGAAAGAGGCATTACTATTAAAGCCCAAACCGTTCGTACTATATATAAAGCCAAGAATGGAGAAGAGTATGTCTTTAATTTGATTGACACTCCAGGGCATGTAGACTTTAACTATGAGGTTTCAAGAAGCCTTGCTGCCTGTGAAGGAGCTATCTTGGTTGTAGATGCTGCTCAAGGAATTGAAGCCCAGACCCTTGCCAATGTATATCTGGCTATTGACCATAATCTTGAGATTATGCCTGTTATTAATAAGATTGATTTACCAAGCAGTGATCCAGAGCGAGTTAAGGCTGAGATTGAAGATGTTATTGGCCTTGATGCTCATGATGCTCCACTGGTATCAGCAAAGCAAGGCTTGAATATCGATGAGGTATTAGAGCAGATTGTGAATAAAATTCCTGCTCCTGATGGTGACCCAGACGCACCCTTACAAGCCTTAATATTCGATTCTAAATATGATTCCTATAAGGGAGTTATTATATTTTGCAGAATTAAAGAAGGACGAGTTAAAAAAGGAACACAGATAAGGATGATGGCTACTGGAGCTGTAGCTGAGGTTGTTGAGCTTGGTACATTCGGTGCTGGACAATTTATTCCTGCAGATGAATTAACAGCCGGCATGGTTGGCTATATTACTGCAAGTCTTAAAAATGTTAAGGAAACTCAAGTTGGTGATACAGTAACTGATAATAAGCGTCCATGTGCTAATCCTCTTCCAGGATATAAGAAGGTACAGCCAATGGTATATTGTGGTATGTATCCTGTTGATGGGGCTAAGTATCCTGACTTACGTGATGCTTTGGAGAAGCTACAATTAAATGATGCTGCCCTACAATTCGAGCCAGAAACCTCTGTTGCTCTGGGATTTGGATTTAGATGTGGCTTCCTTGGCTTGTTACACCTTGAGATCATCCAAGAAAGACTAGAGAGAGAATATAACCTTGATATTATTACAACCGCACCTAGTGTTATATATAAGGTTCATAAAACTGATGGTGAGATGATAGAGATAACTAACCCTACTAACTTACCTGATCCATCCCATATTGACTATATGGAGGAACCATTTGTAACTGCTGAAATCATGGTTACTACAGATTATGTTGGTGCAATTATGTCACTTTGTCAAGAGCGAAGAGGTATCTATCTGGGAATGGAGTATATTGAAACCACCCGAGCCTTGTTAAAGTATGAGCTACCTCTTAATGAGATAATCTATGATTTCTTTGATGCTTTAAAATCAAGATCCAAAGGATATGCTTCCTTTGATTATGAGCTTAAAGGCTATGTTCAATCTGAACTTGTGAAATTAGATATTCTTATTAATAGAGAAGAAGTGGATGCTTTGACATTTATCGTTCATGGAGAAAGTGCTTATGAGCGAGGAAGAAGAATGTGTGAGAAGCTAAAAGATGAGATTCCTAGACAGCTTTTTGAAATACCTATTCAGGCTGCTATTGGTAGTAAGGTAATTGCTAGAGAAACAGTTAAGGCTATGAGAAAGGACGTTCTTGCCAAGTGTTACGGTGGTGATATATCTCGTAAGAGAAAGCTGTTAGAGAAGCAAAAAGAAGGTAAGAAGAGGATGAGAACAGTTGGTAGTGTTGAAATTCCTCAAAGTGCATTTATGAGCGTTCTAAAACTGGATGAAGATTAAGATTAATATATGTCCACATCTTTAGGTGTGGACATTTGTTTATCATATATCATATATAGAATGTGGAGTTTCCCAATTACCTATTAATGATAGTGAGAAAGGAGTTGATGTATTGGAGAAGAAACATAAGGACTTAGGTTTATATATACACATTCCATTTTGTGTGAAGAAATGTGATTATTGTGATTTCTTATCTGCTCCTGGAACTGAAGTTGTTAAAAAGCAATATGTAGAAGCCTTGCTTAATGAGATTCATAGCTATAAGGGTAAGGTTGATGATTACCTGGTACCAACCATATTTATTGGAGGTGGAACTCCATCGGCAATTGATCCTTTATTAATTGAAGATATAATGAAGGCAGTTGGGGATGTATTCCATATAGATGATACTAGACTGGAGGCAACCATTGAAGTAAATCCAGGAACTCTTATGAAGGATAAGCTAATGGTTTATAAAAGAGCTGGCCTTAATAGAATTAGCTTTGGTCTACAATCAACAGATAATATAGAACTTAAAAGACTGGGTAGAATTCATACCTACGAGCAGTTTAAGGAAAACTATAATCTGGCAAGAGAAATTGGCTTTAATAATATTAATATCGATTTAATGTCAGCCTTACCGGGACAGACTTTAGAGACATGGGAGAATACATTAAGTAAAGTTATTGATCTAGGTCCAGAACATATTTCCGCTTACAGCTTAATAATAGAAGAGGGTACCCCTTTCCACTATCTCTATGGCGAGGATGGTAAGCTTAGAGATATGTTACCAGATGAGGATATGGATAGAAGGATATATCATAGAACCAAGGAACTGTTGAAAGCTAATGGATATAATAGATATGAGATTTCTAATTATAGTAGAGAGGGATATGAATGCAGACATAATATCTCTTATTGGATAGGAAGTGAGTATCTAGGGCTTGGTATTGGTGCATCATCCCTGTTTAAGGGTGCGAGAATTAAAAATATACATGATATTAACAAATATATTGAAAGATCTAGTAAAGATCTAGATAATCAGGGACTTCAGGACTTAATAAGAGAGGAATACCTTGAGCTTACTATAAGTGATAAAATTGAGGAATTTATGTTTTTAGGTCTTAGACTTACAAAAGGAATAAGTATTAAGGAATTTGAAAAAAGATTTCAAACTAGTATATATAAGGCCTACAATAAGGAAATCAAGAGATTATTAGATAATAATCTTATTGCTATTGATGGGGATATATTGGGATTAACGGATTATGGTATAGATGTGAGTAATGCAGTGCTTTGCGAATTCATAAGAAATTAATCAATAATTCTTTACAGGAGCTGCTATTAAGAAACCTAATAGTGATATGGCATGAAAGCATAATTTAATATAAATATTTTGAGTAATATTGAAAAGTGTCTCTGTTTGATATGATAATTCTCAAGTAGAAAGTCTAATTAATATAAAATTAGATCCTCTTCTTGAAAATGTCATATCAATTATAAGAGGCACTTTTTTTAGTATTATTTATAAAAACAATCTTGACAAATCAATTGAATAGTGGTATTTTATATATTGTATTAGCACTCTTTGAGAGTGAGTGCTAACAAATGAGGACTTGTAAACTAGGTGCTATTATGGATATGGAGGTGGATTATTATGGCTCTTGATGAAAGAAAAGTAAAGATTTTAAAAGCGATAATACAGAACTATCTTGATACAGGTGAGCCTGTAGGATCTAGAACCATATCGAAATATACTGATTTGAATCTTAGCTCAGCAACAATTCGTAATGAGATGGCTGATCTTGAAGAGCTTGGCTATATAATTCAACCCTATACCTCTGCTGGCCGTATTCCTAGCGATAAGGGGTATCGTTTCTATGTTGATATGCTTCTTGAAGAAAAAATCCAAGAAGTAGACGATATGAAAAATATTCTTATAGAGAAGGCTGATAAGCTTGAGAATATTCTTCAACAGGTTGCTAAGATGTTAGCAGTTAACACCAATTATACAACTATGATTACAACTCCTCAGTATAAAAAGAAATTGAAGTTTATACAATTGACTGAGATTGATGAAACTCAATTGTTAGCTGTCTTAGTTTTTGAAAAGAACATAATAAAGAATAACATTATTCATATTTCACAAGCTTTAGATAAGGAAATAATTTTAAAGCTTAATATTATACTCAATACATTTTTAACAGGACTTGATATGGAAGAAATCAATCTTCCTGTCATAACCAAGATGAAGGAACAAGCTGGAGAATATAGAGTTATTGTTAATGATATACTTGAAGCAATTATGCATGCAATGGAAGAAGATGATGATTTTAAGATCTATACCTCTGGCGCAACTAATATTTTAAAGTATCCAGAGCTTTCTGATAGGGAAAGGGTTTCTGATATTTTATATACCTTAGAAGAAAAGAAAATGCTTACTGAAGTAATTCAGAACAAGATGGAAGATGAAGATACCCGTGGTATACAGGTTTATATAGGTGATGAATCCCCGGTTGAAAGCATGAAAGATTGTTCTGTGGTTACTGCAACCTATGAGATCGATGAAGGTGTCTATGGAAAGGTTGGAATTATAGGACCTAAGCGTATGGATTACGAAAAAGTTGTTAGCACGCTGCAGTCTTTAATGATGCAGTTAGATGATATATTTAAAAATAAAACATAGTAAGTGAAAGGTGGTAAGCATAATATTGGATAGCAAGGATAAGGCAGTTGAAGCAATAAAGGCTGCGATGGAAAAAGAAAAGCAGGGAATGTCTACCGATGAGCAGGTTGAGAATGATGCTTCGGCTGAAGAAGTGAAGGACATAACATCTGCAAAGGTTGGAGATGATAAAATAGAAGCTGAGGAAGGGACAGTTGATGAAACTTCTGAAGAAATAATTAATGATAATAAGGACAAACAAAAAAAATCTGGTAAGCTTTTTAAGAATACTAAATCTAAGGAATTAAGTGCCAAGGATCAAAAAATTGAGGAACTAACTGATCGCATAGTAAGAACTATGGCTGAATTTGACAACTTTAGAAAGCGCTCTGATAAAGAAAAAGGGGCCATGTTTGATCTTGGAGCTAAGAATGTGATTGAGAAGCTACTTCCAGTTGTAGATAATTTCGAAAGAGGACTTGGAGCTGTTTCAGAAGAAGAAAAGAATAGTGCATTTGTCAAGGGAATCGAGATGATTTATAAACAGTTGATTACAGTATTAGAGGAAATTGGTGTTAAGCCTATAGATGCTGTTGGTAAAGAATTTGATCCTAATATTCATAATGCTGTTATGCATGGAGAAGATGATACTATGGAAGCTAATATCGTTTCTGAAGAGTTCCAAAAAGGATACATGTATCGTGATATGGTTGTTCGCCATAGCATGGTAAAGGTTGTTAACTAGTAAATATGATATTAAATTAATTATGGAGGATTATAAAATGGGTAAAATAATAGGAATTGACTTAGGTACCACTAATTCATGTGTTGCCGTTATGGAAGGTGGAAAACCGGTTGTTGTTACAAATACTGAAGGGGCTAGAACTACTCCCTCTGTTGTAGCATTTACTAAATCAGGAGAAAGATTAGTTGGTGAACCTGCAAAGCGTCAGGCGGTAACTAATTCAGATAACACAATTTCATCAATCAAGAGACATATGGGAACAGATTTTAGAGTAAAGATTGATGATAAGAAGTATTCTCCTCAAGAAATCTCTGCTATGGTTCTACAGAAGCTAAAGGCTGATGCAGAAGCATATCTTGGTGAGAAGATATCAGAAGCAGTTATTACTGTACCTGCTTACTTTAATGATGCTCAGAGACAGGCAACTAAGGATGCTGGTAAGATTGCTGGACTTGATGTAAAGAGAATTATCAATGAGCCAACAGCAGCAGCTTTAGCATATGGTCTTGATAATGAAAAAGAGCAAAAGATCATGGTGTTCGACCTTGGTGGTGGTACTTTCGACGTATCAATAATAGAGATTGGTGATGGTGTAATCGAAGTTTTAGCTACATCTGGTGACAATAGACTAGGTGGAGATGACTTTGATGAAAAAGTTGTAAGATATATGGTTGCAGAATTTAAGGCTAATGAAGGTGTTGATTTATCAACAGACAAGATGGCAATGCAAAGACTTAACGAAGCAGCTGAGAAGGCTAAGATAGAGCTTTCTTCATCTACTACAACCAATATCAACCTTCCTTTTATCACTGCAACTTCTGACGGACCAAAGCATTTTGATATGAACCTAACTCGTGCAAAATTCAATGAGTTAACAGCAGATCTAGTAGAAAGAACTGCAATTCCTGTTCAGAATGCATTAAAAGATGCTGGCTTATTAGCTTCTGAATTAAATAAGGTTTTATTAGTTGGTGGTTCTACCCGTGTACCTGCTGTTCAGGATAAGGTTAAGCAGATAACAGGTCATGAGCCTTCTAAGAACTTAAATCCAGATGAGTGTGTTGCTCTTGGTGCTTCTATACAAGGTGGTAAGCTAGCTGGTGATGCAGGTGCTGGTGACATACTTTTACTTGATGTTACTCCATTGTCCCTATCCATTGAGACCCTTGGTGGCGTAGCAACAAAATTAATAGAGAGAAATACTACAATCCCTACTAAGAAGAGCCAGATATTCTCTACAGCTGCAGACAATCAGACAGCAGTTGATATCAATGTTCTTCAGGGTGAGAGACAATTTGCTAAGGATAATAAGAGTCTTGGACAGTTCCGTCTTGATGGTATTCCAGCAGCAAGAAGAGGTGTTCCTCAGATTGAAGTTACATTTGATATAGATGCTAATGGTATTGTTAATGTTTCTGCTAAGGACTTAGGAACAGGTAAGGAACAGCACATTACAATTACTGCAAGCTCTAATCTATCTGATGCAGATATTGATAAGGCTGTTAAGGAAGCTGCTGAATTCGAAGCACAGGATAAGAAGCGTAAGGATGCTATTGATACAAGAAATGAAGCAGAGAATATGGTATTCCAGACAGAGAAGACCTTAGAAGAGGTTGGAGATAAGCTTGATGCTTCTGCTAAGACAACAATTGAAGAAGATATAGCAAGATTAAAGGAGTTATTAGAGAAGACTAATCCAGAAGTAATGTCCGATGGAGAGGTTGAAGATCTTAAGAATGCTAAGGAAAAGCTTATGAATGATGCTCAGGAATTATTCGCAAAATTATATGAGCAACAAGGTGGAGCAGCTGGTGCTGGCCCAGACATGGGTAATCCAGGCGATGCTGGAAGCAACAACTATGGTGATGATGTAGTTGATGGAGACTACAAGGAAGTATAAAAATAAGTAAGTGATACTGGAGTGTCTTAAATTAAGACACTCCAATTAATGGTTTTTTTCAGCCTCTCGAAATCATATATATTAGGACCAAAGAAAAATAATTCCCATAGTGAGTATTTGCATTCGTCGGTACTTAGGTTCTGTTTTGTAGAACCTTATGTACCGCTACGTAATGCAACTAAGTGGGAACGTCTCATCTATGGGAACATTTTTTCTACTGGTCCTAACAATATCTTGGGAGGCTGAAATAGCATTAATTATGGTGCAAAACTTGACGAACTGCTGTATATTTAGTATTATAAAGTGCGGTTTATTAATGTCGAATATAAGGATAGGTAGGCTTTTGACTGCCTGTTTCTAATTATATATAGATGGTGCGTAGCTCCATCATGTAGTAAGTAATATGAAAGGTGTAGGAATAGATGGCTGATAAAAGAGATTATTATGAGGTCCTTGGCGTAAGTCGTAGCGCGACTGATGATGAATTGAAAAAGGCATATAGAAAGCTAGCAAAGCAATACCATCCTGATACCAATCCAGATAATGCTGAAGCTGAAAGTAAGTTTAAAGAAGCTTCCGAAGCCTATGCAGTCCTAAGTGATGCTGACAAACGTAGACAATATGATCAGTTTGGCCATGCAGCTTTTGAAGGTGGGGCTGGTGGAGCTGGAGGCTTTGATTTTAGTGGAATGGACATGGGAGATATCTTTGGTGATTTCTTCGGTGATCTATTTGGTGGTGGTAGAAGCTCCAGACGAAACGGACCAATGCAGGGTGCTAACCTAAGAACCTCAGTAAGAATAACTTTTGAGGAAGCTGTATTTGGAACAGAAAAAGAGCTAGATCTAAACCTTAAGGATGAATGTTCATCCTGTCACGGAAGCGGTGCTAAGCATGGTACTAGTTCAGAGACTTGTAAGAAGTGTGGTGGTAAGGGTCAAGTAGTATTTACCCAGCAATCCTTATTCGGTATGGTTAGAAATGTTCAAACCTGTCCAGACTGTAGAGGAAGCGGTAAGATAATTAAGGATAAATGTCCTGATTGTCGTGGAGAAGGTTATGTTACAAGTCGCAAGAGAATAAAAGTATCCATACCAGCTGGAATAGACAATGGACAGAGTGTTAGAATAAGAGGAAAGGGAGAACCAGGTACCAATGGTGGCCCAAGAGGGGATCTTCTTGTTAATATTGATGTAAGTAGACATCCTATATTCCAAAGACAGGATTATGATATATTCTCTACAGTACCAATTTCCTATGGTACAGCAGCACTTGGTGGAGATATTCGTATCAAAACTGTAGATGGAGATGTAATATATAATGTTAAATCCGGTACTCAAACCGATACCAAGGTTAGGTTAAGAGACAAAGGAGTACCTTCCCTTCGGAATAAAAATGTTCGAGGAGATCATTATGTTACTTTAGTTGTTCAGGTTCCAACCAGCTTAACATCTGAACAGAAGGACCTTCTTAGAAAATTCGATGAAGCTCTTAATGGTAAGAGTGAAGAAAAAACTTCTAATGATAAGGAAAAAGGTAAGAAAAAGTTTTGGAAATAGGAAGAACAAGAGATTTACACCCTAGGGCAGATTGGGAAGTTCTTCAGTGTAAGGTTTGACTTTTACACTATGAAAGGCATGGTTCTATATATGAAATGGACTAAGTTTAGCTTAGAAACAACAACAGAAGCAGTGGATTTAATAAGCAGTATGTTAGATGATATTGGTATAGAGGGTATTGAAATAGAAGATAAACTACCATTACCTGAAGAGGACATGAAGAAAATGTTCGTTGATATTCTTCCGATAATGGAAGAGGATGATGGGATAGCTAATATTAACTTCTACCTTGACCCTGAAGATTATTCTGAAGATATTCTTCTAAAGGTTCGAGAGGGCCTTGAGGAAATAAGTCAATTTGTCAATATTGGAAGTGGTCAAATCACTGTATCAGAAACTAAGGATATTGACTGGGTTAATAACTGGAAGCAATATTTCAAGCCATTTAGAATTGATGATACTATTGTTATAAAGCCTACATGGGAAACCCTAGAGCATATTAATGAGAATGATCTTGTTATAGAGATTGATCCAGGGACAGCTTTTGGAACTGGGTCTCATGAGACAACCAAGCTTTGTATACTAGCTTTAAAGAAATATATGAAGCCTAATTCAGTGGTTTTAGATGCAGGAAGTGGTAGTGGAATCCTTTCAATAATAGCTAAGAAGCTTGGAGCAAAAGAGATTTTAGGAATAGATATAGATGAACATGCTACTGACTATGCTATAGAAAATGCAGGGGTTAATAATATTGACATAAAGGCGGGTTACTTCAACTTTGTAACTGGTAATATCATAGAAGATGGCGGTATTAGGGCCGAAATCGGATTAGAAAAATATGATATAGTTGTTGCCAATATTCTGGCTGATGTTATTATACCCTTAGCCCATGTAATAGGTGAGAATCTAAAACATGGGGGCGTTTTTATTACTTCTGGAATTATTAATACTAAGGAGGATGCTGTTAGGACAGCTCTTATAAGTAATAACTTTATAATTGAGGAAGTTAATCACATGGGAGATTGGGTATCCTTTGTGGCTAAGAAGAATTAATCTACAACGGTAGTACCGGTGTAGTTATAGACTCCCGGTACATTTATTTTGTGTACCGGGAATTTTGATTCAAAGATAAGAACTATCATAGTCTGAAAAACATCTTTGATGATATTTTAAGATGTAGAAAAAGGCAAGTAAAAGCTTGCCTATGATGTCTACTAGATTATGATTTTGACAAATTTTATTTCCAAGGAGTGTAGTATATGCACAGATTTTATGTAGCCCCAGAACAAGTACAAGATAATAAAATTTCCATAATAGGCTCCGATGTAAATCACATTAAGAATGTGCTTCGAATGAGTAGTGGGGATAAACTTATTATTTGCAATGGACAAGGAAAAGATTGTTATTGTATAATAGATAGGGTAGATGATAAAGAAATAAGCTGTAATATTATATCAGAGCTTATTACGGACACTGAACTTATTACTAAAATTACGCTTTTTCAAGGCTTACCAAAGAAAGACAAGATGGAGCTAATAATTCAAAAGGCAGTTGAACTTGGGGTCCATGAGATAATTCCAGTTATGACAAAAAGGGTAATAGTTAAGCTTGAGGATAAGAAAAGGGAAGAAAAGAAACTAGAGAGATGGCAGGCTATTGCAGAAAGTGCTGCAAAGCAATCTCATAGAGGAATTATTCCCAAGATAAGACCTGTAATATCTTATGATAAGGCTTTAGAAGAATGCTCTAAGATGGATATTGCTTTGATACCATATGAGAATGCTGAAGGTATTACTAGAACAAGGGAGATAATTGCTAGTCTTTCAAAATATTCATCTGTAGGAGTTGTGATTGGCCCTGAGGGAGGCTTTGAAGAAACTGAGATTGAACTGGCACTTGAAAGAAATACTATACCAATTACCTTGGGAAGAAGAATCTTAAGAACTGAAACAGCAGGACTTGCAGTATTATCCATGATGATGCTTTCACTTGAGAAGGAATAAATGAACTATTGTAAGCAGGGAGGTAAATTTTAATGGAAATACAACTATGGAGAGAAACTCTAGAACCTTATGCCTTAGCAGTAGATGAACTTATATTAAAATTTGAATATATTATAGATGAATACAGGCATGTAGGTGCTTATTCTCCTATTGAACAGGTTACTGGAAGGGTTAAAACAATAGCAAGCATTATAGAAAAGTCCCAGAAGAAGGGGATAAGTCTAGAACATTTTAATGAAAAGATTGAGGATATAGCAGGTATTCGTATTATCTGCCAGTTTGTTGAAGATATATATAAGGTAGTAGATATTATTAGAAATAGATCTGACATGAGGATTAAAAGTGAGAAGGACTATATAGATCAGGCTAAAAAAAGCGGATATAGGTCATATCATATGATCGTATATTATGATGTAGAGACCCTTAAGGGAAAGAAGGAACTACAGGTAGAGATACAGATTAGAACCTTAGCTATGAATTTTTGGGCTACAATTGAGCATTCTTTACAATATAAGTACAATCAGAATATGCCTGAACACATTAGGGAAAGGCTTTCCTCTGCAGCTGAAGCTGTGATTATACTTGATAGAGAGATGTCTGTAGTTAGAGATGAGATTATGGATGCCCAGAATACATTTACCATTAAAGCTAACATAGTTGCAGATATTCTTACTAATATACAAAATTTATATAAAGTTGCAAGCAAGCAAGAAGTAATTAAAATTCAAGATAACTTTTTTAGAATATATCAGGATGGAGATCAGGATGATCTGGAGAAATTCAGTAGAGAGCTTGATCTAATATCCCAGCGTTATCGTGCCCAAAGTTTACACTAAGGAGTAGTGTGAATTAAAAAGACAATTCACACAGAAGAACTGCGAAGCAAGCACAACGGTGCTCGCTCCTTGTTCTTCCGGTTTTTCGAGATGCCTCAAAGCGGCATCATCTAGGAGTAGTGTGAATTAAAAAGACAATTCACACAGAAGAACTGCGAAGCAAGCACAACGGTGCTCGCTCCTTGTTCTTCCGGTTTTTCGAGATGCCTCAAAGCGGCATCATCTAGGA
>DUNS01000182.1 GCA_012839235.1 Clostridiales bacterium
AATATTGCACTTGAGGGTATTATGCTTATTGGAGCGTTTTTTGGATGCCTGACCGTTTACTTTGTACAGGGTAGTGGCCTAAGTCCTCAGCTTATACTATTAATAGGTATGATTGTTGCCTGTATAGGTGGTATTATATATTCATTTTTACTATCCTATGCTGCTGTCAATATGAAAGCCGATCAAACTATTACAGGTACAGCTATGAACATGCTAGTTCCTGCTATAATACTTCTATTTTCAAAGATGAATTTTAACAGTGACGGTGTAACAACCTCTGTTAACTTTTATATAAAGAAAGTTCCTGTATTAGGTGATATCCCTGTAATTGGTCCACTGTTTTTCCAACAAACTTATATTACACTTTATATAGGATTTGCACTATTAATATTGGCAACAATTATTTTTTACAAGACTAAGTTTGGACTACGCCTAAGAGCTTGTGGTGAGCATCCTCATGCAGCTGACTCCGTAGGTATTAACGTTCATAAAACCAGGCATGTAGGTGTTGCCATTTCAGGGCTATTAGGTGGTATGGGTGGTTTCTTCTACTCTGTAGGTGTTATGGATGGTAATATTAATGGTCATACTGGTGTTGCTGGCTTCGGTTTCTTATCCCTTGCAGTTTTAATATTTGGTCAGTGGAAACCTTTAAGAATTCTATTCGCGGCAATGTTCTTCGCCTTCTTAAGAACTCTTGCATATTCAACAGCCTTAATACCTTTCCTTAAGGATTTGGATATTGATAAGACCTATTATAAGATGCTTCCTTATATCGCAACAATGGTAGTTCTTATATTTACTTCTAAGAAATCAAGAGCTCCAAAGGCTGAGGGAATTCCTTTTGATAAGAGCACAAGATAGTGTAAAGAGTAAATATCATCATACAGGATTACAATATAATGACAAAGGATTGATTGGATGGCTAAGCTATATTTTAAGTATGGAGTTATGGGAAGTTCTAAGACAGCCCAGGCTTTAATAACCAAGTTTAACTATGAAGAGCGAGGAATGAGGGTTTGGCTAATAAAGCCTAAGACTGATGATAGGGATGGAGATAATCTTGTTAAATCAAGAATAGGACTTTCGTGTCCAGCATATATCCTTCCCCTGAATGAAAATGTCTATGATAGTTTTCTAGAGCTATCTGATCAAGTGGATGTAGTAATAGTTGATGAATGTCAGTTTTTATCTGAAGATCAGATTGATCAATTAGCTGAGATAGTAATATTCCACGATATACCGGTTCTTTGTTTTGGATTAAGGACGGACTTTCGCACAAAGATGTTTCCGGGTAGCATGAGATTACTTGAAATAGCTGATTCAATTACGGAGATTAAGACCATATGCTCATGTGGCAAAAAAGCCACTGTTAATGTGAGATTAGACCAGAACGGTATAATTCTTACAGAAGGAGAACAGGTGTTAATCGGAGGTAATGACAAGTATACTGCTATGTGTTATCAATGCTTTACAATAAAGAAAAGAGAGCAAAGAGAAAAGAAAATGTAGCCTTGGCTACATTTTCTTTTTTTATATCATGTTATAATCTATATAAACGAATTAAGGAAGGGTGCGGTATATTATATGATACGACAGATGATTAAGATTGATGAGGAATTATGTAATGGTTGTGGTTTGTGTATTGATGCCTGTCATGAATCTGCATTAGCATTAGTTGACGGCAAGGCTAAGCTTATAAGGGATGATTATTGTGATGGTTTGGGTAATTGTCTTCCAGCTTGCCCTACGGGAGCTATAAGCTTTGAAGAAAGGGAAGCATTACCTTTTAATGAAGAAGAGGTATTAAGAAACATAGAGAGAAGCAAGAAAGAAAGCAATGAGAAAAAGGCTGAAAAAGTCTTTACAGGCTGCCCTGGTTCTAGAATGATGGAATTAAATAATAGTTCAACTCCAGCTACCAAGCAAGTGGAGGACAGGAGAGAGGAATTACCTTCTAATCTAAGACAATGGCCAGTTCAAATTCAGCTAGTTCCTCCTACAGCACCATATTTTCAGGATGCTGATATATTAATTGCTGCTGATTGTACAGCTTTTGCATATAGGGACATTCATTCCTTTATGAAGAATAAGGTAACTCTTATTGGATGTCCTAAGCTTGATGAAGTAGATTATTCCGAAAAGCTTACATCCATACTTTCTAATAATAACATTAAGAGTGTAACAATCCTTCGTATGGAGGTTCCTTGCTGTGGTGGAATTGTTCATGCGGCTAAAACAGCATTTCTACAAAGTGGGAAGATGGTTCCATGGAGGGTTATTACTATTAGTACAGATGGAAGAGTATTAGAGGAATAAGTCTAAATGTATAATAATGTAGTAGCAGATAGAAAAACTTTTCATATCTTTTTAGTATAGATTAATTATGATATGGAGGCTTCTATGAATATTGATGGGAACAACAAGATACCCCTTATTGGTGATTACGCTCCTGCATTTCATGGAGTTAGTACCAATGGTGATATAGATTTTCCTTCTGATTACTATGGCAGTTGGGTAGTATTTTTTAGCCATCCAGGTGATTTTACCCCTGTTTGTACAACAGAGTTTATGACATTTGCTTCAATGATCAATGATTTTAGAATGCTTAATACGGAGCTTTTAGGACTTTCTGTAGACGGAATCTATTCACACATTGCCTGGTTAAGGAAGATAAAAGAATTATCATGGAAGAACTTAAAAAATGTTGAAGTTACTTTTCCTGTAATTGCAGATGTTTCTATGGAAATTGCAAAAAAATACGGTATGATGCAGCCTGGCAGTTCAAATACTCAAACTGTACGGGCTGTCTTTATTATTGACCCAGAGGGCAAAATCCGTGCAATACTATATTATCCACTAACTACAGGACGCAATATGGATGAAATAATGCGAATTATAATAGCATTGCAGGAATCTGATCGTGATAATGTTGCAACCCCAGCTAATTGGATGCCCTATGATGATGTAATACTTCCAGCTCCTAGAACCTTATGGGATGCTAATTATCGAGTGAATAATCCAAGGGATATGACCTACTGCCTTGATTGGTTCCTTTGTTTTCATCAAAATTACTACCAAGAAAACATGAATTATATACCGGAGGTACTTCCTTATCCTTCCATAACTGATGAAGACAGAAGTTGTTAACAGGGAAGATGTTGAATTCCTATTAAACCTATGGTAATATAGCTTATCGGAAGTTACGCAGTAACTTTCGATAAAAGGCAGATACAAAAACCTTAGTTTTTTAGGAGGTGAGTAACAAATGAAGATATCGACCAAGGGTAGATATGCTTTAAGATTAATGTTAGATTTAGCTTTAAATGATACAGGTGAATATATATCAATCAAAAGTATTGCTTCCAGACAAGAAATCTCGGAGAAATATCTTGAGCAGATAATTTCATTATTAAATCGTGCTGGATATGTAAAAAGTACAAGAGGAGCTCAAGGTGGCTATCGTTTATCAAAAGATCCTAGTGAATATACGGTAGGAATGATTCTTACCTTGACTGAAGGTAATTTGATGCCGGTAGATTGTCTAGATGAAGACATAAGCGATTGTAATAGGACCAATATCTGTGTTACAAAAGAGGTATGGAAGAAATTATATGATGCTATATTGGGAGTTGTAGATAACATTACTTTACAAGATCTTGTTGATAAACAAATAAAGCATATACCCTTAGATTTTTCAATTTAATATATTGAAGTTATGATAAACCCACTTGACAAATGTAATAAGTGGGTTTATTATTTATAATAACTTCATATCCTATAAATTAAGTATGAATACTAGGAAATAAATATTGCTATTGATCATATTATAAATGGAGTATATTATTTTACGATATTTAGTTATAATAATAAGAAAG
>DUNS01000183.1 GCA_012839235.1 Clostridiales bacterium
GTTATAAGATATTAGAAAGGTATGGTTTATAATAATGGAAAAGAAGGTAAAAACCATTGGAGTATTAACTAGTGGTGGTGATGCCCCTGGAATGAACGCTGCAATTCGAGCTGTTACTAGAACTGCCTTGCATGCTGGAATAAATGTTAAAGGAATCCTTAGAGGATATGCTGGTTTATTAGAAGAAGACATAATAGATATGGATGGCCATAGTGTTTCTGATATTATTCAACGGGGAGGTACAGTTTTATATACAGCCCGTTGTCCAGAATTTGTTAGGCCTGAAATCCAGGTTAAGGGTGCTGAAATATTAAAGAAGCATGGCATTGACGGACTGGTTGTTATTGGAGGTGACGGCTCATTTAAGGGAGCAGAAGCTCTTTCTAAGAATGGTGTCAATACAGTTGCTATTCCTGGAACAATCGATTTAGACATTGCTTGTACAGATTATACTATCGGATTTGACACTGCGGTTAATACTGCCATGGAGACAGTGGATAAGGTAAGAGACACTTCAACCTCCCATGAAAGATGTAGTATAATTGAAGTTATGGGAAGGATGGCTGGCCATATTGCCTTATGGTGTGGTATTGCTTGTGGTGCAGAGGAAATTCTTACTGTAGAACGATATGATTATGACGAACAAAGAATAATTAATAGTATAATTGAAAAGCGCAGATTAGGAAAGAAGCACTATATTATTATTAATGCTGAAGGGGTTGGTGACTCTAATGGTATGGCTAAGAGAATTCAAGCTGCTACTGGTATGGAGACTAGAGAGACCATCATTGGATATGCCCAAAGAGGAGGAACACCTACAGTAATGGACCGTGTTTATGCATCTACATTTGGAACAAAGGCCGCGGATTTATTAATGGCTGGTGCAAGCAACAGAGTGGTTGCTTATCGAGGTGGAAAGTTTGTTGATTATGACATTCAGGAAGCTTTATCTATGACGAAGGACTTGGATGAGTATATGTATAATATGTCAATTAGACTTTCTAGATAATAGAACCTAATGTAAAAGATATCATGAATAAAGGCAAGACTATGATTAGGTATTTAACCAAGTCATGTCCTGCCTATTCTTATTTTTAATGAAGAAAGGTACGGTCAATTTATATGAGTAAAAAAGCAAAAAAGTTTTTATCCTATTATAAGCCCTATCTGCCTTTGTTTTTTGCAGATATGTTTTTTGCATTATTGGCAGCAGGAATATCCCTAGTTTATCCAATGATTGTTAGGTATATTACCAATAATGTTATTACGGGAACGAATATAACTGAATCTGTACCAACTATTATTAAATTAATATTTCTAATGGTTGGACTATTGATATTAGAGTATATTAGTAATTTTTTTATATCATATAAAGGTCATATTATGGGAGCAAAGATGGAATATGATATGCGAAATGATATATTTGAGCATTATCAGAAGCTGTCTTTTAATTTCTTTGATAATCAAAAAACTGGACAGTTGATGACAAGGATAACCAATGATCTTTTTGATATCACAGAATTATGTCACCATGGTCCAGAAGACATTGTTATTTCTATAATAAAATTTGTTGGAGCCTTTGTTATATTAATACAGATTAACTTGCCTCTAACAATGATTGTTTTTGCATTTCTTCCTTTGATGTTCTTTTTCGCTTTAAAAATGAGAAAAAAGATGAGTAGAGCATTTCGAAGAAACAGAGAACGTGTAGCTGAAATTAATGCACAAATCGAAGACAATATCTCGGGAATTAGAGTTGTAAAGTCCTTTGCCAATGAACCATCAGAGATAGATAAGTTTCATGAGGGAAACTCTAGATTTGTTGAAAGCAAACGTAACAGCTACTGGCATATGGCTACCTTCCATTCAGGCTTAAGTATGTTTACAGGATTAATTAATGTGGCAGTTATAGCAGGTGGTGGATTATTTATAGCCCATGAGATTATTGATGTAGCAGACCTTCTTACCTTTATGCTTTATATTAATAATCTTGTGGATCCAGTTAAGAAACTGATTAGCTTTACAGAACAATTTCAAAATGGTATGACTGGGTTTGATCGCTTCTATGAAATTCTTAGTATTGAACCTGATATTGTTGATAGATCAGGAGCCATTACCATGAAAGATGTTAAAGGTGATATAGAGTTTAACAATGTGTCATTCAAGTATGATGGGACTAATACTGAGGTATTTAAAAATATTAATCTTCATGTTAATGCTGGAGATTATATGGCCTTGGTTGGTTCATCTGGTGTCGGTAAGACAACATTGTGTAGCCTTATTCCTCGGTTTTATGAGGTGTCCGAGGGTAATATTAAGATTGATGGTATAGATATACGGGATATAAAGCTTCGCTCATTGAGACAAAAAATAGGCATAGTACAGCAGGATGTATATCTTTTTGCTGGCACAGTTATGGACAATATTCGTTACGGTAAACAGGATGCCACAGAGGAAGAGGTAGTTGAAGCAGCCATGAATGCTAATGCCCATGAATTTATAATGGAACTACCAGAAGGTTATAATACGTATATAGGTCAGAGAGGTATTAAGCTTTCAGGAGGACAGAAGCAGCGACTTAGTATAGCAAGAGTATTTTTAAAGAATCCACCAATTTTAATTTTTGATGAAGCAACATCAGCTCTTGATAATGAAAGTGAGAAGGTGGTTCAAGATTCACTTGAAAAGCTGGCAAGAAACAGAACTACATTTGTAATCGCCCATAGATTATCTACTATAAAAAATGCTGAAAAAATACTTGTATTGACTGAAGAGGGCATCGAGGAAACTGGAACTCACGAGGACCTGATGGAAGTAGATGGAATCTACGCCAGCTTATATCGCTTGGCCTATGAGAAGGATTTAGAAAAACATATGTAAGAATTGGTTCAAAAATCGACGATTTATATGGAACTTCATAAGCACTTTTAGCGTCTAATTATTGAAAAGCAAACAGAAGAAGCGCAACTGCTATGAACCCATTTTCATATTTACATCGTCTATTTAAACAGTGTATACTGTATTTATGTTGAGTCATTAAGGGACGATGACAATAATAATGGTATATAGGGGGATGGCAGGATGGATAATGATAACCAAAAAAATCTCTCGAAGAATGATACTGCCTATGATATTGAAAACTTGATGTGGGAATACGGTAACGATGTACTCCGTACAGCATATATGTATGTCAAGGATATTCATACTGCAGAAGATATTTTTCAAGATGTATTTATTAAAGTAAACTCAAAGCTTTCTACATTTGAAGGAAACTCTAGCATCAAAACATGGATAATTCGGATCACCATAAATACTGCTAAGGATTTTTTAAAGAGCGCATGGAATCGCAGGGTAGTTCCTATGATGGAATATAAAGAGGATGCTATTATTAGTGATTCGGATTATGAGAGTGTAGAGAATGAGGACACTAATAAGATGATTATGGAGACAGTATTGTCTCTACCAGTTAAATATAAGGATGTTATACTAAGTGTTTACTATAATGATATGACTATTGCTGAGACAGCAGAGTACTTAAACCTACCAGAGGGAACTATCAAAAGTCGTCTTTCTAGAGCAAGAAAGAAGTTGAAAGACGGATTAGAAGGGAGGGTTTCGGATGAAAGATGGAAATAATACTGAAGATATGAATTTGGATGATCTAAACATTAAGTCTCATCTGAATACTTCTCTTGAATTTTCTCGAATTAGTGTGTCTGAGGAGTTAATACAAAAGACACTGAAGGCTATTAATGAGCAGCCAACTACATTAGTGGAAAATGAAGAAAGAATAATAAAGGCTAAGAATATTTCTTGGAATTCATATGCTCGTAGGTTGACAGCAGCTGCAGCTGCTTTGATAGTCTTCATTGGAGGCTACAGCATAATAAAAAGCAGTGTAGGTATGAAATCCACAAAAAATGATAGCGGTATCTATATGGAGAGTAATTTATCAAAGGACGATTTCACATCAAAGGACGATTTCACATCCAAGGACGATTTCACATCCAAGGATGATTTATCATCCAAGGATGATTTATCATCCTTTGATATGGCACAGCCTAAAACAGAGAGTCCAGTTTCTGAGAGTGATCAGGTATTATTCTCTGCAACAGCAAGGGATATGGATGATGCTACCCTTGGAACAGCAAAAGAAGATTATACAATTGCTAGTGAAGATGAGCAGGATATGAAATCAGGTTCTTTATCAAGGGCGGGAAGTTATGATGGAGGACCCTCTGCTGTGGGATTTGGTCAGGTTTACGGAGGGACTGCGGATGTGATTGAAAGTATAGTGATTACAGATGACGGCGCTGGTAAATCGGTAATCATCACAGAAGAGGCAGAATTATTAAAAGTTTATTCACTCCTAGATAGTTATTTATATAGAGCTGCCGATAGTGGTCTTTCTAGCAATATTTATTATTCAATAGACATTAAAGAATATCAATCTGATGGAATAAATACAATAAACATAGGTGATACAGTAACTATATCCTCAGAGACTGAGAACTCTGATAGTACTCAGGCGTATGAGATGATAAATCTTGAGGAGTTTAACCATGAATTAAAGGTACTCATCGAAAGCTACTCAAACTAAAAGAATATAATATAAAAAAACCTTCATTGTTTGCTACAATAAGTGGAAACAAGTACGGTGAAATATATTTTGATAAGCGACTGTTTTAAGTCGTTGGTACTTAGGTCATGTATTGTATGACCTTATGTACCATTACGTACTTAAATCAAGGGAGAGCGTGTCGCTTATGAAATATATTTCACCGTACTTGTATAATAATGCTTATGCAAACAATGAAGGCTTTTTTAGTTAATTTCTGTTACCTCACCAGTATCTTCTAAGGTGGCATTAGCTGAGCCAGGACTTCCTAAGGGTTCTTCATCTGTTAGGTTAATTGACACATATTCTCTAGATGTTTCATCAGCTTCATCATCTTCCATATCAAAATCTTCAAAATCTTCAAAGTCATCAAAATCATCAAAATCATCAGAGGCATCCCTCTTTATATAATTCTTATATAAGTAATAGGCACCAGCTGCCATAGTTACAAGTGAGAGGGTTCCAAACATGAATTTTCTAATTTTCTTCATATGCTTAACATCCTTTCAAAGCTATATTAGTAATTATGTACTATTATTTGATTATAATTCATATGTGATGAAAAAGAAAGCAAATAATCTTTAGTTATTTCCTGTGAAGAATAGTAACATAAAGCACCATCATTCGAGTTAATAATTCTTTACTTTTTGACATGAATACCTTATTATTATAGGCATGGAATATATAAATATGGAGGAAGATACAGATGGAAGGACTTCATGAAACCCTTATTTTGGTTGCAGATGGGATTATATTATTTTTTGAGTTTATTGGAGTAGTTGTTATGCTGTGGACAGGCCTTAACGGTATAGTTAACTATGTGCGTAGAAATCGATTAGGACATCTTCATATGTTTCAAGGAATGGCTACGGCTTTAGGCTTCCTCTTAATAGGGGAGATCTTGCATACAATAACAGTTAGAGAGTTTAAAGATTTAATTATGGTTGGTGGCCTTATATTGTTACGAGTGGCAATAACAATGCTAATTAATTGGGAGATTAATTTGGAAAAGAAAGAAAATGCCATCAATGATAATGAGGAACCTGTCGAGTAGAAATATATGCTAAAAAATCAAATTTAAGGCATTTGTAAAGAAATTAACAATATTTTGACACATAATTATTGCTATGATACTATATATAGTAATAGGATGTCCATAATTTACTAGTATGGTACACAAGGTAAATAAGCGATAAGCATAGGAGGAATTGTAAATGAAATATAATCATTTGAAGAGGATTCCAGTTTTTATGACATTGTTAGTGTTAATGTCGTTTTTTTGGAATCAAGATGTAGTTACAGTAGCAGCGGCAACTCCGTCATTTACAAAGAGCAAAGTAACAATAGTTGGAGAGGATGAAACTTACCAGCTAGTTATTGACAATAAGGTATCGGGGAGTAAATATAAGTGGTCAACCTCGGACAAAAATATTGCAAAGGTTTCCAGCTCAGGTATGGTAACAGCAGTAGGTAAGGGTACTGCCACAATTAAATGCAAGATTACCTATCCCTCCAAGAAGACTAAGACCCTGTCTGCCAAGGTAACGGTTAAGATCCCCGCAACTGGTATTAGAATTAACAATGCTAATAAGGTTAATGGATCTCATATAATTGGAATAGGTGAGGAATACAACTTTAATCGTGATATTTTCCCAAGTAATTCATCTGATAAGACATATTGGTCAATTGGTGATGGAGAGGCAGATTGTATCGAGATTATTGGTACTTCCAACGGTATCGTAAAGGCTATAAAGCCTGGTAAGGTTATACTAGTAGCTACCGCTGCCACAAAAGCAACAGCTGAAGATGCTGCTGTAAGCTCTATTTACGATGCTGTAATAATTGAGGTTGTGGAACCTACAGCTACTGTAAGATCTGCAGAGATAAGTAGTTCGACCCAGATTAAGATAGTATTTGACAGTCCTATAGACAAGAGCACAATCATCGGATCTAAGGGTGAACTTCTTAATGGGGTTTTACTGACCTTACAAAAGGATTCTAAAGACAACCTTGCTAAGGATCCTGGTAAATTAACACCTATCCTGGCAGATGATAATAAGACACTTACAATTACAAGCTCTAATATGCTTTCCGGTGATTATAGTATTAATATAACTAGTGATGTAAAAACCAAGGATGGGGTCGCTATAGAACCATATTTTAGACAGATGAGCTATGTAGATACAATAGGACCTGTTCTTACTGGTGTTACTTTAGACGATTCAGGTATGATTTCAACTATACGATTTAGTGAAGCAGTGGATTTTAGTAAGCTTAATATAACTGAGGCAACATTGCTGCCAAGCAGTGGGAAGACAACCTATGATCCTGCAACAATCACTATGTTAAATAATAAGTTGAATTATGTTCCAAGTGAAGATAAGATGTCACTTACAATTAATCTATCTAATATTGCTCCTACAGATTACGGTAAGTCATTTACAATTGTAATCTCAGGAATAAAAGACTTGGCAGGGAACATGCCACCAAGCTATACTTTAGCAGCAGTACTTCGTACAGACGTTACGCCAAGGGCTCAAGCCAAGTTAATATCGTTAACTCGTACTTCTTATAATACAATAACTGCTACATTTAATAGGGCAATTAAGAATGCTGGATGGGCATCTATCGACGGAGGACCTATTACATATGGTGTAGTGTCAGGTGACAATAATAAGCAGGCTATATATACCCTTAATAATAATGAGATGAAATTAACTGGATCTATTCCAGTAGAAATTGGCTACTGGGATAGCTATAATGTTAATGAAAAAGATAAATCAGCAGAAAAGATGATTACACGGAGAGTGAATTTTACAGCTGATAAAACAAGCCCTCTACTAATTGAACATTCATACGATTCTGATACTAAGATATTAAGTCTTAGGTTTAATGAAGAGGTACGTCCTAACTTCGCAAATGGTGTAATACTTGCTAATCTTGTAACCATTAATGATGATATTAGGTCAGGTATTAACCTTAGCTATACTCAGTTATCTAGTACAGATAAGAAGATAGTGAACCTAAAGATTGATAATATGCAGGTGCTTGGTAATTATACATTTACCTTACATAAGGGCTTTATAGTTGACAACTTTAACAATGAAAGCTTAAGTAGAACTATATCCATAAGTAATGCCACTGGTACTTCCAATGAACTACCAGGACCTTATTTAATAGTTCAATCCACTACTAATTTGAATGAGATACATGTTAAGTTCAATAATAAGGTTGATGTAGCTTCTGCTCAGAATATTGGTAACTATTCTATTCCTGGAGTAACAGTTATCTCTGCTTTGGTAATAGACAATACGACAGAGAATGGGGCAACAGTTGTTCTGACAGTGAAGGATTCAACCATTGATGTAACTGTAGAGAGACCTATAACAATTAAGGGGGTAATGGGTTACGGTGGAAACTTTACACCTATGAGCTCTTATACAACCTATGTAACTCTTGTAGAGAATAAGGCTCCACAGCTTATATCCACAACCTTTGATAATAAGGCATTAGATAATATTAAGATGGTCTTTAGCGAGAAAATTGAAGGGGATCTTATTGTTGATGTAACTCAGCTGAATGGAGACTTTAGAGGAACTATTGATAATACTGTTACTATAGAAGGCAATACAGTCTATATCAATCTTCTGACCATTCCTGAAAGAAATACTGGACTTAGAATAGATATTCTTGACAATGAGATAACAGACTTGAATGGTAATAAGGCAATACTTAATAGTATCTATATGGTAACGGCGAAATATTAGTCAGATTAAAATATTGAAGAACCCACAGAAACCTAGTCGATTACTGTGGGTTCCTTCTAAATACAAAATAAAGGGGACTAAATTATATGTATGAGTTTAAAGAAGAATTCAAATCAGGTATTGAACAAATTGATGCAGAGCACAGAAGATTGTTTGAGATAGCAGACCAGCTTTACATGTTGATGATAGATGAATTTATTCCTGATAAATATGACTATATTTTACAGGTTTTAAATGAGCTGAAGGATTATGCTGCAACCCACTTTAAGCATGAAGAAGAGTATATGATGAAGATACGCTATAGAAAGCTAATTTCCCAGAAAGCTGAACATGATGAGTTTATCGCTAAAATCTCAGAGTATGATTTTGATAGAATTGATGAAAACCAAAGACAGGTGATTTTGGATTTATTAGAATTTTTAAATGACTGGCTCATTCATCATATACTTGAAAGTGACAAGCTTATAGGACAAGAATAATTATTACAAATTTCAAATCAAGCTAAAAGGTTCTTGTGAAGATATCACTTTTCTCCAATAGGCTTTCAATTGTATTAAATCCTAGCTGTTGGAGAAGCTCGATTACATAAGGATTATCAATTGGGGTAGGGTAAGGAGCGGCTTTGCCATAGGCTTCCACATTGGTTCGGCCTTCCTCATGGGGGATCAATACTTTTGGTCCTCCTACACAGCCTCCAATACAGCCCATCCCTTCATAGAAATTAGCATTAATTCTACCTTCTATTATGTCATTAATCATTTCCTTACACCTTGAAACACCATGTGCTTGCTTAGCCTGAAGAGCAATTTCTCGATCGGGGTTTATCCTTTGTAGGGTTTGAGCCACTGCTTCGCTAACACCACCAGTGTGAGCATAGATTCTACCTCCCCTAGAGGAGTGATCTTTTTCGCTTTCTTCCATCTGAGCTGGATCAATTTCCATAATGTCAAAGATGTCTTGTATTTCTTGAAAGGTCAATACAAAGTCTACGGCCCCAGCAATATCCTTTTCTCTGGCTTCCTTTTTCTTTGCTAAACATGGCCCAATAAAAATAGTTAATGCATTGGGATGGATAGTCTTTATGGCACGACCACTGGCAATCATAGGGGATACGGAAGGTGGAACATGAGGGATTAAATCATAGTAGATTTTTCGAATCATCGAAATCCACATAGGACAGCAGCAGCTGGTAAGTTGGTAGTCCCCCTTGGTTTTAATCTTCTCATTAAATTCTAAGGCCTCCTTTAATGTAAGGATGTCGGCAAATAAAGCTTCTTCAACCATACCATCGAACCCCACTTTTTTTAAAGCTGTTCGAAGCTTCCCAGGAGTTACCTCATTACCATATTGACCAAGGAAGGCAGGAGCAACCAAAGCATATACAAGATCATTATGGGAACGCATGGCTTGAAGGGCAGGTATTATATCCTTACTACTTGTTATATTCTTTGCGCGACATTCTTGAATACATATGGAGCAACCCTCACATTGATCTATATTAACAACCATTTTGCCGGAATCCCCAGGATGAACTGCATGGAAAGGACACACTTTAACACAATGGGGGTCATCCTCATGGCATTGGCAGTCACCTACATGCCAGACCAGTGGCTGTTTTTCTGGATGTAAGAGGCAATCCAGCTGATCTGTATCATAGTAATCTAATTTTTCTAGAAAGCTCATGTCCTTATCCTTAAGAGTCCGACGCAAAACCTCATAATATAAATCTTCAAATGTTTTCATTATTATAACCTGCCTCTCTTTATAGCCAGCAAAATCAACATATTTATAATATTATGAATCAATTAGAATACATTTATTCTTTATGACTTTACGAGGAGAGTTATTTGCTTTATAATTAAAACAGCCCAAAATTTCATAAAATTGGATATATGAATAAATTAATATTTCTAGGTAAATCTATAAGAATGAAAGTGTGGGATAAACCTAAAAGAGTAGAGGATATGGAGAGTTGAATTGGAAAAAGACATGAGAAAAAGATTGATAACAAGATTTGGGTGGATCTTGTTTTATTTATATATTATATTGTTATTTTACTTTTTGTTTCTAAGTGAAAGATATGGTAGGGATAACCCTTCTGATGAATTACGATACAATTTAGTGTTTTTTCAGGAAATTAAGCGCTTTATCCAGTATCGGCATATTTTGGGATTTGAGAATTTTGTTGTTAATATTCTAGGCAATATTTTAGCATTTGCTCCTTTTGGATTTTTGTTACCGATTTTAAAGATGAGCTACAGATATTTTATAGTTATGGCGTTCTTAAGTATGTTTTTTAGTTTATCTATTGAGCTGATTCAACTGACAACAAGGGTTGGGATCTTCGATGTTGACGATATATTGCTTAATACAGTGGGAGGGATATTAGGCTATATTATATTCTTAGCCTTTAATGGAATTCGAAAAAGTATTACTAAACATCGGTCAGTTACAAGGGGGTAAGTATGTGAAAAACATTATTAATTGGAGAAGAAAGAAAGAGATGATTCATTTCTCTGGAAGACGACACACAAAACTAGGAATACTATCTACCATTATTGGAATAGTGGTTGTTCTTGGATTTATAGCAATCAGTATTATTTCTAGCAGTGATATAGGTGAGGGAAGCCTGTTAATTGGAGTTATTGGATTACTTTTACTTGCTATAGCAATTTTTGGCTTTGTAATCTCATATAAGGCTTTTAAGGAAATAGATATATTCTACACACTGCCCATAATTGGTAGTTTTCTTAATGGTACAATGATGGTGGTATTGCTAATATTATATATTCTAGGCATAGGAATGTGAATTATATAAATTATGAATAAAGGAAGGATTATTATGAAATATAGTCAGCTATTTAAAGAGGAGAATGAACATATTCAAGAAAGATATAGCCTGGCAATGGACAGAATTGCTCTTATTGAGAAGGAGAGGACAGTTAAAGAGCCCTTTTATGATTATTTTAGAAAAGAGACTTCTTACTTACTTCTTATTAAGCAAATAGTATCATTGGTAGAGAAAGATAGAATAAAAAAGCTTTCACTTGAGGAACTACAAGCTCTCAACAAGGAATTATATGGGGACTTTGAAGGGGATAATTATGAAACTAATTATGCCAATCCAGCTTATGCATGTGGGACTTTAGGTAATAAGTATGGAAAGCTTATATCATTTTTAACAACTGAGCTTAGAAGCTTGATTGTATATGCTTATGAGGATAGATTGTATGATTTGACCATATATTTGGAGCTGTTTATCGAGGTATATAATTACTTTGAAAGAGAAGATGATTTCACCTATAAGGATGTTAAAAGAGCCATATATCAATTTATGAGTGACTATAAAGGACACTTAGTTGAGAGGCGTACTAGAGAGATGCTTGATACTGAGCTATCCTTTGCTAAGGATATAATTATGGAAGCAGATTTATCTGATATCCGCTATCTTTATAGATTTGGGGAGTATATTAGTGATAATGAAATTAAGACTGCTCAATACATAAATTCTCTTCCTGAGGAGAAGGTTCAAGCTATGGCAGATACCTTCACAGAAGGTTATCGTATGGGCTTTATTTCTAACAATCTGGATATAAGTAAGAAATCCATTGTGAATATAAGATACAGACTGGGCTTTGAGAAAATGGTTCGCTATGCCATTAATAATTTTAAGAAACTAGGCTTGGAACCAGTTATTTATCGGGCTGGCTATAATGCTCTGAATAAAAGACAGCATTTAAAGCTTGGATATCATAGTACAAGTCCTAATCGTCAGTATGATTTTGACCACCGTTTTGACCAAGGTTTATTTTACGATAAGGCCTTTCAAGTTGGCCATGTGAAAGCTCTTAAGGATTCATTTGAAAAATATAAGAAGGAAGGTAGTGTCTATGCAGGACCAGCCTTAATTCAAGTATTTGGAGAAGAAATATTTGTACCTGAGGATAAAAAAGAAGCTATAAGACTTGATAAGCGTCAGAAGAGACTATCTCTTGATTATACTAATCAAAGTGGTATGCTAACCATGGAATATCTAAAGTCTGATGAAACCTCATTTACTATAATAGCTTATCCCATACCAGAGATTGGCGATAAATATGAAGAAATATTTACTGAGACTGTTAGAGTTAATACTTTAGACAATAGCTTATACCAAAGGATTCAACAAGAGATTATTGATGCTTTAGATCAAGGTGAATATGTTCACATAGTAGGGTCGGGTAATAATCATACTGATATTAAGGTAATGCTTTATCCACTTAATGATAGAACTAAGGAAACTGCCTTTGAAAACTGTGTAGCTGATGTTAATATTCCTGTTGGTGAAGTATTTACCTCACCAGTCCTTAAAGGCACCAGTGGAGTATTGCATGTCCCTCAGGTTTATCTAAATGAATTAGAATATAGGGAGCTTGAGCTTACCTTTGAAGATGGAATAATTACAGATTATAATTGTAAAAATTTCAAAGAAGAAAGTAAGAATAAGAGCTTTATTAAAGATAATTTACTATATAATCATGACTATCTTCCTATAGGTGAATTTGCTATAGGAACTAACACCACCGCTTATATGATGGGTAAGAAATTTGACATAGGACCAAAACTGCCAATACTTATAGCTGAAAAAACTGGCCCTCATTTTGCAATAGGAGACACCTGCTATAATCATAGTGAAGAAACAAAAACATTTAATCCTGATGGTAAAGAGATTGTAGCAAAGGATAATGAAATATCCTTGCTTCGAAAAACTGATGTATCAAAGGCTTATTTTAATTGTCATACGGATATTACATTACCATACGATGAGATAAAAGATATTTCTGTAGTTCATGAGGATAAAACAAGAGTCCAGATAATTAAAGATGGTAGATTTGTATTGCCTGGTACTGAGGAACTTAATAAAGCTTTTGAATAGGGAGAAGATACATGCTTGAAATTAAAAATTTTTCTAAAAGCTATAACAAAGATAAAAAGGCTGTTGATAACTTAAGTCTTAAGGTGGACAGTGGTGATATATATGGGTTTATTGGCCATAATGGAGCTGGTAAGACCACTACCCTACGAGCTATCGCGGGTATTTTAGAATTTGAAGAGGGAGATATATTAATTGATGGTCTATCAATTAAAGAAGACCCAGTTGCTTGTAAGAAAAAGATAGCCTTCATACCTGATAATCCAGATTTATATGAGCATCTTCATGGCATCGCCTATTTGAATTTCATCGGAGATATATATGAGGTGAGTAAGGCTGACCGAGAAGTTTTAATTAAAAAATATGCAGATGAATTAGAACTGACAGATAATTTAGGGGATTCTATATCCTCCTATTCCCATGGAATGAAGCAAAAACTTGCTATTATTGCAGCTCTTATTCACAAGCCAAAGTTAATGATATTGGATGAACCATTTGTTGGACTTGACCCTAAAGCTTCCCATACTTTGAAACAGACCATGGGAGAGCTATGTAAGGAAGGCAGCTCCATATTTTTCTCTACCCATGTTCTTGAGGTGGCAGAAAAATTATGTAACAAGATTGCTATTATTAAGGGCGGTAAATTAGTTGCAAGTGGAACAACAGAGGAGGTTAAGGGTAATAACTCTCTGGAGAATGTGTTTCTTGAGCTCATTAGTGTGAATTGAAAAGTCAATTCATTCAGTAGAATTACTATAGATTGGAAGGCTTGGTATTAATTTATGAAAAAGATAATTAGACTTGTTTCCATTCAAATGGGGGCTGTTTTAACTGATATGCTATCCCTAGGAGATAGTCGAAAAAAGAAATCAAAAATACTCGGTTATGGAGGATTGACTCTCTTTGTTATATCAATGAGTCTTCTCTTTTTTATGTATGTTTTTATGATCTCTGAAGGTCTTAAGATGTTTGATAGTCTTGATATTATGCCAACCCTTATGATGGCTATTACAAGTGTTATTGTTCTAATGACTACTATTTTTAAAATAAAGGGAACTATATTTGCATTTAAAGATTACGATTTAGTAATGTCTTTACCTGTTAGTACGACAGGAATTGTTGCTAGTAGATTGCTCCTTTTGTATGGGCTTAATATGCTTTTTGTTTGCATGATTATGATCCCTGCTACTTTAGTTTATGGAATGAAGGCCAATCCAAGCTTGGGATTTTATATTATTAGCTTAATTACATTGTTTTGCATACCTCTAGTTCCAATTGCTTTGGCCTCTATACTAGGTACTATTGTGGCATATATTTCAACCAGATTTCGTCATAGGAATCTATTTAATATTATTTTTTCTGTAGTCATGGTGCTAGGCTTGATGTTTTTCCCATCATTTTTAGGTGATGGTGGACAAGAAATAGTTGATATGAGTCGTTTGTTAACTAACCAAGTTAATGAACTGTATCCTCTAGCAAGGCTCTATACGAAGGCTGTCATTTCCTATGACATATGGTCTCTCTTAATATTTATTGGTATCTCTCTTGGCATCTTTATGCTCTATTCCTTAGTTATAGGAAGAGGGTTTAAATGGCTTAATTCAAAAATGTTGACTGGTGGGACGAGAACTAAATTCAAGATGGGAGAACAAAAGGTAAACACTCCATTTGTAGCCCTATATAAAAAGGAAATGAAGAGATTTTTTACAACACCTGTTTATGTATTAAACACTGGGTTTGGTGTAATATTAGGAACCCTAGGAGTTATAGCTTTAGTAGTTATAGAAAGCCCCATAGGGGATTATTTTGATATTTCCTTTGATATTGGTCAATATATGTCTGTCCCTGAGATAGGAGGGACTATTGGGGTCCTTGGTCCATTAATGATATCGTTTTTCATAATACTAAGTAGTACTACATCAGCTTCTATATCCCTAGAAGGTAAGAATATGTGGCTATTAAAGTCCCTGCCAGTTTCTGAGAAGACCATATTTTTTTCAAAGATAGGAGTTAATATTACTATCCTTGCTCCCTTAATTCTAGACCTAATTCTACTTTTGTTAGTAATGAATGTAGATGTCGATCAAGGGTTAATTATGATTATAGTGGGAATATTATCAACTATATTTGTATCCCAGTTCGGTTTACTTATTAATATTATACTTCCGAACTTTAATTGGACTACAGAAACAGTTGTTGTTAAGCAAAGCGCATCTACATTGGTTACCTTGCTTGGTGGATTTGCCCTTATTGTAATACAATATCTGCTCATAGGTTTAATACAAATCGAGAATATGGCTCATATTATATATATTACTTTACTGCTGATTGTTAATTTGGTTATTTATAGGATATTAATGACTTATGGAGTCAAAAAGTTCCGTGGATTTTTAGTATAGTGATTAGGTTGCCTTATTAATTGGATAAGAAATAATTCGGTAAAAACTAAGGACAAAGCTAATTGGATATGCTAAAATTGTGGCAGAAGCGAATAGTATGTCAAAAGCAATTATAAGATCTTACTTTGTTAATATGCATTATATATGTTTCATAGTACTAGAGATCTAGCTTATCGATGCAAATTAACAAAGAATTTTTACTTGTTGGAGCTTTTGACCTTAGCATTTAGTGGTTGTATATAACATTTGATGATTTGAATTATTGATTTGGAGGGATATCCATGGATTATAAGTCGGCAGGTGTAGATATTGAAGCGGGATATAAGGCTGTAGATCTGATGAAAGAACATATAAAAGGCACCATGCGTAGTGAGGTTTTGACTGGGATTGGTGGCTTTTCTGGAGCATTTTCTTTAGAGAGCTTTAAGAATATGGAACAACCAACCTTAGTATCGGGTACTGATGGTGTAGGAACCAAGTTAAAGATTGCATTTATCATGGACAAGCATGACACCATTGGAATTGACTGTGTAGCCATGTGTGTTAATGATATTGCATGTGCAGGGGCAGAACCCTTATTTTTCTTGGACTATATTGCTTGCGGTAAAAATGAACCCACTAAGATTGCATCAATTGTTAAGGGAGTTGCAGATGGTTGTCTTATGTCAGGAGCAGCTCTTATCGGTGGAGAAACTGCTGAGATGCCTGGCTTCTATCCAGAGGATGAGTATGACTTGGCAGGCTTTGCAGTAGGAATTGTAGATCAGAAAAAGCTTATTACAGGGGCTAATATTAAGCAAGGAGACCTTCTTATCGGAATAGGCTCTTCAGGAATTCATAGTAATGGATATTCTCTTGTTAGGAAGGTGTTTCGTATGCAAAGAGAAACCCTTGATACCTATTATGAATCTTTAGGCTGTACCTTGGGTGAAACTCTTTTAACTCCTACAAAGATATATGTTAAGGCTCTTAAAGAATTAAATAAAGCTAATATCACAGTGAAGGGCTGTAGCCATATTACAGGAGGAGGCTTTATTGAGAACATTCCTAGAATGTTACCTGAAGGAGTTCATGCTGTAATTAATAAGAATAGCTATGATATTTTACCTATTTTCAATATGCTAGCTAAGGATGGCAATATTGAGGAAAATATTATGTATAATACCTTCAATATGGGACTTGGTATGGTAATTGCTGTTGATAGAGATGAGGCTGATAAAGCTATTAAGGCTATCAATAATACAGGGGAGAAATCCTATATAATTGGTGAGGTCATCAATGGTGAAAAGGGTGTTAGCTTATGCTAAGAGTAGGTGTTCTAATATCCGGTGGTGGGACTAATCTTCAAGCCCTTATTGATAATGTTGAAAAAGGCCAACTTGATAATGTGACTATTGAAGTTGTTATTAGTAGCAAGAAGGATGCCTATGGCTTGGAGAGAGCAAGAGATCACGGGATTAGAGCTGTAGAGATTATAAAAAAAGATTATAGTGATCCAGGACTTTTTGAAGAAGCCCTTTTAGATGAGCTTGATAGGAATAATATTGACTTGGTAGTCCTTGCTGGTTATCTTCAGATTGTCCCTTCTAAGGTTGTAGAAGCCTACAAGAATAGAATTATCAATATTCACCCCTCCTTAATTCCGGCCTTTTGTGGTAATGGCTTCTATGGGCTTAAGGTTCATGAGGAAGCTATTAAGCGGGGAGTTAAGATTACCGGGGCAACAGTTCATTTTGTTGATGAGGGAACTGATACAGGACCTATAATCATGCAAAAGGCAGTAGAGCTTAAGGACGATGATACCCCGGAGAGCCTTCAACTTAGAGTTATGGAAGAGGCTGAGTGGGTAATACTGCCTGAGGCTGTTGGCTTGATAGCTAAGGGTAAGGTAGTCGTTAACAACAATGTTGTGAGAATTAAGGAATAGGCCTTAGTGGAGGTTAGATTGAAAATAAAAATTTTTCAATCGCAACTTTATGCCTAGGGCCCAAAGTTTACATGTTGTGATGAAAGGTATGGTTATATGAAGATTTTAGTAATTGGATCCGGTGGAAGAGAACATGCTATAGTAAAAAAAGTCTTAGAAAGTCCAAAAGTAACAGAAGTATTCTGCGCGCCTGGTAATGCTGGAACAGCTATAGACGCTAAGAATGTTAATATAGGTGTTAAGGAATTTGATAAGCTAATAGAGTTTGCCCAGAAGGAAGCCATAGACCTTACAATTGTAGGGATGGAGAACCCTTTAGTAGAAGGTATTGTTGATGCCTTTGAAGAAAAGAAGCTTCCTGTATTTGGTCCAAGAAAAAAGGCGGCTATAATTGAAGGCTCTAAAGCATTTTCCAAGGATTTGATGAAAAAATATAATATACCTTCCGCAGGCTATGAGACCTTTAATGATTCCAAAAGTGCTATAGAGTATCTTAAATGCAGTAAATACCCTATTGTTCTTAAGGCTGACGGTTTAGCTGCAGGCAAGGGAGTCCTTATATGTAATGATTTTGAAGAAGCCCAAAAGGGTGTAAAGCTGATTATAGAGGATAAGCAGTTTGGTTCTGCTGGTGATCGTCTGGTTGTGGAGGAGTTTATGACCGGCCGGGAAGTGTCTGTACTAGCTTTCTGTGACGGTAGTAGGATATTGCCAATGACCAGTGCCCAAGATCATAAGAGGGCTAAGGATGGGGATCAAGGGCTTAATACAGGAGGTATGGGAACATTTTCCCCAAGTCCCTTCTACACCAAGGAAATCGATGAATATTGCAAGAAATATATATATCAAAGAACCATGGACGGAATGAAAGCAGAGGGTAGGGATTTTGTCGGTATCCTATTTGTTGGCTTGATGCTTACGGCTGAGGGTCCTAAGGTTCTAGAGTATAACGCCAGATTTGGTGATCCTGAAGCTCAAGTTGTTTTACCACGAATGAAGAACGACCTAGTGGAGGTTTGTGAAGCTTGTATAGATGGAAGGTTAGATGAAATAAACCTAGAATTTGAAGATAATGCTTCCGTGTGTGTAGTACTTGCATCAGATGGTTATCCTGAGCAATTTAAGACTGGTTATCCAATCCATGGACTACATAGATTTGATAATGAAAAAGACTATATGGTCTTTCATGGAGCAACCAAGCTTGAGGGAGATAGGATCGTTACGGCAGGTGGCCGTGTCCTTGGTGTAACTGCTAAGGGAAAAGATCTTAAGGAGGCTCGTAGGAATGCCTATGAGGCAACTAGATGGATAGAGTTTGATAATAAATATATGCGCAATGATATAGGTAAAGCAATTGATGAGACAGACTGAGAGGTCTGTCTTTTTTGATACAATTTGGCTAGAAAGGTATTGACAAGACCCGAGGAAAATGTTCCATGGGAATGAAATTCCCATTTTGTGGTGACGCTCTCGCTTAGTTCCATTACGTAGTGGTACATAAGGTTCTATAATACAGAACCTAAGTACCAACGAATGGAAATACTTACTATGGGAATCATTTTCCTTGGATCTTATTTTTTATACTTTGATTAGGCCAAATTGTATCATTGTTTTCGGTTTTTTATGAAAGATATCTATTATTTTGAAAGTTGATATGGTAAAATGTAGACAATAGCTAGATTATTTACTAATGAGATGTGGCTTGAGGTGTATTGTGGGAAATGTTTTAAAGATGAGAGGAGTGTATGAAGGATAACCCTCTCAAAAGTGATTCTTTGGAATTCACTTTGCAAGTATTGCGCACTATGAAAATTAGAGATTTTCATGAAGAAGGTTTGCAGACTGATGTGAACCTTCTTCACATGGAGAAAGGAATGGTTGTTATTATGAGAGAACGAGCAAGAGAACTAGTTATGCAAATGACCCTAGAAGAGAAGGCGTCCCTTTGTTCAGGTGAGAATTTTTGGGAGATGAAAGGCTTAGAACGCTTAGGCTTAGAAAAGATTATGGTGACGGACGGCCCTCACGGACTTCGTAAGCAATCTGGAGATCCAGATCACCTAGGAATACATGGAAGTGTTCCAGCCACTTGTTTTCCACCAGCATGCTTAAGTGCTAATAGCTGGAATAAGAAAGCTTTATATGCTATTGGTAAGGCCATGGGTGAGGAGTGTGTACAGGAAGGGGTTTCTGTAATTCTTGGCCCTGGTATTAACATAAAGCGTTCTCCCTTATGTGGACGTAATTTTGAGTATTTTAGTGAAGACCCCCTTCTAGCAGGAGAGTGCGGAACAGCATTGGTACAGGGAGTTCAGAGTCAGGGGGTAGGAACTTCAGTTAAGCATTATGCTGCTAATAGCCAAGAAAAGACTAGATTAACAAGTAACTCAATTATTGATGAAAGAGCTTTAAGAGAGATATATCTAACAGCCTTTGAGATGATTGTAAAAGAAGCTAAGCCTTGGACTTTAATGTGTAGCTATAATAAGATCAATGGTGAATACGGTTGTCAAAATACATATACTCTTGACAAATGCCTACGTAAGGAATGGGGATTTGAGGGCATAGTAGTGACCGATTGGGGTGCTATGGACAGAAGAGTTGATTCTCTAAAGGCTGGATTAGAACTGGAGATGCCAGGACCAGCAGATTATAACGATAATGAGATTGTTGAAGCAGTAAAAGCGGGAGAACTATCAGAAGAAGTCCTTAATGATAGTGTTACAAAACTTGTTGAGATGATCTTAAAAGCCCAGAATACACCTAAGGGTAAAAAATATGATGTAGAAAGCCATCATAAGTTAGCTCGTAAGGTTGCTGGGGATTCCATGGTACTTTTGAAAAATGAAGATAATATTCTTCCTCTTAAAAAGGATAAAAGCTATGCTGTTCTTGGTGCATTTGCCAAGACTCCACGATATCAAGGAGCAGGAAGTAGTAAGATCAATCCTCATAGAATAGACAATTCTTTAGAGGCCTTTGATGAAGCTCAGATTACCTATGAATATGCGCAGGGATACGCTCTAGGTAAGGCTGGAGTGGATGCAGACTTAATTAAAGAAGCTTGTGCTTGTGCTAAGGGTAAGGATGGAGTTATTGTATATGCTGGATTACCTGATGAATATGAAAGCGAAGGATTTGATAGAAGCAATATGAATATGCCAGAAAGTCATGTGGCTCTTATTGAGGCTGTAGCTGAGGTGAATCCTAATCTTATTGTTGTCCTTATGTGTGGTTCTCCAGTGCTTATGCCATGGAATGAGAAAGCCAAGGGAATTCTACTTGCTTATCTAGGAGGAGAGGCAGCAGGATCAGCCTGTGTTGATGTTCTTACAGGGGCAGTTAATCCTAGTGGTAAACTGGCTGAGACTTATCCTTTAAGTCTAGAAGATACCCCTGCATATCTTCATTTTGCACATGATGAAGATAATATAGAATATAGAGAAAGTATATTAGTTGGATATCGTTATTATGATTGGGCTGATAAAGGGGTATTATATCCATTCGGTCATGGTATGTCATATACTAGCTTCTCCTATGATAGCATGGACCTAATCTGGGATGATGCTAAGAAGAGTGGTCTTGTTCGTGTTAAAGTAACTAATACTGGCGCTATAAAGGGCAAGGAAATAATTCAATTGTATATTGGCATGAAGGATAGTAATATTATGCGAGCACCAAAAGAGCTAAAGGGATTTGTTAAGGTGGAAATAGAGCCATCACAGAGTCAGATAGTGGAGATTCCTTTAAACGAAAGAAGTTTCTCATATTATGATGTATCCCAATCCAACTGGAATATAGAGGAAGGAACATACCAACTATATGTTGCTGCCTCAAGCCGTGATATACGTCTTACAAAAGAAATAAAGGTTTCAGGTAAAGCTGTGAATAAGACCTGGGGGTATACTCCTAAGGATGTTATCCATAATAATATTCTTGATGTAAGTCGTGAACAATTCGAGAAGCTATACGGTGGACCCCTACCAATAGAAGAAGAAAGTACTGAAATTAATATGAATAGTAAATTTGGTGATGTTATTAAGCTTGAAGCTGGGAAAGCAGTTTTTAGACCAGTGCTGGAGCAGGCAGAGAATATGTTGGCTAATGATGATGATATATCCAGAATGGTGCTTGCTATGATGAATGATCTACCACTTAGAAGCTTAACAATGTTTGCAGGAGGAACACTAAACAAAGGACAAATACAGGCAATAATTGACCAAATTAATGCAGGTATGGAAGATTAAATGATTGATATTTTAGGAAGAAAATGGTATACTAATTTCAATCTTTATCTGCGAAAATGAATTCATAGCTAGCAGATAACGAAAGGAGTTGTTGTTTTATGACTATTATTATTGAGGTGGCTTTTGTCTAAAACATTTTGATGCTTATACCCACAGCCTTGTTCGTAGAATTGATGAAAACACGTTGATTACAGAGCCAATATAGCATATGTATTCATAGGGCAATGACATATTTATCACATGAAAGACTATATAGACCAGGGTGTTATTATTAATCCATAAGGAGACCGTTGTCGCCATCGGTATTTAGGTTGTGGCAGATATTCCTATCTGTCACAACCTTATGTACCGCTATGTGCGACATCCGAGCGAGAGAGTGTCTCTGTTGGATAATAATAACACCCTGGTCTTCTATACCTAAAGGTGATAAATATGGGAGTTTTTTAAGTTACAAAATATACCCTGGGTATACATGTTTAGGTAAAAAATACAGCAAATGCCTCATAAGTGCCATAGTTCCCCTTTATTATAAAGCATGTATTTAGAGAGCTGTCTATTAGTGTTTTATTTTATATAATTGTCAATGTTTACGCTGCCATTGAAAGGGGAATTTACTTGAATAAGACTAATTTTAATAAACTAATAATTATTTTGCTTATATTATGTATAATAATACCTCTAGGTCTTCCTATGAGGTCAATTAAAGTATCAGCTTCGCAGACTGGTACAGTGACTGCCAATTCATTAAACGTACGAACAAAGCCTTCAATATCCTCAAGTAAACTTAATCTCAATGGTACTGATGTTTATCTAGTTAAGGGAGAGACTGTAACTATTCTTGATGTTGATGAGGATTGGTATTATGTATCACTAACCTTTAATGGTAAGAAACTTAAGGGTTATATTAATAGTGATTTTGTAAAGACCAATGCTGTGGCAAAGCCAACTGCCACACCTACCCCAAAACCAACAGCAACACCTAAGCCGACAGCAACACCTACATCTAAACCTGGTTCTAGTCAGGGGAATGGAAGTGATGTAAAGGCCATAGTCAATATTAAAGGGGAGGTTAAGGCTAGATCCTTAAATATTCGAAGTGGTCCAGGTACCTCTTATAGTAGGGTTGGTAGTCTTTCAATGGGTGATAAGGTTACAGTTATTAACGAAGCCCTAGAGAATAAGACCCGATGGTATGTAATTAAGTTCGAAGTAGGAAATGAGACCCTAATTGGATATGTTTCAAGCCTATACATTTCCCTAGACTATACCAAATCAATAAAAGCAGAGGTTGGGGTTAGTAAATTAAAAATTTCTTCCCAAGCCAATAGTAAGTCAGCTTTTGTTAAGAATGGGGCAGGTAATATCATTACCTTAAAAGAAGGAAAGAATGTATCTATTATTGATGAAATCATTGTTGGAAGCAATAAATGGTATGAATTAACATTTACACATAAGGAGGAAAAGCTTAGAGGATTTGCATTAGCTGGAGATATAGTATTTAGAACAACTGTAAAAGAACCAACGAAAGCTCCAACAGCAACACCTACTCCAAAGCCTACTAAGGCTCCAACTCCGACACCTGAACCGACTAAGAAACCATTGCCGACACCGGTGCCAACAGTTGTTCCCTTGCCAACTCTAACACCAACACCGAGTCCGATACCTACTATGCCACCTACCCCAACAGCTGAGGAGGATATTATTACTATATCTGATATTAAAATACATCGTAATATTGATGAGCCGAAAAGCGCCTACGTTGTTAATACAATTTATTTGAATGTTGTTGACAATATTATGCTAGGTAAAGATTTGCTTATGGACAATAACGATGCAGTAGTTCTAACTAATGGGGAAAGGCTATCAGTTATTGATGATGTTTCGGTGGATGGAGTGGTTTACTACAAGATATCTTTTCTTTACAATGGTAAACCTTATAATGGTTATGTCCAAGCTGAGTATATATATATTGGAGATGTAAAACCTACATCTGACGGATCAGATTTGATACCTGGTGGTAATGTAACAACACCAGCACCTAGACCGACTACAAGTCCAATTTTTGGTGATCTTGATAATGTGGATTTTGAAGTCCAGATGGCTTTAGAGAATTTCCCAGAAAGCTATAAAAGTTCTTTAAGACAGCTTCATGCTAGTCATCCAAACTGGGTATTTAAAGCATATCATGTAGGTCTTGACTGGGATACTGTAATACGTGAGGAGAGTATTCCTGGTAAGAACACTATACCTAATACTAAAAGTGTAGAGTGGAAATCACTTGAGAGTGGCGCTTATGATTGGAAGAGTGATAAATTTATTGTATATGATGGTTCAACATGGGTAACTGCTTCAAAAGAAGCGATTGAATACTACATGGATCCAAGAAACTTCTTAGCAGAGGATACTATTTTTCAGTTTGAGCTACTAAGATTCCAAGAAAAGTATCAGAATATAAAGGGAATTGAAAATGTATTAAAGGGAACGGCTATGTCCAATGCTTCTTATTCCTTTATTGATGATGACGGGAATGAAAAGACCTATACATATGGTGAGACCTTCTTAGATGCCGCAAGATACTCTGGGGTAAGTCCATATCATCTGGCATCTAGAGTTAAGCAAGAGGTGGTAACAGGACCAAACACCTTAAGCAACAGTGTTTCAGGAACATATAAGGGGTTCGAAGGACTTTATAATTTTTACAATATTGGAGCTAATGATAGTGCAGGAGGCGGTGCTATTAAAAACGGTCTTAATTATGCAAAAAAAGGATCAAGTAATGCCGCCAATAATGCTCTTTACATGATACCTTGGACTAATCCATATAAGTCAATAGTTGGTGGTTCGTGGTTCTTGGGAGATGGCTATATAAATCGAGGGCAGGATACAATATATCTACAGAAATTTAATGTTACACCTAGATCTACATATTTCCATCAATATATGACCAATGTGGAAGCCCCTTGGGCAGAAGGTAGAAAAGTATATTCTGCTTATCAAAATATGATTGATGTGCCAATAGTATTTTCCATACCAGTTTATGAGAATATGCCTAATGAAAATGCACCTAAGCCTACAACTAAATTTAATCCTAATAATAGGCTTAAGAGTCTTAAGGTGTTAGACATGAATGGTGAAGGGCTAACGATTACTCCAACATTTAAGCAGACAGAATACAATTATTACTTAATTGTTCCTGCGGAGATGGAATATGTTGAAATAAAAGCAACAACTGTAAGTAAGAAAGCAACTCTTGCTGGTGGTGGCTATATACCATTGCTTCAAGGTGATAATGTAATAAGCATACCTGTAATTGCTGAAAATGGAGATGTTGCAGAATACATTATTAATATTGTTAAAGAGTAGTAAGCTTCGTAAGTATATACTTTCGTAGGCTTGTAATCCGGCCGAGGGGTAAAGACCTACGGCCGGATTTGTTTTATACAATTGTATGATATAAATATGTAATTACTAATATGTATTTACTAGATAAGAATATACTCAGTAGAGTGGCAAATATCAAATAATCTGTCTAGGGAAAACTTTTGAACATATCGCCACATTTTTCATATAAAATATGGTGAGAGGATTTTCTTCATGATATACTATATTCACGAATAAGCAGATTAGTCCGTGATATACAGCGTATTTTATGTGACATGAATTTTTGTCACAATAAGATGTGATGGATAGCAAGGATAAGTACAAGGCGAACGAGATATCGCTAGATATCGAGTTTTTAATCTGCAATATATCATGATATAATGAAAATGTAGTGAGAAATGCAAGCTTCCTTGCGATATACTATAATTAAGATAAGGCAGTAGGATTTGATTAACAAAATGAAATTTTGAAATAAGTACAGCAATAAAGGGATGAGAAAGGTAAGGTCGATGATATGAGAAAAATAATAAAGTACATAGGAATAATAATATTTACAGTGTTTGCAGGGATTATTCTTAATAATAAGCTTGCTCTAGCTGCCAGTGCGGAGATTGAGTTGTCTACAGATTCAAGCGAGGTAAAGGTGGGAGATGATGTCTATGTCTATCTTAGGATCACCTCTGATGTAATGTTTGGTAACTTTGAAACCAACCTTACTTATGACGATGATATTTTAGAGTATCGTGAAGGTGCTTCAGTTATAACAGGCAGTAGTGGTTTCCTAAGGATTTCTGATTTTGGTTCAAGTGAAGAAAGTACTAACAGAAAGTACACAATGATGTTCCGGGCAGCTGCACCAGGAACGACTGAAATCTCTTTCTCAGGCCGTGCCATGGTATACGATTATGACAACGGAGATGAAATGCCAGTTTCCAGCAATGTATTAAGTATAGAAGTTAAACCGGCTGAGACTGCTTCCGATAATGCTTTGTTAAAGAATTTAAAGATAAGTCCTACTGAATTGACACCAGAATTTAAGAATGATGTTTATGAATATGGAACCTCTGTAGGCTCAGATATAGAACAGTTGGTTATTAATGCGGTTCCTGAAGATTCTAAAGCGGTTGTTTCGATTTCGGGTAATGATTTACTAAAAGAAGGGGAGAATAAAGTTATTATCAAAGTGACAGCTGAAACTGGAACTGTCAAGGAATATACTATTAATGTTTATAGAGAATTTGCCACTGATGATGACGCAGAGCCAACCATAGCTCCAGATAAGTCTCAGAGTATTTTTGAACTAGTTAAAATTAGTGGAGAAGTTTATGCAATATATAATGGAAGATACAAAATAGTTGAACCTGCTAGTGATGTTAATATTCCTTCTGGATATATTAAAACTAAGGCAATAATTTCTGGTGTATCTATTGATGCATACTATCCTGAGAATGATATGGAGAATGAATTCTTCCTTATCTATGCAGAAAATGCATTGGGTGAGAAAGGTTTCTACAGCTACGATAGAATTGAGAAAACAATTCAACGCTTCCTAGAAAACAAAAAAGCTCCAAGTAATATTGTGGTTCCAGAAGATGAAGCTATGAATTCAAAGGAATACAAGGAAAATCTTACAAAGGCAGGAATTGTAATAGCGGTCCTAGCAGTTATTAGTGCGGTTTTAATTGTAGCATATATACGTTTATACCTAAAAAGTAATAGTCGTAAAAGGTAGACGTAAGTTCTAAAATGTGGTAATATTAATTCCTATTAAAATAGTCGGTTATAGATTGACAAAATCAATAAAACTGTTATACTTTATGTATAACAAATATAACTTGTTGAAGTAGTAAGAAGAGAGAGGTGAGGCCAATGTATGTAGAAATTGATTTTAGTAGTGAAGAAGCCATATATATACAATTGAGAAATCAGATCATCTTTGGCATTGCCACTTCCCAATTACAAGAAGGGGATAATCTACCTTCTGTTAGAGAATTGGCAGATAATATAGGAATTAATATGCATACTGTTAATAAGGCATATACTATCTTAAAGCAAGATGGTTATTTGAAGCTTGATAGAAGAAAAGGGGCAGTTATTGCCATCGATGTCAACAAACTTAAAGCAATTGAAGAGCTAAGAGCAAATCTAAGATGCATTCTTGCAGAAGCTATATGTAAGAATGTTAGCTGTAGTGAAATTCATGAGGTTGTTGACCAGATTTTTAATGAATTTGAAAGGGGGTAATCTATATGCTATGTGATAGATGCCAAAAAAGAGATGCAAAAGTGCTATACACAGAGATAATTAATGGTGTGAAAAAAGAACAGCATCTTTGTGAAGAATGTGCTGGAGAGCAGACATCCTTTCAAATGGAGAAACCATTTATAAATAGCGAGTATTTTTTAGGTAATCTGTTATCCACCCTATTTGAAAATCATAAAGCTGAAGGAGCAGAGAAGTCTGTTTCAGATATACCTAATTTAAAGTGTGGTAAATGTGGAACTACTTATGAAGAATTTTTGCATAAGGGAAGATTTGGATGTGCCCAGTGCTATAGAAGCTTTCGTAGCCAGTTAGGTCCTGCCTTAAGAGGAATTCAAGGAGCCGAGACCCATATGGGGAAAAGGCCTAAGGGTCATAATAAAACAACAGAGACAATTGTTAAGAACCTTTCAGAAACTGATAAACTAACCCTAGAGCTCCAGGAAGCTATAGAAAAAGAAGAATTCGAGGAAGCAGCCAGACTCAGAGATAGAATCAAAGAGTTAAAGAAGGAGGAGATTGGCAATGCTTAAATGGTATGAACAACAGGTTCCTGATAATGATGTTGTTATCTCCAGCAGGATTAGGCTGGCCAGAAACCTTGAATACTATCCATTTGCCGGGAAATTAAGAGATGATCAGGCTGAAGTTTTAGTTGATGAAGTAAAAGGTATTGCCAATATATTATCGGATAATACTACAAGAAGGTACTATGCATGTAATATAAGTACTTTAAATGAGATTGATAAGTCAGCTATGGTTGAAAGACATATTGTTAGCCCTTTACTGGCAACAAAAGAGCAGACCACAGGACTTATTTTATCCGACGATGAGACCATCAGTGTTATGATAAATGAAGAGGATCATGTTAGAATACAAGCAATTGTAGGTGGAATGAATTTGGAAGAAGCCTATGAAGAAGCAAGTAAGGTAGATGATATAGCATATGAGAAGCTGCATTTTGCCTTTGATGATAAGTTTGGATATCTAACTGAATGTCCAACCAATGCAGGAACAGGGATGCGTGCTTCATGTATGCTGTTTTTACCAGCTTTAAGTTCAGCTAGAATGATACAAAAGTTAATCGAAGAAGTTGGTAAGTTTGGAATGACTATACGTGGAATATATGGTGAGGGCTCTAAAAGCTTGGGAAACATGTATCAGGTTTCTAACCAAAAGACCCTAGGGAACTCTGAAATTGAGATTATAGAGAATATTAAACAAATAGTTACACAAGTAGTTAGTCAAGAACGTAAAAGAAGAGAATACATGCTTTCAGTAAATTCTGATGAATTACAAGATCAAGTTTATCGTACCTATGGAATATTAAAGTATGCTAGACAGATTAGTTCAGACGATTCCATGACCTTATTATCTCAGTTGAAATTTGGGGCTGATTGCAAGCTAATCAAATTTGACAGGAAGTTCAATGTTCATAAGTTAATGATGGGAGTTCAACCAGGCAGTCTACAATGGAATATCGGAAAGTCTGTTGGAAGCGCTTCAAGGGACCAGGCGAGAGCTGATTATATTAGAAAAGAATTACCTAATATTGTTTAGGTAAGTTATGTTTACTACATTTAATATATAAAATAATTACTTAAGTAAGATTGGAGGATGCCATACTATGTATGATAAATTTACAGATAATGCAAAGAATGCTATAAACCTAGCTAAAGAAAGTGCCTATCGTCTATCTCATAACTATATAGGAACAGAGCATTTGCTTATGGGTTTATTACAGGTTGAAGGGGTAGCGAGAAAGGTACTTGTAGAAAATGGGGTTAATATTGAAAAAATCTTAGAGCTTGTTAATCAACTTATTGCTCCTAGTAATGGTGTGGATTTGATAGATGCTGGTAATTTTACACCTAGGTCAAAAAGAATACTTGATCAGAGCCATAAGGAAGCAGCTAAACTAAAAGCATCTTTAGTAGGCACTGAACATATACTAATTGCTTTAATAAAAGAAAGTGATTGCATAGCAATTCGCCTTCTTAATACTCTTGGAGTTAACGTTCAAAAGGTATATATAGATATCTTGGCGGCATCCGGTGTAGATGTAAGCGCAGCAAAGGGTGAATATATGGCAGGAAAGGGTAAAGCTAAAGGAAAGCCATCAGCCACCCCTACTTTGGATCAATATAGCCGAGATTTAACCACTTATGCCAGAGAAGGTAAGCTAGACCCTGTTATAGGAAGGGAAACAGAGATTCAAAGGGTAGTTCAGATTTTAAGTAGGAGAACTAAGAACAACCCTTGTCTTGTTGGTGAGCCTGGGGTTGGTAAAACAGCTATTGCGGAAGGCTTGGCCCTTAAGATAGTTGAAGGTAATATTCCTGATACAATTAAGGAGAAGAGAGTAGTTACCTTAGATTTGTCAGGTATGGTTGCAGGATCTAAATATCGTGGTGAATTTGAAGAAAGAATAAAGAAAGTAATAAACGAAGTAATATCTAGTGGCAATGTACTCTTATTTATTGATGAGATACACACAATTATTGGTGCAGGTGGAGCAGAGGGTGCTATTGATGCATCTAATATTTTAAAGCCTTCACTGGCAAGAGGTGAACTGCAATTAATAGGTGCTACTACAAGAGAAGAATATCGTAAATATATTGAGAAGGATGCAGCTTTAGAAAGAAGATTTCAACCGGTGGTTATAGAGGAGCCTTCAGAGGAAGAGGCTATTCAGATTTTATTTGGACTTAGGGATAAGTACGAGGCCCATCATAGTGTACGAATAACTGATGATGCCCTTGAAGCAGCAGTTATGTTATCTTCTCGCTATATTAATGATCGTTATCTCCCTGATAAGGCTATTGATTTAATGGATGAAGCGGCTTCTAAAGTAAGATTAAGCGCCTTTACATCATCACCTTTGATTAAAGAGCTAGAAGAAAAGATTAAGCGCCTTGAGGTAGAAAAGGAAAAGGCAATTAAACAGGAAGCTTATGAAAGAGCCGGAGAGATCAAAAAACAACAGGAAGCGACAAGGGAGGAACTAGATAAGGAAATTGTTCTTGATGATAAGCGAAAACAAGAAAAGCAATTGGTTGTTAGTGAAACAGAAATCGCTGATATTATATCTAGCTGGACCAAGATACCTGTTAGAAAGCTTCAAGAAGAGGAAGCTGAAAGACTGCAGAATTTAGAAAATATACTTCATGAAAGAGTAGTTGGACAGGAGGAAGCGGTTGGTGCTGTAGCAAAGGCGATTCGTCGTGGTAGAGTAGGACTTAAAGATCCTAATCGACCTATTGGTTCCTTCTTATTCTTAGGCCCTACAGGTGTAGGTAAGACTGAGCTTTCTAAGGCCCTAGCTGAAGCTATGTTTGGCAGTGAGAATTCCACAATTCGCGTAGATATGTCTGAATATATGGAAAAGCACAGTGTTAGTAAGCTAATTGGTTCCCCTCCAGGATACGTAGGCTATGATGATGGTGGCCAGCTTTCTGAAAAGGTAAGACAGAATCCTTATTCAGTTATATTATTTGATGAGATCGAAAAAGCTCACCCTGATGTATTTAATATTTTACTTCAAGTCCTAGACGATGGTCATATTACAGACTCTCAAGGAAGAAGAGTAAGCTTTAAAAATACAATTATCATTATGACCTCCAATGCAGGTGCTCAAAATATTGTTGAACCAAAACGATTGGGCTTTGCATCTGTTACTGATGAGACTGAAGACTATAAGAAGATGAGAGAAGGAGTAATGGATGAGGTTAAAAGAATATTTAAACCGGAATTCATTAACCGTATCGATGAAATTATAGTATTCCATGCATTGTCCAAGGAGAATATTAAGAGTATCGTTTCGATTATGCTTAATATTATTGGCAAGAGAATTTCAGGACAGATGAGCATTACTATGGAAGTTAGCAATGAAGCTATAGATTATCTGGCAGAAACGGGATTTGATCCTAAGTTTGGAGCAAGACCTTTGAGAAGGGCCATACAATCAAAGATTGAGGATAAGATGGCTGAAGAAATACTTGCAGGTAACATAAGGCAGGGAGATACTGTAACTATAGACTATCTTGACAATGAAATGGTAATAAAGGCCAAGGAACCTAGTATATCATAAAGAAAATAACTTCATGATCTTTGGCTCTGATTGAAAGGGTAAGCAAGTTGCGTCTGAATGATGTTCAAACTGTTCTCGCGACCTTGTATTAAATTGTATAATATAGTAGAAATTAGAAGAAATTTCATATATAATGAATAATAATAAGATGTTCCATTAATTAGGTATCTGTCATGATTTGACCAATAATACGATTAGGAGGGTTATGTAATGTCATATGTAAAAGAGTTAATACGGAAAGAAAGTAATGGGACAATAAGTTTTGGGGATTATAGCCTTGATGTTAAATCTAAGCTAGGAGACTTTGAACATGAAGGCGATTTGTACAAGGTTAAAACCTTCAGTGGTATTACAAAGCTTGAGAAAAATGGACTGTTTGTGTATGAATCAGTTCCTGGAACCAGTGTGTTTAATTTTATGGCTAAAGATGATTTCACAAGCTTCGAAGTGGCTGCGACAGATACCGCACAAATTACATTAGAACTTGAAGCAGAAAAGGAATATGAGATTTTTAAGGATGATGTTTCTTTGGGTAGAATGAAAACAAACCTAGGAGGAAAGCTTGTATTTAGCATAGAATCCTGTGGCGATAAAAAAGCTATAATAAAGGTGGTTAAGTTCTAAGATGGCTAAACTAAAGACGGTTTTCTTCTGTAAGGAATGTGGATATGAATCTGCCAAATGGATGGGTCAATGCCCGGGTTGCAGGGAATGGGATACATTTGTAGAAGAACCAGTGGTGAAAACAAGTAGTAGAAAAACTACTAGTATGAACAATATAAGGGAGCCTCAGCATATATCCAATATAAAAGCTGAGGAAGAGCCTAGGTTTCCATGTGGTATAGTAGAGCTGGATCGTGTGCTGGGAGGAGGAATAGTTCCTTCCAGTCTCGTTCTAGTTGGAGGGGATCCAGGCATAGGTAAATCCACCTTGCTCCTACAGCTATGCCGAGAAGTTGTTAATAAAGGAAAAAAGGTCTTGTATATCTCTGGAGAGGAATCTTTAGCCCAGATTAAGATGAGAGCAGAAAGACTTGGGACCTTTGATGGTGACTTATTATTGCTTTGTGAAACTAATCTTGATTTAATAGAAGATATAATCACTAAGAAGAAGCCTGATATTGCAGTAATCGATTCTATACAGACAATGTTTAAAGAGGAGATAAGCTCAGCACCTGGTAGTGTAGGACAAGTAAGGGAAGTAACTGGAACCCTAATGAGAATTGCCAAGGGAATTGGGGTAACAGTATTTATAATAGGCCATGTTACAAAAGAAGGAGTGGTAGCTGGTCCAAGAGTTCTAGAGCATATGGTAGATACGGTTCTTTATTTAGAAGGAGATAATCATGCTTCTTACCGGATACTACGAGGAGTTAAAAATCGATTTGGCTCGACTAATGAGATTGGAGTCTTTGAGATGCGGGGCAATGGTCTGGCAGAGGTTAAGAATCCCTCTGAGTTTATGCTTAAAGGAAGACCGGAGGGAGAATCTGGCTCTGTGGTAGCTTCTTTAATTGAAGGTACTAGACCAATACTTGTAGAGGTTCAAGGATTAGTATGTCGTACTAACTTTAATATGCCACGAAGAACAGCAGTAGGTACAGACTATAATAGAGTAAACCTTCTTATGGCAGTATTAGAAAAGCGTCTTGGATACAATCTAGCTGATTGTGATGCCTATGTTAATGTAGCAGGAGGTATGCGAATTACAGAACCTGCCCTAGATTTAGCAGTAGTAACATCAATTCTATCAAGCTATAAAAACCTGCCAATTGGTGATGATACCATTTTTTTTGGAGAAGTGGGTCTTACAGGTGAGATAAGAGCTGTTAATATGGCGGAGCAACGAGTCTTAGAAGCATCTAAAATGGGGTTTAAGGTATGCATTATGCCCCAGGCTAATAGAGAACATATAAAGGTTACAGGAATTAAAATGATTGGAGTAAGGAATATTCAAGAAGTTATGGAGATATTAGAAAACTAGTTGTAAACTAAACAAAGATAAGGAGAATAGCTTTGGTGGATACAATTAACGACAGTCTAATCTGTCTGTCAAAAACACAGGAAGCAATGATAGACACTATTGATAATGTGCAGCAATGGCAAGAAAACCATTGCTTAGTTGAAAAACTTGCATTTGACATTGTAAACAATACTGACAGAGCTCTTAAACTTACGAAGGATGGACATAATCTAGTTAATCTACTTAATAGTACTTGCAAATTAGTTTTAGAAAAACCTAATAAAATCAACCTGGAGCAGCTGAGTAATATTATTGAGGAAGTAACTGCTAACTTCCAAGCTACTGCGTCCGTAGAAAAGGTATCCAGTGATATTGCTCATGAGCTAGAAAGCAGGATAGCGATTCAGGGTAAAGTTGGAGTCGATATTATAGAAACACTGGAATGCGTTGAAAAACATCTTAATCAAACTGTTGCCTGTACTGAGCTTGATTGGATCTAATTATTAATGAGAAAATTTAAAATTATCTTGACAATTAACACAATTCATTGTACTATGAATAGGCAGCTTAAAGTTGCAGGTAACAAAAATATGTCTTAACCTAAGGTTAATTCATTAATAGGGGATTGGTCAAGTGGTATGACAAGGGTCTCCAAAACCTTTAGTGGGGGTTCGATTCCCTCATCCCCTGTATATAAAAAGATACATTCCTGGGAATGTATCTTTTTTACTTATATAATTAATTGATAAAGGATAACAACCAACCCAGACAATGCTATGGTAGCAAGAGAATATATCGAGAAAATGTAAAAAACCTAGGGGTATTTTGATGTATATGAAACATTTACATACAGCCCTTCGTCTAATAGGTATAGATAAATTTGCAAAAGAATAGGACATGATGAAAGGATGATATTATGAAGATAAAAATTAATTTATTGATGATCTTGCTTGGAATAATGGTTGTCTTACAGCTGGGATGCTCTAATGCAGCCAAAGACAATAAGGAGCCCAATAATCAGGAGACCAGCCAGGAGGAAGGTAATAAAGATAAAGATATTGAAGCTTCAGCTGATAATGATGAGAGAATTATTAATGAATATGAGGAGCTTTTGTTTGACGAGGGCGTAAGCATTGCTGATATAATCCAATACATTAAGGACAATATTTCTCAAGCATCTATAGAAACAGCCACAATGATGGTTGAAAGGCTAGAGGGAGAGCAAGAATATTATCTTTCCTCTTTAGAAGAAGAGTTTGATTCTGAAAAGGTACAGGGAATTCTGCTTGAGGCAATGGTTGGTGGAGAGGATTATAAGGATCCGGCTAATATTCAGGATGAAGATGTAAAGGCACTGTTAAACAAGACTTTCAGCAATGGCTTTTCTATTGACACAGCAGAAGGATACGTATATCCAATAATAGACTACTCTATATACGAAGAATTTATTACTTATATTTATGATGATCTTGCTTTATATTATATGATTATGGTTACTGAAGCTACTAAGCCATTTGCCAAGGATGCTGCTCTACTCATAAGCTGGAAAGAAGTGATTGATAGGGTATTATCTACGGAGATTTTCATTGAGGAATTTGGAAACTCAACAAAGGCCAGGCTAATTAATGATCTTCATAACCGTTATGTAAGAGTTGCTCTATATGGATTAGACAACACCCTTCTTTTTGATTATGAGACCAAGACTATGGATGAGGAAGCCAAAGTTGCCTATGAGACCGCCGTAGACAAATATACTGGAAGTGAGTTTATATCAACCTTAGAAAACTTTATGGATCTTGTAGCAAAGAATGATTATATTCTTAATGATGAAGTAATAAAGGCCAGAGATACAATAGTAGGATATTAGAATAATACAATGTTTATAAGAGGATAAAATATAAAGGACTATGATTTTGGAATTGTTTGACCCAAATCATAGTCCTTGTTAGTGTTTAATAATTTTATATATTAATGGTATATCCATTCATTTATTTATAGATCAGGAACTTACATGTTTAACATGCTTTGTTCTTACTTTAGCATTAGCTGGTATAGTAATGATATATTGAAGTGGCTTCCATACATAGACTGCTATACTAAAATCCACCATACTATGAATGAAGGTTCCAATTCCTACCAAACCGATTACTGAAATGAGATATCCCTTTTCTTCATAATTAGCCAATGTTCCACCCCAATAAAATATGGTAACTACCACAACCTCAGCTACAGCATGAATAAGGCTGACAACAACACTAAATAATAGGGAGCTTTTAAAAGAAAGTAGAATATCATTATTCCTCTTAAGTATTAATGCTCCAGTTAATGCAAATATAAAGTGAGTTAAGGCTCTAAGTACGATAACAATTGGAGTTCCTGATATAAGGAAACCAAAAGTAGTTAGTAAGGCTACAAATATTGATACAAGAGGGGATATAAACATTGCAATAAATACAGGTACATGACTTGCTAGGGTAAATGAAGCTGGTTCCATAGAAATTCTTGGCATTACCATAGGTATGATTATACCTATTGCACATAATAAAGCGGCAATTGTCATTGTTTTAATTTTGGTTTGAGTGTTCATTGAATTACACCATCCTTATTTTATGTATAATATTTTTTTGTAGCAAGCAGCTCCCTTATAGTAAACTTGATAGCTGTCTTGTCAGCTGTAATTATACTGTAAAGTAAGGAGTGTGTCAATGATTATTTTAAAATACTTGAATCTTGTATCTATTAGCATTACCAATCCTCCTGAAATTTATAAAAAATTTACCAATATATATTAACATAAACTGTTAGCTTGTGAAAAAATATTTACTATACTATAATGAACTAGGGCTTATATAATACATATTTAAGACCTAGTACTAACTTTGGTATATAGAAATTTACTGTAATTGAAGAATAAAAGAGAGGTTAAGTTTTGATTATAAATAACGAAAATTTAGATATTAAGCAGATTGCAGAATCAGGGCAATGCTTTCGTATGAATGCTTTAGAGGACAATAAATATAGGACAGTGGCCTATGGAAGATATATTGAATTAACTCAAATTGATGAAACTACTGTGGATTTTAGCTGTACAGAAGAAGAGTTTAATGAAATCTGGAAGGATTATTTTGATTTGTCATATGATTATAAAAGAATTGTGGATAGACTTTTGTCTGGAAAGGATGAATTCCTGAAAAAATCTGCGGATTTTGGTAAGGGAATAAGGATTCTGCGTCAGGAGCCATTTGAAGCTTTGATCAGCTTTATTATTTCTCAAAATAAGAATATTCCGGCTATTAAGACATGTATCGAAGGAATTTGCAGGGAGTATGGGGAGCCTGTTAAAACCCCACAAGGTATAATGAATGAATATTATACATTCCCTACTCCAGAAGCCCTTGCTTTTGCTAACAGAGAAGACCTACGGAAGCTTAAAACTGGTTATAGAGATGAATACATAATCCAGGCTGCTAGGGCTGTATATGAGGGAGAGCTAGATCTTCAGGCTTTAGTGGAAAGTTCCCATGAAGTAGCAGTTGAAGCTCTTATGAGGCTTAAAGGTGTTGGAATGAAGGTGGCTAACTGTGTTTCCCTATTTGGTCTCCATCATATTGAAGCATTTCCTGTTGATGTATGGATTAAAAAGATATTAGATGATGTATATGATGGTAAGTTTGATTTGAATTTATACAGTGGATATGCAGGAATTGTGCAGCAGTATATGTTTTATTATATACGCTCTGCCCAATTAATAGGCTAGTAATATTAATAGCCTTCCCTTCGTCTTTCTTCCCTTAAGGCCCTCCGTCTTACACCTGCTTCCCACTCAGCTTTTTGGCTTTCGGTTTCAACTATTAGGCCTGGAACTGGCGTGGGATTGCCATCGTCATCAAGAGCAACCATTACTATATATGCTCTATTAACAACCTTCCTTATACCTGCCAAATCTTCAACATAAGTATCTACCCTGACTTCCATGGAGGTATTACCCACATAAGTCATACGTCCAATAATAACTAATGTATTATTAATAAAAGCACCTGCTTTAAATTGAAGATTATCTATGGCAACGGTGGTAACATTATGACCAGAATGACGCCTTGCAACTACTGCAGCAACTACATCAATCCATTCAACCAGTTGACCACCAAAAAGCCTGTCCTGACCATTAATGTGAACAGGCATCAATATTTGAATTTGTTCTGTGATTGAATCCTCAACACGTTTAGCTTCCATATAGCTTCCTTTCAAAATGAGTTTATTGAGAAAATGCGAAACTTTTAGGTTGTAGAATATAAAAAATTTATTACTTCGCAATTATATATAGGTTTAGTTATGTTTAATCTATCATTATTTTATACTGTTAGGGTGTTATTTTCAAGGAATTTAATTAATGGGTTGTATATTGGATGATTGACGCAGTCAAATTATATGGTATAATAAATGTGAAATAATTATCTATGAAAATTCTAACAATGAAAGGATGATATGAAGATGGGATTAGTTTCGACGAAAGAAATGTTCCAGAAAGCATATGAAGGCGGCTATGCAATAGGAGCATTTAATGTAAACAATATGGAGATTATTCAAGGTATTATGGAAGCAGCAGGGGAGGAAAAGGCGCCAATTATTTTACAGGTGTCTGCTGGAGCAAGAAAGTATGCTAAACATGAATATCTTGTTAACCTAGTTAAGGCATCTTTAGAATATGCTGATGTCCCAGTTGCTCTTCACTTAGACCATGGTCCTGATTTTGAAACTTGTAAATCTTGTATAGATGGTGGGTTTACATCCGTTATGATAGATGGTTCTCATCTTAGTTTTGAGGAGAATATAGCATTAACAAAGCAAGTAGTTGA
>DUNS01000184.1 GCA_012839235.1 Clostridiales bacterium
TCACCTAAGATATACAGTCGATAAACGGCTTCCCAGCTAAGGAAAGCCGAATTGACATCAATATGAAAAATCACTTTATCCATACATATGTTCACCTCTCAGATTCATTATACCAGAACTAATGTTCGATGTAAATAGAGAAGATATGGAATGTTGATGGGAAGTAGTGTAAAAATAATAGTGTATACATAATAGGCAATTTTATATTATCTCAACCAATTTTTTGCAAAGATTTACAAGGTCATAGCGAATTCCTTCACGACTTCGCCAACCTCTATTGCTCCACTCATCTTGAGAAACATCATCTCCTCCGTATATCAGTGCCCCATATTCAAAACCTCTAAATTGTGCAACAGCGATACAACCTGCTTGTTCCATTTCTACAATCTTTGCACCTTCTTCTTTTCTTTTAGCAATTCTGTCACTAGTTTTTCTGAAAATTGCATCCGTTGTCCATGTAAAACCTCGAATATAAGTAATTGAATTATCTTCCAAGTACTGAGTTATTGTTTTTACTACTTCAGGATTGGTATAAATATATCTTGATGGCTCTATGTAATGGTATGAGAAGCCTTCATCCCTAATTGCTCCATCAACCACAAGTATCTGACCTACTTCGATGTTTTTATCAAGAACTCCGCCACCACCACAGAACATAACCTTAGTAATACCCATGGCGTTGAATAAATCCAAATTTCCTGCACAAGACGGGCATCCTACTTTTCCAAGGGTAATCAATATATCGGAGTCCATAAAACGATATATCAAAACTGGATTTTCACCATCAATTGTTCTTTCAATAGTTATCTTTCCTTCGGAAACCAAATTATCTATAACCTCAGGAAAAAAGGTGATAATCAGCTTGTTTGTTTTAAAGAATTGATTAACTAAGGAAGTGGGATTTAATTTTGCTATCTTATTATCATCGAACTCTAATATTGGATATTTATTTTCTGTAAACATAGTCCTTATTCTACCTCCACAAATTATTAGTAACAAAGCTTATACAGCTTGTAAACCCTAGAATTCCTGTACATAAAAACATTACTCCCATTCCACTACCTTCAGTGCTACCCACTAATATCCTAAGAGCATTAGCAAGATCAGAAATACCCTTCCTAAATGGATCAAACACATAATCTGCCAATACCCCGCCTAGTATTATTGCAATTAGTTCATGCTTAACATCTAGTTGTAAGCAGTAAGAATATAATTATTTTTGCTTACTGATTTTAATAAGATATAATAGGATAATTATAATCGAGGTTATTATTAATAATATAGTACCATTAGTAATCGTAGCCCCATAAAAATTAGTGGCACCGGGCACATAAAGCATCATATTTGCTGAATATAAATAATTACAAAATCCATATACTCTTCTAAGTGTTTTGAAAAATAATGAAAAGGGATAGAAAAGTCGTCCAATCATTCCTAAGATGAATATCAATTGGAATATCCAATAAAATAAGAATAATCTATTGATAATTCTATTCTTTAAAAAGATATAAATCAAAGCATTGCATAATAATACTATCAAAGTAAAAGCTATACTTTGGTTTATTGAAGCATACACAGGTAAAACAAAAAGAGCACTCACTATGTTTAATATTAAATAAACCAATATTGCTACTAAAACTATAATTTTAGTAAATTTAATTTTATTTTCCTTAACCATTGTTTATACTCGCCTTTGCAAATTTCTCTAATAACACCATATTATTACTTTACTGTATGATAATGTAAATTGCTAGGCTAGTCAATCTTTTATTTATAACAAAAACCGTTTTTACCATTTGACTTTTTATTATTTTTGTTTATCATATATTATGGTGTTCTATTTTATTTAGATGAGCATTATAAATATTTTTTCAATTCTATATACAAGGAACTACATATAGTTAAAACACAGGAGGTAAAACTATGAAAATCGGCTTTGATTCTCAAAAATATATAGACGAGCAATCTAAGTATATATTAGAACGGGTCCATAATTTTGACAAGCTCTATCTTGAGTTTGGTGGCAAACTAATAGGTGATAAACACGCTAAAAGAGTACTTCCTGGATTTGATGAGGATGCCAAGATTAAGCTTCTTCAAAAGCTAAAAGATCAAGTTGAGATTATTATATGTGTATATGCCCGTGATATTGAGCGAAGCAAGGTTCGTGGAGATTTTGGCATTACCTATGATATGGAAGTATTTAGACTGCTTGACGACTTGAGATCATATGGCCTAGAAATCAACAGTGTTGTTATTACTCGATATGAAAAACAGCCTGCAACAACAGTGTTTATTAATAAACTTGAAAGACGTAATATTAAAGTATATAAGCACAAAACCATTCCTGGATATCCCCTTGATGTTGATGCCTTAGTTAGCGAAGATGGTTATGGTACCAATCCTTATATCGAAACCACTAAGCCTATTGTTGTTGTAACAGCACCTGGTGCTAACAGCGGCAAGCTAGCTACCTGCTTAAATCAACTTTATCATGAGCATAAAAAAGGATTGCTCTCTGGCTATTCTAAATTCGAGACCTTCCCAGTGTGGAACCTACCCTTAAAGCATCCAGTTAACATTGCATATGAGGCAGCGACGGTTGACTTAAATGACTCCAATATGATTGATAATTTCCATTTTGAAAAGTATCAAGAATTCGCTGTCA
>DUNS01000185.1 GCA_012839235.1 Clostridiales bacterium
AGAAAATGTTTCAAGCACTATCGAAAATGTAATGGAGAAATGCAAGAGAGAAGGTTTAAAGCCATATTACATTTATGGCGACAAATATGGTAACGGTAATCAAAATGTACCCATACCAGCTTATATAGGGCTAGGAATATGGGCTTTGGTAATTCAACAAATATCAAACCAAATCTCAATTTCCATTATCATGTGGTTTAGTGTGAAGTGGCGACCCCAATTATATTTTTCTTTTGCAAAAATCAAAGTACTATTTTCATTTGGTTGGAAACTGTTGGCTTCATCCCTATTAAATGTATTCGAATTGGAAATTAGAACATTGTTTATTGGTAAACTATACAGTTCTTCAGCGCTTGGATTCTATAATCGAGGTGAACAATTTCCAAAATTGATTGTATATAATATCAATGGATCGATACAATCTGTTATGTTACCAACGTTGTCAGCCCATCAAGATAATAGGAGAAGGGCTAAAGAGATGATGCGAAGAGCCATCGTAACAAGTTCTTTTCTGGTTTTTCCGATGATGATTGGGATGGCAGTGGTTGCAGAACCGCTAGTTCTAATCGTATTAACAGAAAAATGGCTTCCAGCCGTACCATTTTTGCAGATATTCAGCATTTCATATGCCCTAATACCCATTCATACAGCTAATTTACAAGCAATTAATGCGATGGGTAGGAGTGATATTTTTTTAAAACTTGAAATTATCAAAAAAGTTATTGGACTCATAATATTAGGTATCAGCATCCCTTTTGGAGTATATGCCATAGCGATAGGGCAAGTGATAAGTGGAATGATAGCCACTTTTATAAATGCGTATCCAAACAAGCAGCTTTTAAATTACAGTTATAAAGAACAGTTAATGGATATCTTGCCCTCATTTTCCATAGCCCTCATAATGGGAGCAGTTGTAAGCATCTTCAACAAATTAAATATATCAGAATGGGGAATTTTGATCTTACAGGTATGTGCAGGGGTGACTATTTTTTTAGGGTAAGCAAAAATATTTAAGCTTGAAAGTTTTGGATATTTAGTTAATACAATTAGGGAGTTAATGACAATAAATAAAAATGAACCTAGCAACTAAATATGTCTAAAGTATTAATGAACACAAGAAATAAAGCTTGTTCATAGGGATTATTAGTATTTAAATATCAAACGAACTGGAAGGATGTGATTAGTCGATGAATAGTTTTTATACACAAGAAGAATTGGACAAAATCGGGTTTAAAACTATAGGAAAAAACGTTCTAATTAGCAGAAAAGTCAGTATATATTCTGCATCGCAAATATCAATAGGAAACAATGTTAGAATAGATGATTTTTGTATATTAAGTGGGAGAATTTCGATAGGGAATTACATTCATATTGCTGCTTATTCAGCATTATATGGAGGAGATTACGGAATTGATATTCATGACTTTTCAAATATATCTTCAAAGAATTCTATTTACGCTTTAAGTGATGACTATTCAGGTGCAACAATGACAAATCCAATGATTCCTGACAGATATAAAAAAATATATGGTGAAAAAGTAGTGATAAAAAAACATGTGATAATTGGTTCGGGTTGTGTCATACTTCCAGGGGTAGTACTAGGGGAAGGCAGTGCATTTGGTGCAATGACTTTAATCAACAAGAGTTCTGAGCCATGGACGATTAATGTTGGAATTCCATTTAGAAAGATTAAAGATAGAAGTAAAGAAATGTTAAAATTTGAAGAGAAATTTGTAATGGAGGTATTAGGAAATGAGTAAAACGATTCAAGTAACAAAGTCATCTATGCCTCCTATAGAAGAGTATATTAATGAGATTAAGGGTCTGTGGGAAAGTCATTGGTTAACAAATATGGGCAAGAAACATCTTGAGTTAGAGGACAAACTTACTGACTATCTAAAAACAAATAATATTACACTATTTACTAATGGACACCTAGCGTTAGAATGTGCTATTGCAGCTCTTGATCTTACCGGTGAGGTTATCACTACACCTTATACATTCGTCTCAACAACTCATGCTATTGTCAGGAATGGGCTAAAGCCAGTTTTTTGTGACATCAATCCTGAAGATTATACAATTGATGTTACTAAAATAGAAGAATTGATCACGGAAAAAACAAGCGCAATCATTCCAGTGCATGTATATGGGAACGTCTGTAATATTGAAGAAATCAAAAAAATTTCTGATAAGCATAATTTAAAAGTAATATATGATGCCGCTCATACTTTTGGTGTTACTGTCAACGGAATAGGTATTGGAAACTTTGGCGATGTATCCATGTTTAGTTTTCACGCAACAAAAGTATTTAATACAATTGAGGGAGGGGCACTCACATATAACAGCCCTAAACTCCGACAGGTTCTAAATGACATCAAGAATTTTGGAATTACTGGTCCTGAAACCATTGAGTATGTTGGTGGAAATGCAAAAATGAACGAATTCCAAGCTGCTATGGGGTTATGCAATTTAAGACATGTAGATGAAGAAATCAAAAAAAGAAAGCTAGTAGTTGATCGGTATTATGAAAACTTAATTAACATTGATGGAATTATATTGTCTAAGCCACAAAAAGGAGTCAAAAGTAATTACGCATATTTTCCAGTTATTTTTGATGGTTTCAAGAAAGATAGAGATCAAGTTTTTGAAGAACTAAAGGAAAACAACATTATAGCAAGAAAATATTTTTATCCACTTACAAATGCCATTGAATGCTATAAGGACGAATATAATGTTGATGATACTCCAGTGGCAAAACACATTGCAGAACGTGTGCTGACGCTACCATTATATTCAGATTTAAGACTAGAAGATGTTGATAGAATCTGTAAAATTATCAAAAGTTAGGGGAAAGAACATGAAAGGAATTATTTTAGCAGGTGGGAAGGGAACTAGACTATATCCAATGACACAAGCAATATCAAAACAATTATTACCTATTTATGATAAACCAATGATTTATTATCCTCTTTCAGTTTTGATGATGGCAGGAATTAAAGAAGTACTTATTATTTCAACTCCGGAGGACACACCTATATATGAAAAACTATTAGGTAATGGATCAAACCTAGGTATTCGAATTGAGTATAAGGTACAAGACACGCCAAGAGGACTTGCGGATGCCTTTATTTTGGGCGAACAGTTTATCGGAAACGAGAATGTTTGTTTAATTTTGGGTGATAATATTTTTTACGGACAAGATTTTGTTAGGCAATTAAAAGATGCAAGTAAGCTTAAAGAAGGCGCAATAGTCTTTGGATATCCAGTTAAAGACCCAAGATCTTTCGGAGTTGTTGAGTTTGATGATAATCGTAGGGTTGTTTCAATAGAAGAAAAGCCACAGAAACCTAAATCAAATTATGCTGTACCCGGTTTGTACTTCTATGACAATAACGTAGTTGAGATTGCTAAAAATGTAAAGCCTTCTGAACGCGGAGAAATTGAGATTACTTCTGTTAACAATGCATATCTCGAAAAGGGAAACTTAAATGTAATACTTCTTGGCAGAGGAATGGCATGGCTTGATACAGGCACACCTGATGGAATGCTGAAAGCAGCGGAATATGTTGAGGCCGTTCAGTCAAGGCAAGGATTCTATATAG
>DUNS01000186.1 GCA_012839235.1 Clostridiales bacterium
CCACCAAGACCAGCCATAATAGTTGCTGCTACTTCCCCAAAGTCATCGCTACTAAGGGAAGCTTTCATTTCTTCTTCACCATAATCATCATCTTCTCTACCAGGTGTCTTCAAATTAAACTTAACAATTGCAAAACGGAATACAAAATAGTACACTACAGCAAATACAAGTCCGATAGGAATTAGTAACCAAGGACTAACTGCCATTGGTGCCCTGAAGCTTAGGAACCAATCAACAAATCCTGCACTAAAGTTAAATCCTGCTCTAGTTGGTAATAAAGCAACAACAAATGCGGAGATACCAGTTAATCCAGCATGGATTAAGTATAAACCTGGAGCCAGGAACATGAATGCGAATTCAAGAGGTTCTGTTACACCAGTAAAGAAAGAACAAAGGGCAGCTGCCATTAATAAGCTGGCTGCAACTTTTTTCTTGTTTGTCTTCGCAGTATGATACATGGCTAGGGCTCCTGCTGGTAAACCAAACATCATTACTGGGAAGAAACCAGACATATAGATACCTGTTACACCTAGAGTACCTTCCCCAGACCAGAAATTACTCAGATCATTAATGTTGGCAACATCAAACCAGAATACAGAGTTTAATGCATGATGTAATCCAAATGGAATGAGCAGACGGTTAAGGAAACCATAAATACCAGCACCAATCGCTCCAGTACTGGTGATTGCGGTACCGAATGCAACCAATGCCCCATATACAACTGGCCATACGAAGAACAGAATAAGGCTTACTACAATACTTACTCCAGCAGTAATAATCGCAACGGATCGTTTACCACTAAAGAAAGCAAGGAAGTCTGGTAACCTGGTGTTTCTAAACTTGTTATAGCAAGAGCTACCAAGTAAACCACATAGAATACCAATAAACTGTGTCTGAATTTTTCCGAATGCGGGATCTGCTTCTGCACCGGTAAACATAGCAACGGTACCAGACGATAGTAAGGTTGTAATAACTAACCATGATACCAAACCTGCTAGAGCCGCTGTTCCATCATTATCCTTTGCCATACCTACAGCAACACCAATTGCAAATAGAATAGCCATGTTGTCAATGATAGAGCCTCCCGCCTTAATTAGGAATGCTGAAACTACATTATTAGCTCCCCAACCTGATGGATCAATCCAATATCCTATTCCCATTAGGATACCTGCAACCGGTAGACATGCAACCGGAAGCATCAAGGATTTACCAAGTCTTTGCAAGTACTTCATCATAATACAAAATCCTCCTTCTTATACGCCTTTTAAGCGTGATATTATATATAAAAGTCTTTATAGACCTTTATAGATTCTCTTCAACAAATGCTTTTACTGCATTATAGGCTCCCTCTTCCTCAGGACCTTCAAATGTCATGTTCAGCACATCCCCCTGCTTAAGTCCAAGAGTCATAACCCCAAGTATGCTGTTTCCATCTACCACCTTTGTTCCACTTTTAATAGTAACCTTACAATCAAATCTTGTTGACGCATTTACCAAAAGTCCTGCTGGACGGGCATGTAAGCCTAATTCATCAGTAATTGTGTAATCTAATACCTTCATATTATTTCTCCTTTTTTTCTATTTTTATAAGGGGCTCTAATTCCTCCACCTGACCCCGTGCTACTGCCTGTACTGATTTATACTTTGCCATGTTAGTTATTACGATAGGGGTTACATGGTCATAGCCTGCTTCTCGAATTTGTTCTATGTCAAATTCTATAAGTATATCTCCTTTCTTTACTATGCTTTCATTACTTACATAGGATTTATAGAAATTCCCCTTAAGATTAACTGTATCTAAACCAATATGAATTAATATCTCGACCCCTGTATCGGATACAATTGAACAAGCATGATTAGTTTCAAATATTACAGCCACCCTACCATCAACTGGTGATACCACTCTTCCTCTTTCAGGATATATAGCAATCCCATCTCCAAGCAGCTTATCCCTAAAGGTCGGATCCTTTACCTCTGTTATGGGATATATTTCTCCTTTTACAGGAGAATCAATTACTATTGCCATCTCATTTTCTTTCATTTCGCTCTGGTCATTATACTTACGAAATAAGCCTTTTAATTTGTCTAGCATGGCTTTCACTCCTTTATTCCTAAGATTAGTCTTCTAACATGTATTGTTAGCATTGATATTTCTTCTTCCTTTACATCCTGCTCGTATAATTTGCTTAGATACTCTCCTATCTCTTTACTGCACCTATATTCTTCTGGATACATATTCTCTATGACCTGACTAAAGTTTAGATCCAGTAGATCGAATTGCTCACTTTTCATTATTCTCTGCATAAGAAACTTTAGATGGGTAACAAATCGCTCATAGCTTAGGGATTCTTCTTCAAATTCCACATCAAAGTCCTTCTTAACTATTCTAAATACCTCTGGCATATGCTTAGTAATGCTCATAGTATCTCCCATACTGGAATCAAATTCTGCATTGACTATATGTAAGGCTATGGATGCAGCCTCATCTGTTGGAAGCATGATCCCCAATTCCTTGTTAATCAAAGCCAAAGCATATTCGCCTATGAGATATTCCCTTCTATATAAGGTCTTAACCTCCCAAAGCAAGGGATTCTCAAATAGCATTCCCTGCCTATATCTTTCTATTGCAAAGTTAATATGATCTGTCAATGTTATGTAAATGTTCTGGTTAAGCTTTTTCTTCAGAACCATATTGGCATAGGTGATAATATCATTGGATACCTTTATATGCTCTAGGGGAAGGTTGACTAAGAGCTCCTTGAATCTATTAAGTGCCCCTTGATCATCTAGGTAGAACACCTTCTCAATCATGGCCTTATCAATGGGTCCTCGCTTTCCATGAAAACCAATACCCTTTCCCATGATGACAACTTCCCTACCAGAAGGATCTAATGCACTTATTACATTATTGTTAATAATCTGTTTTACATCCATGGTAATACCAAGCCCTTCCTCTAAACCTCTAACAATACATAGTTGAAATTTTCCCGTAAAAACAAAAAAACCAAAATCTACGAAATTATAGAATAATTTCATAAACTTTGGTTTTGCCTGCCAATGCAGTAACAATCCATCTACAATGACTATATTAACAAATGGTTCAATAAATGTCAAATGGATTCGATTTTATTGTGCAATATTTTAGAGAACACTATAATACTTTTGATTTTTACTCTTTGGTTTATTTATACTGTATAGTTTGTCGCTGAGGTACTTCCACCCTGTCCTGTCCAGTTGGTGTGATAAAACTCTCCACGAGGACGATCTACTCTTTCGTAGGTATGGGCTCCGAAGTAGTCTCTTTGTGCTTGAAGCAAGTTAGCTGGAAGCTTAGCGCTTCTATAGCTGTCATAGTAAGATAGAGCACTGGTAAATCCAGGTAGTGGAATTCCAAGTGTTATTCCTGCTGCCACAACCCTTCTCCATCCCTCTTGATACCTTTCAAGAATATCTCTAAAGTAATCATCTAGCATAAGATTAGGAAGCTCTGGGTTCTTATCATATGCCTTCATAATATCATTCAAAAATCTTGCTCTAATAATACATCCACCCCTAAATATCATGGCGATATCTCTATAATTAAGATCCCACTTATATTCCTTAGCAGCCTCTCTCATCAGTGCGAAGCCCTGAGCATAGGAGCAGATCTTACTAGCATATAGGGCCTGTCTAACCCCTTCGATAAATTCCTTCCTATCAAAGGATTGATTGGTCTTTGCAGGACCTGCTAATACCTTACTTGCTTCAACTCTTTCTTCCTTTATGGCAGATATACAACGGGCAAATACTGCCTCTGTAATAGTTGGTGTACTAACTCCTAGGTCAAGAGCGCTCTTACTGCCCCACTTGCCTGTACCCTTCTGACCAGCTGCATCTAGAATTAGATCAATTATCGGCTCCTTAGTTTCTTCGTCTACTTTACCGAAGATATCCCTTGTTATCTCAATAAGATAGCTGTCAAGCTCTCCATTATTCCATTCTGCGAACACTTCTTTCAGCTCATCATTAGAAAGTCCAAGAACCCCTTGAAGAAGGCTATAGGATTCACTAATAAGCTGCATATCACCATACTCTATTCCATTGTGAACCATTTTCACATAATGACCTGCTCCATCAGAACCAATATAGGTGGAGCAAGGGTCATTATCCACCTTAGCTGATATGGCAGTAAATACTGGCTCAATAAGCTTATACGCTTCCTCCGGTCCACCAGGCATAATAGCAGGACCAAGAAGAGCTCCCTCTTCACCACCTGACACTCCGGATCCGATAAATAGATATCCTTCCTTAGTCAATGCCTTGCTTCTTCTTATGGTATCCTCATAAAATGAATTACCGCAGTCAATTAGAAGATCCCCTTTATCTATATACTCTTTAAGACTTTCAATAGTATCATCAACTGGCTGGCCAGCTCTTATCATGATAATTATCTTTCTAGGTGTTTCTAAGGATGCTACAAATTCCTCCAGGGAATATGTCCCTACAATATTCTTATCCTTTGACTCAGCCAACATATCATCAGTAGCCTTACGACTTCTGTTATATACTGATACTGAATATCCTCTACTTTCAATATTAAGGGCTAGATTCTTACCCATTACTGCTAGACCGATAACACCAATATTTTGTTTACCCATGATTGCCTCCTTTTCTATGCCAATGTTTAATTATCATATCTTACTTTATATTAATATTTATAATCTTAGTGTTCCTTGAATTATAGCAATATAATAGTTTTATGACAATAAATATTTTCTAAAAGGGTATTTGCTAACAATACTATAGCAAATACCCCCTTATTAATAAATCATATCAATATTATTAGTCAAAGTATACAGTCTTTCCAGTTCTTCCAGACTCATATATAGCCTCAAGAACTCTAGTAACTACAAGTGCCTGCTCTGGCTTAACAACCAGCTCTTCTCCCTTGCTTATAGCATTGTAGAATACTCTCTGCTCTATATCTGTATCTTTTTCTTGATTACCATCATAGAATGCAACTCCACCGGCTCCTAGCTCAGGCTTAAGAACATTCTGCTTATTATACTTAACACTGTTAATTCTTAGACCATCCTTCATATCAGCACCAGCCTTGGTTCCACAAAGACTAGTCTTTGCTTCATCTACATCAAGTGTGTTAAGTGCCCATGAAGCTTCAAGATTGATAGTTGCACCATTCTTTAGCTTAATAAATCCAAATGCTGAATCCTCTACAGTGAATTCCTTAGGATCCCACTGGCCAAATGCATTGCCCTGATCCTCTTGATCAGCTAGCTTACGATATACTGAGCCTGTTACAGATTCAACCTCGTAGTTATCCATCATCCATAGGGTTAAGTCAAGTGCATGGGTTCCTATATCGATTAATGGACCTCCTCCCTGCTCCTCTTCATTTAAGAAAACTCCCCAGGTAGGAACAGCTCTTCTTCGAATAGCATGAGCCTTTCCATAATATATTTCTCCAAGGTCTCCATTCTCACAGGATTTCTTCAGATATAGAGAGTCCTGACGATAACGATTTTGATATCCGATGTTTAATAGCTTACCAGTTTCCTTAGCTATCTCAACCATCTTTAATCCTTCTTCATAGGTCTTAGCCATAGGCTTCTCACACATAACATGCTTACCAGCCTTCATAGCAGCGATAGAGATTTCTGAGTGAGATTTATTAGGAGTAAGAACATAAACTGCATCAAGTTCTTCCTTGATTAGCTCCTTATAATCTGTGTAAACTCTAGCATCTTCAGTACCATATTCCTTCTTAGCTTCCTCTGCTCTTTCCTTAATAATATCGCAGAAAGCAACAATTTCATAGTTACCATTTCTTTTAATTGCAGGAAGGTGCTTACCGTTGGCGATACCACCACATCCAACAATTCCTACTCTAAGCTTACTCATGTCTTATCCTTACCTTTCAATATAATCTGTAGTTTATTAATCCTATGGATCAGCTACCAACTCTCTGGCCTTCTTAACCCAGTCTCTTAGCTGTGGTCTAGGATCTATTCAAAATCTATAACCTTTTGTTTTTCAGCAGATTCAAACAGCGCTTCCATCAACTTCATTACTCTCATAACCTCAGGTAATTTTACCTTAGGCTCTTCATTATCAAATACTACCTTTCTAACATTACGATAGAAGTCCTTTATATCACTTTTAACTACAGGAAGGTCTTCTACATGGATAGTATCTTCTCTTCTTGGAGCCATAGTCTTAGTTATGCCAGAGGCTGTATGAACTGGTACTACATCTGTCTCATTAATTCCAGTTGCCTTAACAATTCGTCCATTCAGATTCCAATCCTCAATGATTGCAGAACCATCAGCTCCCAGAACATACCATCTTGGTAGGGAGATAAAGTTGCTAGTTCCAACCTCCACTATAACCTCAGTATTATCATCAAATATAAGATGAGCAGTAAATCCATCATCAACTATCTGATTTGTTACATTAGTAATGGTTGAGAAAACCTTCTTTAGCTTTTTTCCTTCAAGGATAAGTAGAATCTGATCTAGGAGATGAACTCCCCAGTCAAGAATCATACCACCGCCATATTCCTTCTCCTGTCTCCAGTCCCCAGGGATACCTCTTGATCCATGAACTCTAGACTCTATGCGAAATACCTCTCCAAGTCTCTTTTCTTCATAGATTTTCTTAATAGTGAGGAAATCCTCATCCCAGCGACGATTCTGATGTACAGTGAAAAACATTCCCGTCTCTTTAGATGCATCTATCATCTCCTGTAAATCCGCAGAGCAAAGGGTTACAGGCTTTTCACTAACTACATGCTTTCCAGCCTTCATAGCTGCAATAGCAATTTCCTTATGACTATCATTAGGGGTTGCAATAAGAATAAGATTAATCTCCTTATCTGCTAGCATCTCTTCAAGACTATCATAGGAGCGAACACCCTTGTCTATAGCTTTTTTCTTCTGAGATTCTTTGATATCGTATATACCAGCAACTCTACATCCTTCAATTTCTCCAAGGATGTCTCTATGCCAACCACCCATACCACCGAATCCAACAATACCTACAACTAATTCAGTCATTTTATCTTTCTCCTGTCCGTTTTCATGATTATTTTTAAGTATTTCGATAAACCAGCAAAAATCACGCTCTCATGATTTTTGCCAATTGGACAATTTCATTGTCCAATTTAAGCCCAGAACATGCTTCCTCTGTCTTCAAATATAAGAACATTCTTCAGACAATCCATTGCTTTAAGAAGTCCTTCATTACCTGACATCAAGCTATCCTCATGTTCAATACTAATTGCGTAGTCATATCCAGCAAGTCTTAGCTCAGATGCTATTGCCTTCCAGTAGTCCTCACCATGTCCATATCCAACTGATCTAAATATCCAAGAACGGTTCAACTCATCACCATAATGACTAGTATCAAGAACACCGTTAATAGCAGTATTATACTTATCAACCTTAGTATCCTTAGCATGGAAGTGGAAGATAGCTCCTTCCTTACCTAGCTCTCTAATACAAGCAACTGGATCCATACCCTGCCAGATGAGATGACTTGGATCAAAGTTAGCACCTATCTCAGGACCAACTGCTTCTCTAAGCTTAAGTAAGGTTTGAGTATTATATACACAGAAACCTGGGTGAAGCTCAAGAGCAATCTTATGAATACCATGCTCCTTAGCAAATGCAACCTTCTCCTTCCAATATGGAATCAGCACTTCATTCCATTGGTAATCAAGCACCTCTAGGAAATCCTCAGGCCATGGACAAGTAACCCAGTTTGGCATCTTATCCTCAGGGCTTCCACCAGGACATCCAGAGAAAGTATTAACAACAGGTACTCCAAGCTTCTCAGCAAGTAAAATAGCATTAGTTAGATCATCATCAAACTTCTTAGCAATCTCCTTATTAGGATGAACCATATTACCATGGCTGCTAAGTGCGCTAATCTGTAAGTTATTATCCTCTATAGTCTTTTTAAATTTCTCTAGCTCCTTCTCATCATTAAGAAGAACCTTAGGATCACAATGAGCTGTACCAGGATATCCACCACAACCAATTTCTATCATCTGTGCCCCATTTTTAGATAAAAACTTACATGCTTCATCTAAAGGCATACCACCAAGTACTACTGAAAAAACACCCAACTTCATAATAATATCCTCCTTTTTATTAATTCGATTAGTAAAACATAAAACAAAATCACTTAACGTAGATAAATGTCTAGATTTCTCCGACATAATTTTTCATTTAACTAATATAATCATAGCCTTCTTTTATTATGTTATCAATCATAGTCTTGCTATTTAGTCATACAATATTGCGATTTTACAGGATTTTAGTAAAATTTGATAAAGGCTATATCTTGTTTATAATTCCCATACATGGGATGGTGCATACCCATAAAGCCTTCTAAATTGTCTGCCAAAATTATTGTAATCCTGAAACCCTACAGCTATGGCAATCTCCGAGATAGTCATCTCCTTCTGCTCCAAAAGATTAAAGGCCTTCTTAAGCCTAACCTCATTAACATAATTAAGGGGACTCATGCCCATAGCGTCCTTAAAAATATGACTAAAATGAAATTCACTTACATGGATAAGGTTGGCCAATTCCTTATTGGTAATAGGCTCAGCATAATTATCATGAATATATGAAAGTACTGTATTAAGCCTTTTTAGATTTTTATTTCTCTTAGTATTCTCACGGGCTGACTGTTTCTCTATTACATAATTTCTAAGCAAATATGTAATAAGCTCATATATCTTTCCCTTCATAGCTAGCTTATATCCATGGTTTCTATCCATTTCTTCCTGATAGATAGTAGTTAGTAGCTTTTGTATATGGTTATCACATTTTATATGAGATTGAAATAATACATTAAAATTTGCTATTTCTCTAGAAAAGGAATCCATTTCAAATATCACTACTAAAGCATCAAAATTATATGAACAGCTCTCCCCTTCATGAAGCTCGTTACTATTAATAATTAGTAAATCTCCCTCTTCTACATTAAAAGGCTTCCTATTAAGATAGAATACTCCTTCCCCTTGCAATACATAGTGAAGCTCTAAGTGCTCATGCCAGTGTGAGGGGCAATACGGCGTAGGCTTATCAATCCTGTTAACAAACATCTGAACAGGGAACTCCTTGTCACTAATTATCTTTTTTTCATATAAGCTTATATCATGCACCTTCATCAACTCCTAAGATAAGACTATAAATAAAAACGATTCAACCTCCTAATATGGTAATTTACATTTTACCAAATAAATAGGCCAGAAGCAATCGATTACAGTTTAAAGACTATGATGACTTGAATGAGAATGAATAGAAATTTAGTCTTATATCAAAAATGGTGCCAAAGCTTAATAAGGGCTTTGGCACCATTTTTCACTAAAATATATGATTACTTTTTAACATCGAATTCAATTGATATAGGCTTCTGTCCAGTAAGCTCACAGCTAACCTCATCTGGCTGGCTAGCTCCAGCATAGCATATAGCTTGAACATCCACCCATTCTCTTTCTCCCTCTTCATTCACAACCTGGAAAGCACTAGCTTTCACAGGAAGCTCTAGGGATACAGTCTCACCAGCTGGGATATAAACTCGCTTAAATTGTACTAAGCTCCAGTTTTTTACCACCAGTGGGTTTCCTTTTAATTTTAGATAGACCTGAGCCACTTCCTCACAGTCATAGGATGAAGTATTAGTAATATCAAATGATACCATAATAGTATCCCTATCTTTAATATTATCATAATCCACCTTAAGATTATTATAGGAGAAGCTTCCATAAGACAAGCCATAACCAAAAGGATATAGGGCTGAGTTCTCCATATAACGATATGTTCGGTTCTTCATACTATAATCTTCAAAATGGGGAAGCTCCTCTGTAGTACGATAAAAGGTCACTGGTAAGCGTCCCGATGGAACAGCCTTCCCAAACACTAGATTGGAGGCTGCAACTGCACCCATCTGTCCCGGATACCATACTTGTAATACAGCACTGCAGTGCTCATGGGCATAGGAAATATTCATAGCACTTCCTGTGCTTAGGAGAAAGATAACAGGCTTCCCTGTCTCAACAACTGCCTTCATAAGTCGTTTCTGTGAATCAGGCAGTTCTAAGTCCTTCTTATCAGCTCCTGCATAGGTATTATTAGCATCCCCCTCCTCACCCTCTAAGGTTGCATCTAGTCCAAGGCATAGGAATACAATATCACTTCTTTCTGCCATGGAGACTGCTTCCATAATACGGTCATCAGGTTCTGCTAATCCTTCCACACTATCCTTATAGATATGACATCCCTCAGAATAGAAGACTCTTACATCCTCTCCTAGCTCCATACGAATAGCATCTAATATAGTATAGCTCTCTGTTGCTGTTCCATTGTAGTTACCTTTGAGGATTTCCTTACTGTCAGCATTAGGACCAATAACAGCAACCCTCTTTAAAGTTGACTTGTCTAGTGGGAGTATTCCATCATTCTTCAGTAAAACTATTGATTTCTCTGCTGCTCTTAGAGCCAACTCACGATGTTCCTTAGTATCATTCATTTCATATGGGATATCATCATATTCTGTAGAGCTATCGAACATTCCCAAACGGAATCTTGTCATAAGGACACGCTCTAGGGCCTTGTCAATATCTTCTTCAGTTACTAGACCTGATTGATAAGCCATCAAAACCTGTAAATATATATTACCACAGTTAAGATCACAACCATTTTTCAAAGCTAGGGCGGCGGATTCTGTGGCTGTTGATGTTATCATATGATGCATATGAAAGTCCTTAATCGCTCCACAGTCTGAGACATAGTAGCCATCAAATCCCCACTTATCACGGATCAAATTATTAATAAGAGGGGTTCCACATGCGGGCTCTCCATTAATAAGATTATAAGCACCCATCACACCTTCAACCTTAGCTTCTTTAATAGCAGCTTCAAATGCTGGATAATAAGTTTCAGCTAAATCCTTCTCACTTACCACGGAATTGAATGAATGACGGCCAATCTCTGGACCAGAATGTGCCGCAAAATGCTTGACGCAAGCTGCAGATTTTAGACGATTACCCTTACCCTGTAAGCCTTTTATATAACCTATTGCAACCCTTGATGTAAGGTAGGGGTCTTCACCATAGGTTTCGTGCCCCCTACCCCACCTGGGATCTCGGAATATATTGATATTAGGTGACCAGAATGTGAGTCCCTTATATAAATTCCTATCATCTTTTCTTATATGCTCGTTATACTTAGCCCTGCCCTCTGTACTTACTACCTCACCGATACTCTCTACAAATTCATCATCGAACATGGCCGCCAAACCAATAGCCTGTGGAAATACAGTAGCTGCTCCTGCTCGAGCAACACCATGTAATGCTTCATTCCACCAGTTATAGGCAGGTATACCCAATCGTTTAATGGCAGGAGCATTATAACGAAGCTGTGATGCCTTCTCTTCTATGGTCATACGTGACATAAGATCCTTTACTCGTTCCTTGTCACTGAGCTTTTCATCAAGATACTTTACATATTCATCTCTCATATCTTTAGGCCTCCATAAACCTACTCTTTGATTTCAAATATCCCTTCTATTTCAACAGGAATATTACCCGGAAGAACATTAACACCAATTGCAGAACGACTTGGGGCTAGATCTTCTCCGAATAAATCCACTAATAGTTGGGAACCTCCATTTGCTACATAGGGTTGATCATAAAACTTATTATCGCTTGCAACAAAGGTTAGAATTTTTACCGGCTGCTTTACCTTGTTTAGATCACCAATTTCTGCTTCCAGAACTGCCAATACATTAAGCATTGCACTTTTAGTAAATTCTATACCCTCTTCTTTTTTAAATTCACGGCCAAATACACCATTAACTGGTTTGTCACAGGACATACCACAGCCGGATATATATACTAAGTTTTCACCAAATCTTACGCTAGGACGATATACTCCACCTTTCGCTGGAACCTTAGGTAACTGAAGTCCTAATTCTTTAAGTTTTTCATATACATCAAACATTATCTTCACCTCATTTATTTAATAACAAACTAGCACAATAGCCATTTTGTCTTTTATCATCTATTAATGCTAGCTTCCCATCTACCATTACATAGGATAAACCAGTACTTAATTGCTTTGAATTGGAATATAGGGCATGATCCTTGAGCTTTTCAGCCATAAAGATATTAATATCTCCATAATAGCCCTCCTTTAGCATTCCTCGCTTATCTAATCTCAGTAGCTGAGCTGGCATAGCAGTCATTTTTCTTATAGCTGTCTCCATCGATACAATTTTTCTTTCCATTACATACTCACGAATGAACTTAGGAAATGAACCATATAGTCTTGGATGAGGACTATCACTAACACCATATAGGGAATCAGATATCAGCATTGTATAGGGTAGCTTGGCTACTGTATCTATATCCTCCTGAGACATACTCATAAGGATAATCCCAACCTTCCCTGCCTCATCAACAAGTAGATCTGTCATAAAGTAGCTAGGCTCTTCATATCCTCGTAACTCAGAAGCCTCTTTGAAATTAAGCCCTACTATGTCCTGATTACCTGGTTTTGTAACGGAACTAATAAGTATTCGCTCCCATCCTATAGAGGTCACCATATTATCCCAGCCTATATGTTCTTTATATATTTCTTTTTGTAGTTTCTCCCTGCCAATAGGACCATCTAACTGGCCTAAGGTATCATATATACTGTCAGACATAACCGTAGGGGGTAGCAGACTTAGCAAAGTAGTTGAGCCACCATTGTAGGGATAAAAGTCCGCAGTAACATCCTGTCCTTTATCTCTTGCTTCCTCTATTAGCTTGATTGCTTCATAGATGTTCTTTCCCCAATTTTTAATTCCAGTTGCCTTAAGATGGCTTATGTTTAGGGGAAGACCTACTTCATCACAGATACGGATCATCTCTTGGATGGAGGGCACTAGATTATCCCCTTCACCACGGATATGGCAAGACAGTGGTCGGTTAAAAGGGGTTGCTGCTCCTAACAATTCAATAATCTCTTCTTCAGTAGAGTAGCATTCCGGTTGATACATAATTCCCATGGATAGACCCAGAGCTCCTGCTTCTAACCCCTCATGAATATATGCTTTGGCTTCTGCCATTTCCTTTTTAGTAAATGGGGATTTACCATAACCCTTCACCGCTGCCTTCACAGTACCTGTTCCAATATAACTTCCAACATGAAGGGGCATATTACAATTTTGAAGAGCCTCATAATACTCTTTATGGCTATTAAGCCCAAGGCCTTCAGGTGCTAGCCCAAGACAGGGCTCTACATAATCATATATTTCTTGACGATGAGCATCTGTATTTGGTACAATTCCTAAACCGCAATTACTTCCTACGACACTGGTTAAACCCTGAGATAATTCAATGGTTCCAAACTCCGGATCATATAAAGCTGCTAGGTCACAATGGCGATGACTATCGATAAAGCCCGGGGTGACAATCATACCAGTAGCATCTATGATTTTTTCTACCTCTATGTCAATATTCTTATCAATTGCTACTATTTTATCTTCATTTATCAGAATATCAGAAATGTACCCCTCTTCTCCACTACCATCATATATCATACCATTCTTAATTAAATGTCTCATTCGGCACCTCCATCTCTACCCTTAGCCTACAAGCTTTTTTCTTCATACTAGCATACCACGAGCCCCTACCACTTCACTTGTGAGCATATCACCGTAATCTAGATAAACACTATTTTGCATATTAATTGCAGTGCATACATGAATAGGAATTAGGGCAATCTTGTCCCCTACCTTAAGGCCTGTATCACCCTTTTTGCTGGTTATAATACCGTGCTCCTCATTCATCCGACTTAGCTGTAGGTCATCATTGTTTTCAATAATTGCATAGCCGGGATAGTAATATGGTTCTGTATTAAGGGTAATGTCCATGGGGAATGTCTTGGTACCCCCATCTATAACTGCGTATTCCTTACAGGGAGTACTTACAACTGTAGCATAATAACGAACTGCAATTTCCTCCATCTTAGCCACCTGTTCCATACAAAGCATATAATCCTTGAATATGTAAGTCCCCGGTCTTATCTCGGTTACCTTTCCTGTCCTTGCTACCTCTAATCCCGTAGGAGTAGAACCAGCACTTATGTCCCTGATATTTATTCCTGCAGCTATTATTTCACTGGCGATTTGCTCCATCAAATCACCTTCCTCAACCCCTGCTTTATGGTTGTCAAGGGAAGGCTGGTCATTATATACCAAGCTTTTAAAAGTATATATACCAGTAAGCTCTAGATTAGAAAGTCCCTGAATTTCTTTGGCCAGACTTGCAGCATTCTGACGAACTACACCGGTTCGCTTTGCTCCGGTATCCACTTCCATACGAACCTCTAAGGTGACACACGCCTTCTTGGCCTCCTCATTAAGTAGCTTTGCTCCTTCTATACTATCTACTGCTAGAATTAATCTTTTAACCTTTTTCCTCAATGCAATAGCTCTTTTGATTCTAAAGCTTCCCACCATGGGATAGGCTATGAATATGTCATCTGCCCCGCCATCTGCCATAACTTCTGCTTCTGACACCTTAGCACAGGTTATTCCTACAGCTCCAGCCTCAATCTGCATTCTCATGAATAAGGGCATTTTGTGTGTCTTAATATGTGGACGAAGTTGGCAACCAGCAGCCTTAGTCTGCTCTTGCATCTCCTTAATATTAGCTCGGGCCTTATTCATATCAATAACAAGGCAGGGTGTTTCTAATTGCTCTATCCATTCCTGTTTCATCCAAAAAGCCACTCCTTTCTTCCTTGTAACTTCTTTAGGCATTTGCGAAACAACACAATTGATATATTATATAGCATTAATATAATTCTGGAGCGTAAGTTAAGCAAAGCCCTGGAGCGTAAGAATTTATATTAATGGTATATAATTGCATTACTAAATAGTTTCGCAATTACCTATTATAATTTCTAGAAGCTTTCTACCACACTCTTAATACGAAGCTGCTCCTTCAATTGATCCGCTGTAACCTCACCTACAAGATCATCTTTATTAACTGTCACAGCCACTCCTTCTTCACTGGTGATATCAAAGTAATTGTCACTGAATACACAATCCAGATCTTCAAAGTATAGTTCAACATAGTTTGCAAATACTTGACTCTTTATATTTATTTCAAATTCGTTAGCCTTTTCTTCAATAGATACCTGATATTGTGGCATTTCGTATTGATAATACTTTGGCTTTACAAACATATTAATGCCACTACTAACTACCTGTCCATCTTCCACTAGCTCATATTCAGCATATAATTTCTTCTTGTCTTCTTCAGTTTTTATGAAATCTGCAAATTCTACTGTTAGAACCTCCTTCATTTCAAAGGGGTCAGAGCTAACCTCTTGCTCCATCTCATACAATCTATTAAACTTATTATCCACTAGCCTTACCTTGAGAACAGAAGTTTTTTTCTCAAAGGTCTCATTTAATACATGGTAAGTAATATTAGTGCTAAGCTCTTCCTTTTCACAAGCAGATGCCATATAGCGTTTATAAAAACGTCTTGCTCCATAATGCAGAGCCTTCCAACGACCATAATAATCTATACTTGCCCAAGAAGCCACTGGCCAGCAATCATTAAGCTGCCAGTAAAGGGAGCCCATACAACGTCCCCAGTTTCTTCTCCAATGCTCTACTCCATACTGAATAGCCTTCAGCTGCAATATCTGAGATATATAAGCAATGCTTTCCATATCCTTTGGATACTTGTAATATTGAGAAATATAGGAGAAGATCTTGGAATTAGCTTGACCATTCTTCTGATGGGATTCCATTACCTCACTAAATATATTCATATCCTCCGGTAGACAGAAGCTATCTATAGTCTTCTTATGGGGGAAGGACTGGAAGCCGTATTCAGAACAAAAGCGGAAGTGAAAATTCCTATATTCTGTAAAGGGTTTATTAGAATGCCATACCTCCCAATAATGATTATCCCCTCTATTAAAATCGTTGGGATCATCAAAGGAGCCTCCCGATGAAGGGGAGGATAGCCAATAGTAGGTTTGATCATCATACTTCTTTACTAGTCTGGGCAATAGCATTTCAAATATCTTAATATAGTCGGCCTTGTATTTTGGACGATGTCCCTCAAGACGACCCCAATCACGCCATCCCCATTCCATTTCATTATTACCACACCATAGACCAAGACAGGCATGATGACGAAGTCTTACTACATTATCTTTGGTTTCTGCCAATATATTTTCTTCAAATTCATCCGTCAAATCATAGACATTACATGCGAACATCAAATCCTGCCATACAATAATGCCGTAACGATCACATGCATCATATAGATAATCATCTGGGTAATAGCCTCCACCCCAGATACGAATCATATTATAGTTGGCATGGGCACAATCTTTAATAAGCCTTTCGGTTCTTTCTTTAGTATTTCGACCAATTATACTATCCTCTGGAATATAGTTTGCTCCCATGGCAAATATCTTCTGTCCATTAAGTACAAAGGCAAACTCATTACCCCATTGGTCCTTATCTGTACTGACCGTTATTGTTCGAAGTCCTATGTTACAAGAATATGAATCCAGTTCCTCATCCTTGTCCATAAGTAGAAGCTCCACCTTATAAAGGGGCTGTTCCCCATAACCATTGGCCCACCAGAGCTTTGGATTATCTATCGTTATAGTGGTAGCGCTATCAACAGCTCCTGCTATTTCCTTACTTATTATTTCACCATCTGGTGCTTCCACCCTCAGATTAATATATGTAGAATTAGGCTTGTAAGAAATAACTGGACATTGAATATCTAGATGAACTTGATTTTCTTCATGTCTCTGGCGAATGCGTACATCTTCAAGCTTGGCAACCTTGTGACATTCTAAATAAACACTTCGCCATATTCCCGCATCAGGAAGCTGTGGACCCCAATCCCATCCAAACATATAATGGGCTTTTCTAAGATATCCATTCCCGTGGATGCTTCCAGTGGAGGTATAAAAGATGTCACTATTCTTATGTTTTTCATTAATATATTCAAGAGAAGAATGGAAGTATACTAGTATCTCATTCTCACTTGTCAAAAGCTCTTTTATTGGAAATCTCCAGGTTCGATGCATGTCCTTTACACTGGCAAGAAGTGTTCCATTTATATAGATATCTGCAATGGTATCCAGACCTTCAAACACCAGCTCCAGCTCATCTGACTGAAGTATCTCCTCTGGCACAGTAAACTTTCTATGGTATACATAATCCTTTTTAAAGAGCTCTCTCGTTGGATACTCATTGGTTCTCCAATAAGGATCCTCTATTACTCCTGTCTCCAACATATCAGAAAGGACAGTCCCAGGCACCACACCATCTCTATCCTCTTCCCAATCTGTACATCTCCATTTCCATTTACCATCTAATAAGAGTCTATTATTCATCTTTAATGCAACCTTTCAAAATTAATACTTCATTATTAAGCCTTCAATCCAGAAGTAGAAATTCCTTCTACAAAGTTTCTTTGGAAAATAAGGAAGAAAAATACAACCGGTATTACAAACATAGTTGCAGCAGCCATCAAGTGGGTCCAATCTACGGTAAAGGTACCAAGAAACTGCTGTAGCCCTAAGGAAAGGGTTAGTTTTTCAGTTTTATTAATATAAATCATAGGTGCCAGGTAGTCTGACCAAGCACTAATAAAGGCATAAATACCAACTGTAGTCAAGGCTGGTTTTGACAGGGGAAGTGCAATCTTTCTATAAATAGTAAATTCACTAGCGCCATCAATATTGGCAGCTTCCATTAAAGAATTAGGTAAACCAGCAAAAAACTGTCTCATAATGATAATATAGAAAGGACTACCAAAAAATGTTGGAACAATCAATGGTAAGTATGTATTGGTAAATCCAAGGCTATTCCATATCTTGTATAGGGGTATCATAGTAACCGTATATGGTATCATCATGGTTCCCATTATAAGACTAGAAATAATAGGGGCACCCTTCCATTTGATTTTGGCAAGGGAATATGCCACAAGTGGGGTCGAAATCATCTGACCTACAACCGAAAATCCTGTGATAAGTATGGTATTTGCCATATAACGAAGATATGGTATCTGTTGTAGGGCTTCAGGGAAGTTAGTCCATATAACTTCACGGGGTAAAAGGCGAACAGGAAGTTGAAATGCGTCCCCGTTGGTCTTTAAAGCAGTTGTC
>DUNS01000187.1 GCA_012839235.1 Clostridiales bacterium
GTGGCAAGGACAATATTGTGTCACTTGATAACTGTATAACAAGACTACGTGTAGAGGTTAAGGATTATACAGCAGTTAATGAAAAGCAGATTAAATCTGCAGGAGTTGCAGGAATATTACGTCCTAGTAAGACTACAGTTCAGGTTATTGTAGGAACTCAAGTACAGCATGTGGCAGATGAAATGAAGAAGCTATAAGAATATATCGAAGGTCATCCTCATTATCACTTTTTAGAATGGTTCTTACTTGTAAGAACCATTCTTTTTATGACAAAAACTGTTAGCTTATTCATTGGTTATTATATTTATAACATATGAATATCTCGATAACGGTTTACATTCCATCCCAATCATTGTATAATAAATTTTGCTAGCACAGATACAGATAGGGAGGAGTTTGGTAACATGATAAAAATATTTATATGTCCTAAATGTTATAACTTCAGAATGGTATCAAGAAAACCCAGCGCAGAATGCTATCACTGTGATGCAAATTTGGTGAAAACTGAACTAGAATATACTACATATATGGATATGAGTGAAGAAGAGCGTAATGCATTTAAAGAAAATTTTAAGAATAGAATGCTCTCATATAACGAAAAGCTACGTGATATATTAGCTGTAGAAGAGAAAGTAAGATAAAGAAAGAGCCAACCATATGTAGCTATAGCTACTTCTCTTGGTCGGTTCTTTTTGCTGTAATCTACAATAGATTGAATAGATAAAAATGTGAATTGCATAACAATTCACATTGCAAACTTGTGCTTTTAAGATTAGTCATAGGGCTTAGTTGGCAAGGTTTGCAGGATATATGAAAGGCATGGTTATTACTATGATAAGAAAGATATTGGATAATAAGTTAATAATAAGAAGAATATTTTTAATGATGGTTGATATTGTAATAATTATAGTATCTAATCTAATGGGGTTACTATTAAGATTCGACCTTTCCCCCGAGAAGATAGACTCTAAGTTTCTTAATTCGGTGTGGAGCTATATGCCCCTTAATGTTATTCTGACTATAATAATATTCTATATATTTCGTATGTATCATAGTCTATGGAGATATGCTGGCATAGTAGAGATGCAGAATGCCTTCTCAGCCTGTGTAGTAGCGTCCATAGTTCAATTGGCAGGACTGTTGATACTAGAGCTTCCTGTGCCAAGAAGCTATTACTTTCTATATGGGGGGACATTATTAGCACTTACTATAGGAAGTAGATTCACATATAGATATCTTCGATCCTTGACTCGAAGGAAGGTAAATAGTAGCGCTGGTGATGGAAAGATTGAGAATATAATGATAATCGGTGGTGGTAACGCCGCCAATTCCTTAATCAAGGAAATAGTTACAAGCGAACATGTGAAGAATATGGTGGTTAAGTGTATAATAGATGATGATCCGGAGAAGCAGGGTAATTATGTCCATGGTATTAAGATAGTAGGGACAAGGTATAACATATTGGATATGGCCTCCCATTATGATATAGATACTATTATGATCGCCATGCCTTCTGTATCTAGAAAAACCATAAGTGAGATTGTAGAGATATGTAAGGAGACCTCCTGTGAGCTTAAGATACTTCCTGGAATGTATCAATTTATGAATGGTGAGGTAAGTGTTAGTAAGCTTCGTAGTGTTGAAGTGGAGGACTTACTAGGTAGAGAGCCTATAAGGGTGGATCTTGACTCAATCATGGGATATGTGAAGGGTAAGGTTATTCTGGTAACAGGTGGAGGAGGTTCCATAGGAAGTGAACTCTGTAGACAGATAGCATCCCATGAACCAAAGCAGCTTGTTATCTTCGACATATATGAGAATAATGCTTACGAGATACAACAGGAGTTGCTTAAGAAATATCCTAAGCTTAATCTGGTGGTTCTTATAGGATCAGTACGTAATACATCTAGGATTAATTATGTGTTTAAGACCTATAAACCGAACATCGTATACCATGCTGCAGCCCATAAGCATGTACCCCTTATGGAGGTGAGTCCTAATGAGGCTGTGAAGAATAATGTTCTTGGTACCTGGAAGACAGTTCAGGCTGCAGATCTATATGGAGCTGAAAAGTTCGTATTAATCTCAACTGATAAGGCTGTTAATCCAACCAATGTAATGGGTGCTACTAAGAGAATATGTGAGATGATTGTACAGACATATAATAATCGTTCCAAGACAGAATTCGTAGCAGTACGCTTTGGTAATGTACTAGGCTCTAATGGTAGTGTAATACCACTATTTAAAAAGCAGATAGCATCTGGAGGACCGGTGACAGTAACCCATCCAGATATTATTAGATACTTTATGACTATACCTGAGGCAGTATCTCTAGTCCTACAAGCAGGGGCATATGCTAAGGGTGGAGAGATATTCATCCTAGATATGGGTGAACCAGTAAAGATTCTTACCCTGGCAGAGAATCTTATACGGCTATCTGGATATAGACCTTACGATGATATAGACATAGAGTTTACAGGACTTCGTCCAGGAGAGAAGCTATATGAAGAGCTGCTGATGGAGGAAGAGGGTCTACAGGATACAGAGAATAAGATGATACATATAGGTAAACCAATTGAGATTGATGAAAGGACATTCCTGAGACAGCTAGAGGAGATACAGCAGATGTGTCTAGCAGAGCCTGAGGGTATTAGGAAGGTCATAAAAGAGATAGTACCTACATATGAACCAAAGAAGATCAAATAGATAATTTACATAGGGAAAGATTAGAGATTAACTTAATCTTGTATAAGGACATGTTATAACTTGACAAGTATACTAATAAGGAGTACACTTTTCTTAGCGTTCGAATTACGAACGCTAATTAGTTGTGTTATGAGAGTGTATTCTACATCAGTAGTGAATGAAGAGGAGATAGAGTTGGCAGATAATAAAATCCTTTTAGCTGACAATGAATATGTCATAATGTCAGAAGTTGTGGAAAATGAATATATAACTCAAAGAGAGCTTTCAAAAAAGCTAGGTGTTTCCGTAAGTACAGTTAATGTGCTTATGAACAAGATGATAAGAGAAGGTCTTATCAAGATGACTCAAGTTTCTCAAAAGCAAGTACTTTATATGTTGACTCCTGTTGGTATGATGGAAAAAGCAAAAAAGACTGTTACTTATCTTA
>DUNS01000188.1 GCA_012839235.1 Clostridiales bacterium
AAAAGCGGAGGAATTGCGATGATAGAGGCAACGAGCTGTGGTGGTGTAGTGATTTTCAGAGGAAAGATTTTATTACTGTATAAAAATTATAAGAACAAATATGAAGGGTGGGTGTTACCGAAAGGAACCGTTGAAGAAGGCGAAGAATACAAGGAAACCGCAATCCGAGAGGTTAAGGAAGAGACTGGAACAGATGCTTCAATAATTAAATATATTGGGAAAAGCCAGTATTCCTTTAGCACACCACAGAATACAGTATTAAAGGATGTTCATTGGTATTTAATGATGTCTGATAGCTATTACAGTAAACCACAACGGGAAGAATATTTTATGGACTCAGGTTACTACAAGTTTCATGAAGCATATCATATGCTTAAGTTTTCTAATGAAAAGCAGATTTTAGAAAGAGCTTATAATGAATATATAGACTTGAAAAAGAGTAATCTGTGGGGAAGTAAGAAATATTTCTAATTGATCAAAATGGAGGGACTGTCCTAGAATAGGTGGACAGTCCTTTTTATGCTCTTATTAAAAGTCACAAGAAAACATATTACATAAATTGGTGAATAATGGGGATTGTAAATTAGAAGGATACCCATATTTAATAATATTATATGATACAAGAAAAATACAATAGAAGGTTTGGTTAATATATGAGTAAAAATAATATGAATTTACCCCAAGAGCATTACGGTTTCTTTACAGCGACAGCAATGATTATTGGGATTGTCATCGGATCAGGGATTTTCTTTAAAGCAGATGACGTATTAAAGTATACTGGAGGTAATTTATGGCTTGGTATACTAGTGTTTTGCATTGGGGCATTTGGAATTATATTTGGCTGCCTCACTCTAACGGAGTTTTCCATGCGAACAAAAAGCAATGGTGGAGTAATAAGTTATTATGAAGAATTTATATCAAAGAGCGTTGCCTCTGGATTTGGATGGTTCCAAACCTTTATCTACTATCCAACTATAACTGCGGTTGTATCATGGGTTGCTGGTATTTATACAATTCTCTTGTTTGGCCTTGAGAATAGTCTGGAGAAACAGATATGGATTGGGTTAGGATATATGGTACTATTTTATGTAATTAATATTGTATCTGTAGCTTTTGGAGGATATATTCAAAACCTAGCCACATTCATAAAGCTAATTCCTTTGATTGGTATAGCCCTTTCTAGTATATTCTGGAGCTCTGCAACACCAGCTATACCAGAAGGTGTGCAGATTGCTGGGATAAGGGATGTAGGATATGGCTGGTTGGCTGCTCTTGCACCTATAGCATTCTCATTTGACGGATGGATAGCAGCTACAAGTATTACTACAGAGGTAAAAAATCCAAAAAGAAATCTAACTCTAGCTTTAATCACTGGTCCAATAATAGTTTTGGCAGTATATTTGATGTATTTTCTAGGACTTAACAAGATGCTTGGTGCAGAATATATTATGTCCATGGGTGATGCTACAGTGAGTAAAGTAGGAGAGTTACTCCTGGGCCAATATGGTAGTAGGATAGTATTAACTCTAATAATTATAGCGGTGTTAGGAGTTGTCAATGGTATAGTCCTGGCAAGCCTAAGAATACCTCAAGCACTGGCTAGTAAAGGAATGTTACCCTTTGCTAAAAAGGTTGAGCTAATTAATCCCAAAATCAATCTATCAATAGGTGCTTGCCTGATATCTTTTGTAATCTCAGTATTATGGATGCTGACCCATTACTTCACCCAGAAGGGCAATATGTTATCCGGTGGTGATATTAGTGAGATGGCCATAGTTTTTAGCTATATTACCTATATTATCCTATATATAAAGGTCTTGAAAATGAAGAAGGACCATATTATTACAAGTAAATTAAAGGGAATAGTATTTCCTATCCTTGCAATACTGGGGTCACTTATTATTCTTCTTGGTGGATTTATATCTAATCCCAAATATGTTACCTTATTTATACTATTTTGCTTTATGGTCTGTGTTATAGGATTTGCATACTATAAAAGAAAAGAAAAACAAGAAGGTAATTAATAAATAAAGCTGAGCGGTATTAAGCTGTTCTCAATATTATTAATGGTTTATCGGCCATTGATGTAAATCTAGATCTGCTCCATTAAGAAACTGATGTGTAAAAGGTTTGTAATAAAAAAGATAATGAAAAAATTAAATGATATGTAAAAATGCATCTACCATAAAAGTTATAATGCCTCCTATCTACTTGACGGGAGGCATTATAATATATTTTATTTTATATCTTTGAACTCAATAAAGTTAGTGCAAATAGTATCTACACCTTTATCTAAAAATGTTTGTATTGTACTACTATCATCGATTGTAAATGCTAGTAGGTATAAATCATTATCTTTTATTCTAGAAATCATATCATCAGTAAGTACAGTGTAATTAACAGCTATAGATGTTATATTATTTTTTTTACAGAAGTCTATAATACGGTCTAACTCTTTCTCTACTCTGCTTTTATATGTAAAATACTGATAATACTTAAATTTATAAACTTCCTCTATAGCAAAGTAAGCTTCC
>DUNS01000189.1 GCA_012839235.1 Clostridiales bacterium
AACATTGAAACAAAAGATGATAATATAAATCCACTAATTACACCAAAAGGTTTATTCTTATCTATTAGCATTGAAAAGGGTACTGCTGTTAGCCTAAGCAAAGGGTATAATGATGTTACTATTGCTTCGGCTTTAAATAGTTTTATACCATTGAGCCCACCGGTCAGCGCAAAGTAGATTGCTGTAAATGGAATCAGTATGCTAACATATCTAAAATAAAGTGTAAACTCAGTGTTACCAAACTGCTCTGCTAAAACTGGCGCAATTAAATAATTTATTAAACTTAATGCAATACTAAATATAATCTGCATTAATACCCCATTTTTAATAACTTTCCTTTCGAGATAACACCCAACAGAAATATTTTTTGATATAGACTGACGTACCCCATTCGTTAAAAATAGATAGTAAAAATTACATAGGTTAATTATAGTTCCAACTATCCCATACTCTTCTACTGTCAACATTTTACCTAAACAAAAATGTAATAAATATGCCGAAAATACCGTTATAACCTTTGCAAAAAAATGATAACTTATTGCCTTAAGCATTAAGATTTACCAGCTTCCTTTATTATAATTTCTCTTTTACTGCTATATCTAGATATACCTTAGCATTTTTACTTTTATTTAAGCATTTACCAAGTAAATAAGCATGCACATACCGGGTTGTAAATATGTAAATAAAAGATTTTTTAAAGATTTTTTTGTATCTTCCTCTTCTTCGCAAAACCCAATTGTTATGCATTGAGTATTTATTTAGTAGTTTAAAATTGTCCGCACCGATTAGTGTCTTTTCATTATATTCATCCATTGCGTTTGTAAGTTCGCGAACATAGTTTAATCTTTGCTTTAAAGCAGTTTTCTTATTATATATCTCTTTTATATGGCCTTTTATTAGTTGCTCGATTTCATAATCCTTTGCTTCTATTATATTATCTTTAATTGCTGCATTTACTAATTCTTGGCCTTTCTCACTTCTTATAATAACTAATGTTTCCCCATTATAATTGTTAACATATTGTTTTTTCCCCCAAGGATCCCCAAATGAAATATCTGCATCTTCAGCAAAATAATCATCACATAAGAGACAACCAGAATTCGCAAAATAATAGCTATTATAAGCCGCTCCAAAAACGGACCTGTTTAATGGAAATGTTTTTTCCTCACCATTTTTATATTTTAAACTAAAATTACCTGGCCACTTCCCTTTTCTAAATTTAACCTCTTCTAATTCACTTGATATATTAAACTTATTTTCGAAAAAATTTATTAAATCCTCTGAAGATGTCTTCGAACAAAATAATCCAAAAATAAACGCTTGCTTATTCTGTTTTCTAATAGTTTTCGCTTGGCAGGGCAAAGCAGTTATTATCAACTTCTCTTTAGTATTCTTATACATCGTGCATAACGGCGAGGATATGTATTTTGATCCAGCTAAGCTTTCAATGCCCTCTTTTACAAACACAGGTTCTGCTACCACAGGGGATTTAATATTATCCACTGTTAAAACACTATCAAAATATTTATTCTTTAACCCATAATCTATCAGCGATGTAACTACTCCTCCTGAAGCACCTAATTTATTGTATAATTTATTAGTGCTCTTAGCAATTAAAATCCCCCTATAAGGACCTGTTACAGTTTGACTTTTATGAGTATTATTTCGTACCATACAGCTTTCAATGCATCG
>DUNS01000190.1 GCA_012839235.1 Clostridiales bacterium
ATATCATATAGATAATAAAATATGAGAATACCCAACCGTGTTTATACTTTGTTAGAAGTTCCTTAATATTATTTAATTTTGTCTTCACGAATATCAACCCTTCTTTATTATGCATAATTCTTTAATAGTGTCGTTGGTGCTTGCAAGCTAGATAAATCCATAATATAATCACTTCATGATCTATGTACTCAACTGGTCTATCGCAAGCGCCTATTTTTTACTAAGCTTTATTCTATCATAGAAGATATCATGTTACAATATACAGAAAATTACTTATGAAAAAATTAAAGGATTCTTAAGAAATTAAAAAATGCTTATCTAATGTTTGTATGTGATTTTATCGATGAAAATTTAATGGACATGATGCTATAAAATAACTATAATATTAAGGAATAAGCAGATTAGTCCGTGATGGATAGCAAGGATAAGTGCAAATTGAACGAGATATCATTAGATATCGAGTGTCTAATCCGCTAATTTATGATATAATTAGGTTTTTAAGATTGGAGGAAATATATGAAACGAGTATTTTTAGTAGTTCTTGATAGTGTTGGAATTGGTGAGATGCCTGATGCAGCTCAGTACGGTGATAAGGGAAGTCACACCTTATATGCTGCTTCTACAAGCCAATATTTTAATATGCCAAATATGAAGAAGCTAGGTCTATTTAACATTGATGGGGTTAAGGAGAAATTCCCAGAAATTAAAGATGATTCCTTTGATGGAGCTATTGCAAGACTTTCTGAGAGCTCAAGTGGTAAGGATACAACTACAGGACATTGGGAGATTGCAGGTATTATCTCTAAGCAACCATTCCCCACATATCCAGATGGGTTCCCTGATGATGTAATAAAGGAATTTGAGCAAAGGACTGGAAGAAAGGTGATATGTAATAAGCCTTACTCTGGCACAGATGTTATAAGAGATTATGGTAAGGAGCATGTTGAGACAGGTGCCCTAATTGTCTATACTTCAGCGGATAGTGTTTTCCAGATAGCAGCCCATGAGGAAATTGTCCCAATAGAGGAGCAATATCGTTATTGTGAAATTGCAAGAGAAATGCTTCAAGGTGAACATGGGGTAGGTAGGGTAATAGCAAGGCCATTTGTAGGGACATATCCTGATTATTCAAGAACATCAAATCGTCATGATTATTCCTTAGTGCCAGATACTACAATGCTTGATCAATTAAAGGAAAGTAATTATGATGTTCTGGGTGTAGGTAAGATATATGATATCTTTGCTGGCAAAGGAATAACAGATACAGTTCGTACTGTTGATAATGCTGATGGAATTGAGAAGCTGATTGAGAGAACTGGAAGAGATTTTGAAGGGATTTGCTTTATCAATCTTGTAGATTTTGATATGATGTATGGTCATAGAAACAATATTGATGGATATGCAAAAGCATTAACTTATTTTGATGAGCAGCTACCAAGAATACTAGAAGGGCTAAGGGAAGATGATATTTTAATCATAACAGCTGACCATGGATGTGACCCATCTACCCCTTCGACAGACCATTCTAGAGAGTATGTACCACTTGTTGTATATGGAAGTAAGGTTAAAGCTGGTGCTAATCTTGGAACTAGAAAAACATTTGCAGATATTGCAGCCACAATACTAGACTATTTTGATGTTCCATCTAAAGTTGCAGGAACTTCATTTTTAAAAGATATCCACGAATAAGCAGATTAGTCCGTGATGGACAGCAAGGATAAGAGCAACGTGAATGAGATAGCCTTAGCTATGGAATTTATAATCTGCTAATCTATTAATAAATACAGGAACCCTCTATTATTAGATAGGGTTCCTTTTTTATAAATTAATAATTTTTTGTTGACAGAGATTGGAATAAATAATAGTATTGTCCTATATTGGATTTTGGATAATTATTGTAAATAGTTTGTGTTTAGCAAGAAAGGTAAGGTCACTATGATTTGTGTCGATAATTTAACAAAAGTCTATAAGCTATCTAAGAAACAGATGGTTGAGCAAAAGACTAAGAAAAATATGAAAAGAGCAGTAGAAAACTTAACCCTTACAGCAAAGCCGGGTAAGATATATGGGCTTCTTGGACCTAATGGTGCCGGTAAAACAACAGCCCTACGCTGCATTGCAACTTTATTAAAGCCTACAGAGGGAACTATTACCGTATGTGGCCATGATGTTGAAAAATCTGCAGAAAAAGTTAGGGAGAGTATAAGCTTCCTTACCAATGAAATTAAACTAGATCCACAATTTTCTCCTAAGTACTTGTTCAATTTTTTTGGACGGTTACATAAGATGGAGGAAACTGCAATTATGGAAAGAAGAGATAAGCTTTTTAACTACTTTGATATAAAGGATTTTGAAGATAAAAAATATGAAGAGCTATCGACAGGTATGAAGCAGAAAGCCTCTATAGCAGTGAGTCTTGTTCATGACCCTAAGGTGGTAATCTTTGATGAACCCACCAACGGTCTTGATATCGTTACAGCAAGAAATGTAACAGATTATCTTAAGCTGCTTAAGGAGGAGGGCAAAACTATAATTATATCCACTCACATAATGTCAGAGGCTGAAAAACTATGTGATGAAATAGGTATAATCATTAATGGTAAGCTTGTAAGTGAGGGAAGCCTTGAAGAAATTCTTGATAGCACCAACACGAAGGACCTTGAAGATGGGTTTTTTGAGTTATATAAGCTTCACAATCAGGAGGTGCTATAATGATGAATGGAACAAAAAACATAGTTAAAAAGGAATTGTTTAGAGTGTTTTCTGATAAAAAGCTGATATTTAGCCTGTTTATACTTCCGGCTGTTATGATTATTGGTATGTATTCACTTATGGGGACGTTATTTGAAAACATGATGACAGATATTGAAACCCACGTACCAAAGACTGTAATTCAGAATGCTCCATTAGGTTTAGATGAGACAATCAATACTACAGGGTTTCAAGCAGAGATTAATTATATTGATAATGATGATGATGTAATCAATATTAAAGAGGATATACGAAATGGGAATGTTGATTTATTGATAGTATTTGAAGATAAATTTACAGATAAGATTAATTCTTATAAAAATGCAGGAGATCCAATTCCTGAGGTAAAAACCTTCTATAATCCTTCTGAGGATTATTCATCCATAGCAAGAAGCAATTTTGTTGAGCAGGTTTTAGGAGAATATCAACAAAATATATTGGCAGATCGTCTAGGAAATATTGAACAGCTTCAAGTTTTTCATATTGATAAGGATCCCTCCAGCTCAACAATAGTCAATGAAAAGAAGGCCGATGGTAAGCTTCTTTCTACTATGCTACCTTTCCTAATAAACATTATGCTATTTGCAGGAGCTATGGGCCTGGGAGTTGATGTCATAACTGGGGAGAAGGAAAGAGGAACCCTGTCAAGTATGCTGGTGGCTCCTATTAAGAGGAGTGAAATAGTCTTTGGCAAGCTCATATCCCTAGCCATCCTATCAAGTATATCAGCGGCAGTTTATGCTTTTTCCATAGTCATTGCTCTTCCATTAATGATGGGTGGAATTGCAGGAGATGTAATGGGTGATATAAAAATATCTTTTACATTAATCGAGATGCTACAGCTTCTAGTACTTATGCTTGTTCTTGTATACCTGTATGTTGCATTAGTTGCTCTTGTAGCTGTTATGGCAAAAACATCTAAAGAAGCCAATACCTATGTAATGCCAGTATACATTATAGTTATGCTAGGAAGTCTAATGACATATATGGGTTCTGGACAAACAAAGTTAGAATATTTTATAATTCCAATATACAATAGTGCCATTTCCATGCAAAATCTATTGATAGGTGAATTGACATCTTTACAATTTGTACTTACAGTTGGTACAACAGCCCTATTGGCTGCTATTGTAACAGGACTAATAACCAAAGCATTTAATAGTGAAAAGATAATGTTTAACGCATAAATAACTAGTAAAAAAGCTTATCCTAAGGGGAGTATTAAGGGCCAGCTATCATCAAGCATAAAAAGCTTGTAATTGCTGGTCTTTTAATATTTTATAATGTTTCTCATCCTCCATAGTGGTCTGTATACTAAATCACCCCCATTAAGAGACAACATATAATACTAAGAAAGGAGTGATTAAATTGAATGATATTGATAATAGATATTCAAATATCGTCACCGGGCAGAGGCCTCCAAATGGGTTAAGCTTTTTGTGCAAAATATTGATTGAATATGTTAAATGAAAGCATAATATACTTTACTATATGAAAAAATTACAAACCAAGGGCAGACTACGCATATTATGCCCTTTCTATTTACATGATACATGAAATGACTACAGAGTAGTTGTTACTGATTAAATAATAATATAAAAGGTGAAGTAAATATGCCCGAGAATAATAGGAGTAGAATAGTCAGTGAGGAATATGCGGATTTATTGATTGGATATTATGGAAATTTATCAATGTTAGATCAATTTGTAGATGCTACTGTAGATATTATAAATTCTGAATTTGCAGTTGTCCATGTACCTGCAAGTCAGATAACGAATTCGGCGGTATATGAGTTTGGTTATAGCTCCATTCCCTCACTGTTCGGTCTTATCAGTAGAGAAAGCTTAGAAGCCTCAGGTGTGCCACAGATTAGAAGTTTACCAAATTTTAATCTACTAGGACAGGGCGTTTTAATGGGGGTTATAGATTCTGGCATTGATTATACGAATCCTATATTTAGAAATGAGGATGGAACAAGCAGGATTGAATTGATATGGGATCAGACAATATCTTCAGAAAATAACGAAACTACTGTAAATTATGGTAGTGAATTTACGAAAGAGCAGATTGATGAAGCCCTACAGTCTGAAGATCCCTTAGCTATGGTTCCAAGTACTGATGAGGTTGGTCATGGAACTATGGTGGCAGGAATTGCCGGGGGTGGAGAGGTACCAGAAAGTGGTTTTTCCGGTGTGGCTCCAGAAGTAGAATTTGTTGTTGTTAAATTAAAACCAGCAAAAAGAGTTATAAAAGACTTTTTTCGAATACCAGAGGAAGCAATAGCCTATCAGGAAACTGATATATTGTTTGGAATAGAGTACTTGTTAAATGCAGCCAGGCGTCTGAATAAACCTATGGTTATATGCTTAGCCTTAGGGACATCCCAGGGTGCCCATGATGGTAGAGGCTTATTAAGTGGCTACTTATCTAGGGTAGCCACCACCTCTGGTATAGCAATTGTGATTGCTGGTGGTAATGAGGGTAATGCAAGAAGACACTTTTTTGGATCAGTAGACCCAGCCATTGGGTTTAATACAGTGGAGCTTAATGTGGGAGAGAATGAAACAGGTTTTTCCATGGAGCTTTGGGGTCAGTCCCCAAGCATCTATTCTATAGATATTCAATCTCCTACAGGAGAATTTGTTCCAAGGATATCTTCCTCCTTAGATGAAAATAGAGAGATATCATTCGTGTTTGAAGAAACTGTAATATATGTGGATTATCAGATGGTAGAGTCACAAAGTGGGGATCAGTTAATTCTTGTTCGCTTTACCAATCCTACACCGGGAATATGGAGATTTAATGTATTTGAAAGAGGGGATATTGACGCTGGATTTCACATATGGCTTCCTATGGAGGGTTTTATTACTGACTTTACATATTTTATCCGCTCAGACCCTTATACAACCTTACTTTCACTTGGTAATTCGGAAAGGCCTATTACAGTAACTGCATATAATGATATTGATGATAGTCTGTATATTAATTCAAGTAGAGGTTATACAAGAATCGGTGTTATTAAGCCTGAAATCGCTGCACCAGGGGTCAATGTAACAGGACCCACTCTTAATCAAGGATTTGCTGAATATACAGGAACAAGCGTTTCTGCAGCTCATACGGCTGGAATAGTTGCTATGATATTAGAATGGGGTTATGTGAGAAATAATCTTAGTGGAATCAGTACAGTGGAAATTAAGAAGCTGATAATTAGAGGTGGAAAACGGGATAGTGATATAGTATATCCCAACCGAAATTGGGGCTATGGGATACTTGATGTTTTCAATGTATTTGATAGCCTAAGAATTAATGTCATAGTATGAGAATATTCAAAAATGTTTGAGAGGAGAATGGTATGACCGAGGAGGAGAGAAATAGTATTATAAGTGAAGGCTACGTGGATTATGTAATTGACTATAGAAACAATCCTGAGGTTTTGGATCAGTTTGAGAATTCTATTATACACCCATTTAATGAAGATTTTGTTATCATTCATACCCCAGAGGCTATATTGGATGTAAGTAGGGTAAGCAGATTCGGACATTCCGTAATCCCACTTTTGTTTGGCTTGGTAAGTGAGGTAAGTTTACAGGCATCAAGAGTCAATCTTGTCAGAACTATACCCACATTAGACCTTAGAGGTCAGGGTATACTAGTGGCTTGTATTGATACTGGAATTGATTATACTAATCCTGTATTTATGAGACCAGACGGAACTACTAAGATTCGTGCCATATGGGATCAGACCATTCATGGCCCAGAATATCCCTTTAACACTAATTTTGGAACTGAATATCGCTCGGAGCAGATCAATGCTGCTTTAGCATCAGAAGATCCTCTGGCTATTGTACCAAGTATAGATGATAATGGACATGGAACGATGTTAGCAGGAATTGCTGCTGGTAATACTGTGGCAGCAGAAGCCTTTTCTGGTGTAGTACCAGATGCAGAACTGGTCATAGTAAAGCTAAGACCAGCAAAAAATAATTTGAAGGATTTTTATGGTGTACCTGAAGATGTTCTATGTTATCAAGAAAATCATATCATGTGGGGGCTGCGATATTGTCTTTTGTTATCCAGGGAGTTGGGGCAACCTATAGTTATCTGTATTGGTCTTGGCACATCTCAGGGAGCTCATGAAGGATTATTCCCTATGGGCTCTTATATGGGAATGTTATCGAACTATCCTAATCTGGTTTTGGTTACAGCAGCAGGAAATGAAGGAAATCTCGGCCGCCATTATAGGGGAATAATTGAACCCAATATTGGATATAACACTGTTGAGTTAAATGTAGGACCAGCTGACAAAAGTTTCTCCATGGAAATATGGGGGGATGCTCCTGGGATATACTCTATTGATATATTATCTCCAAGTGGTGAATACATACCTCGAATTACAGCTAGTCTTGTACTTAATAGGGTGATATCCTTTATTTTTGAAGCTACAATTATATATGTCTATTATCATACTGTAGAAAGTGAAACAGGTGATCAACTAATTCTTATTCGTTTTAGAAATGCAGCAGAAGGTTTGTGGAGATTTAATGTATACAGACAAGGGGACCTAGCAAGAGGCTTCCATGTATGGTTACCTATGGATAGTATGATTTCGAGACAAACCTATTTTCTACAACCTGATATTTATACAACCATACTTGGACCAGGTACTGTAGAAAATTTAATAACAGTGACAGCATATAGCCCTTCGGGGGGGAACCTTTTTGTTGATGCAAGCAGGGGGTTTACAAGAAGTAATAGACCAAAGCCCGATTTTGCTGCTCCAGGTGTTAACTATCTAGCACCTGATTTAGAACAAGGATTTATCCCTTATTCCGGTACAGGTGTATCATCAGCTCATACAGCAGGTGTAGTAGCAATGCTTTTAGAATGGGGTACTGTAAGAGGAAATTATCCCAACATGAATACAATAGAAGCAAAGAAATTCCTAATTCGAGGGGCTAGAAGAAGCAGTAACCTTGTTTATCCTAATAGGGATTGGGGATATGGAATTCTTGATATATTTAATACTTTTGATATTTTACGACAAGATCAATAAAATTAAAATTATAAAAATAGATTAGCAGAATGTATAAACTTTCCCAATTTACAAACAATATAAATAGAGAAACAAGTTAAAATCTTTGCACTGTATTGACTATAATATATAATGGAGGAAGGTTTGGTATGAAAGCAACAGGGATTGTGAGAAGAATAGATGATTTAGGCCGTGTAGTTGTTCCAAAAGAAATTCGACGTACTTTAAGAATTCGAGAGGGTGATCCTTTAGAGATATTTACTGATCGTGAGGGAGAGATTATACTTAAAAAGTATTCTCCTATTGGTGAACTTGGTCAATTTGCAAAGCAATATTCTGAAGCATTAGCACAGACAACAGGGCACATAATAGCGATTGCAGACAAGGATATGATAATCGCTGTATCAGGACCAGCAAAAAAAGACTTAGGGACAAAAAACATTAGCCGAGATTTGGAAGAGGTAATTAATGAACGTGAAAATGTTCTAGCCTCAAAGGATGATAAGAATTTTGTAAACATTGTTAACGATGATGAAGGAGAATATTCCTATCAAGCTATTGCTCCTATTATTAGTGAAGGTGATGCCATAGGCGCAGTTATTATATTGACAAAGGATCCTAAAGTAAAGTTTACAGATACTGAAGCTAAGTTGGCAAGTACTGCGGCATCTTTTTTAGGAAGACAAATGGAACAGTAGAGTATAATATAGAGTTTATTATGTTTAAAGTATCCCCTTTTGTTAGATTAATATCTAGTGAAAGGGGTATTTCAAATGGGTAAAAATGGGGATTTCTTCGTGTTTCAAGATTAAATTGCTTTGGAAACGGTAAAAATGAGTCTTTAGCACCTGTTTTTACAGATAAATGCAGAAAATTCCTTGACAAATGGCCTTAATAAGTTTATAAATAGATTCGTAGATGTTTTAGTTTTTGCCAATGCAAAGACGAAAGGCTATGCGAACAAGCTCCTGCCCAATATAATGAATAATAGGGCAGCGAGTACAGTAATCAATTGATTATTAAATTATAATACTTTAGAGGAGGAGCATATCCATGAACAAATCAGAATTAGTTGCAGCTATTGCAGAAAAAACAGAGTTTTCAAAGAAAGATTCAGAGAAAGCATTAAAAGCATTCATCGATGTTGTAACAGAAGAATTAGTTAAAGGTGAAAAAGTACAGTTGGTAGGGTTCGGTACATTTGAAGTTGCTAATAGACCAGCTAGAACAGGTAGAAATCCTTTAACAAAAGAGACAATTCAGATTGCTGCTTCCAAAGCACCTAAATTCAAAGCAGGAAAAGCTTTAAAGGATGCTGTCAACGCATAGTGAAATAATTTAAAAAGGCTGTTTTAAATTCCGGATCTCGTTGGGTGTAGGGTATTTAAAACAGTCTTTTTTTAATATGTAATAACTATTCAGGTTGTAGATAAGGAAAGGCATGTATATTGTTATGAGATTAGATAAGTTTTTAAAGGTTTCTAGATTAATTAAACGTAGAACAATAGCCAATGAAGCTTGTGATGCAGGAAGGGTACTTATTAATGACAAAGTAGCCAAGGCTTCAGCTAACGTTAAAGTTGGAGATATTATTGAAATTGCTTTCGGAAGCAAGTCAGTTAAGGTTGAGGTACTTGATATTGCGGAAACCACTAAGAAGGATGAGGCAAAGGAATTATACAAGTATATCTAATATGGTCATGAAGCAGAAAGTCTTCTCATATATTTAAAAAAGATATGTAAATATGAGGAGGCTTTTTTCTATGGATGAAAAACTATTAAATCTTAAAGGTCACAAACTTAACATTAACGGAAGAAAAACCGCTATGATTACTGGTGTCAATGATGTTCTTTCTTTTGATGCAGGAGAGGTGCTTCTGCAAACAGAGCAAGGAGTATTAATGATAAGGGGTAGTGAACTGCATGTGAATCGACTGACTTTGGAAAAGGGAGAAGTGGATATAGATGGACGAATTGATAGTCTTACATATTCTGATACCTCTTCTTATTCAAAATCAGGGGAAACCTTATTTGGTAGGTTGTTTAAGTAGTAGAACAGATATTAGTGTGAAAGGCATGATTTTATTATGAATAAGGACATAATAATCGAGCTAATGTTTTTTTTAATATCGATTCTCTGGGGTGCTATTATTTTGTTAGCATATGATTGTCTTAGAATATTAAGAAGATTAATAAAACATAAAACTTTGCTTATAGGCATAGAAGACTTGGTGTTTTGGGTTGTAGCTAGTATCTTCATATTTTCAATGATTTATCGTGAAAATGATGGAATTATTAGAGGGTTCTCAATAATGGGAATGGCACTGGGAATGGTGGCATATTATTATATATTTAGTGATCTTATTGTCAAATTGGTTACAAAGCTTATACAGTGCTTATTAAAACCCTTTGGATTTATCCTTAAGAGGATCAAGAAGATAGGCTCATGTTTTATTAACTATGTTTTAATTAGATTGAAAAAATTGCTTAAATGGGTTAAAATAGCATTAAATATAAGGGTGCAGAAAAAGAAAGCTAAAAGAGATAAAAAGAAACGGGCAAGACATGAAAGAAAACGGGCAAGGGTTGAAGCCAAAAAGCAAGATAAAGAGGAAATGAAAGCAAAAGCCAATGCTAAAAAGACGGTAGTGTTAGAAAAAATAGAGATGTAAAGGCTATGGCCCAAGCTTGTGTGACCCAAGGTTTGCAGATAAGTGTGAAGGTCGTTTACACAGATGAAAGGTATGGTTGTTAGGTTTGAGAAGAAATCATAAAAAAGGGACAGGCATAGGTCTTATTGCATTCGTGGTATTACTTTTATTTGGTATTATTGCTTATAAAACTATTGACCTTGAGAAAAAAGTTAAACAAGCCGAGCTTAAGATAGAGCGGCTTAATAGTCAGGTTCAAGAGCAAGAAGAACTAGCAGAAGAAATTAATAACCTAAAAGCTTATGTTCAGACAAAAGGCTATATAGAAGATATAGCTAGGGAGAAGCTTGGTCTAGTTTATGAGGATGAGATTATACTAGAATCAAAAGAAGATGAATAGTCAAATATTAACCATTGACATTTTTGAAAAAACTATATATAATGAAATTCGTTGTCCGGCGAAGTAGCTCAGTTGGCGAGAGCACGCGGTTCATACCCGCGGTGTCGGGGGTTCAAATCCCTCCTTCGCTATTTTTTTATTTTTAGAAGGTGTTGTTCCTAATTGTACTAAGGTAAATCCTTAGGATGATTAGGAGCAACACCTTTTTTATATTAGGATAGCTTGTCCTATCCAATAATTGAATATAAATTAATATTCTTGATGTAGGTCAATTTAATTAATATAAAAGCTTGATACAATACAATCAGAAGTTAAGAAAAACAAACAAATAAATATTTGAGAAAGAAGGAATATAGTATGTCGAATCAATTAGCATTTCAACAAGCCAAGAAAAATAATTTTAAAAGATTAGAGCAATATGTACCAATCGTAGATAGGGTTCATGGAGCTAGTCACCCTGAGTTTCACCAGGTTAGCAAAGTATTTAATGCTATCCTAAAGAAATCTAATGAAGCAGGGGTAGAAAAGCCTGAACTTAAGGAAGAATTTTCACAGTTACGTCAGATTACTAATAACTATGAGGTTCCTGGGGATGTATGTGAAAGTTATGAAGCTGTGTATAAGATGCTTGAAGAAGTAGATAAAGCCTATTCAGTATAATGTAAAGATTGTGAAGAAAAAGGGTCTTTACATGAAAGATAAGTGATTATTTTGAGAAGGAGGAGTGTAAAGTGCAGAAATTTATATTAAGCAGGAAGAACCACATAACTGTAGTAAGTGGAATTCTTATTGCTATGGCATTTATAAGTAAATTGGGATTTAATAATGAAGTTATATTTACCTGGGCATTGCTTATTGCGTCCATACTAGGAATAACCCCTATTGTAATACAGGCATATCAAGCCTTAAAGGTAAAGGTTGTTAGTATAGATGTTTTAGTAACTGTTGCTGTCATTGGAGCATTATTCATTAGAAACTTTGAGGAATCAGCAATTGTAACATTCTTATTCTTATTTGGAGCTTATCTGGAGCTGAGGACACTTAACAAAACCCGCTCAGCAATTAAAGAATTAACTGAAATGGCTCCTGAGAGTGCTTTAAAGCAGATGGAAAATGGTGAATTTGAAGAAGTTGAGGTAGATGAAGTCGATGTTGGTGACATTCTACTTGTTAAAACAGGAGCAAAGGTTCCTGTTGACGGTACAGTTTTAGCAGGGGAGGGACATATTAATGAAGCCAGTATTACTGGTGAATCCCGCCCAGTTACAAAAAAGAAGGACTCTGGTGTATATGCTGGAACAATCTTAGAAAATGGGACTATTCAAATTGTAGCTGATCGTGTAGGTGAGGATACTACTTTTGGTAAGATTATCGAATTAGTTGAAGAGGCTCAAGATTCAAAATCAGAGGCAGAGAGATTTATTGATAAATTCTCTAAATACTATACACCGGCAGTTTTAGTCCTATCGATTATAGTGTTTATAATTTCAAGGGATATTGAACTAGCTATAACAATATTAGTTCTTGGATGCCCTGGGGCATTGGTTATTGGTGTACCTGTTTCAAATGTTGCAGGGATTGGTAATGGAGCACGACATGGTGTTCTACTAAAGGGTAGTGAGGTTATTCATGATTTTAGTAGAGTAGATACAGTAGTATTTGACAAGACTGGTACTCTAACCATTGGTAACCCTAAGGTGGCTGATAAAGAAATCTATGGGGATAATATTGATACAATATTAGGATATCTTGCAAGTGTTGAGAATGAATCAGATCATCCATTAGCTAAAGCAGTTGTAGAATATATTGGAGATACCAAAGCCTATAAGGTTGATAAAACTGATGTTGTAAAAGGTGGAGGTATCGTTGCACAGGTAGACGGCCATAGAGTGGCAGTTGGCAATGTGGCTCTTATGGAGCAAGAAAATGTTCAATTAGATGAGAAGGCTCGTGAAGATATAGATAAGTTTGAGAAAAGCGGAAACTCACTTGTTCTAACCTCAGTAGATGGGGAGTTAAAGGTACTAATGGGTATTCGAGATCAAATTCGTCCTGGAGTAAAGGATGATCTACAAAAGCTTAAGAAATTAGGAGTTAAGAACCTAGTTGTTCTATCTGGAGATAATCAGGGAACAGTAGATCTTGTAGCCCAGGAATTAGGACTTACAGAAGCTTATGGACATATGTTACCAGAGGATAAATCAGCATATATTAGGGAACTACAGGCTAAGGGCCAGATTGTCGCTTTCGTAGGAGATGGGGTTAACGATAGCCCATCATTAGCACTAGCACAGATTGGAATTGCCATGGGAAGTGGTACAGATGTAGCCATAGAGACCTCAGATATTGTATTGATGAATTCTGATTTTAGCCGATTGCCCCATGCCTTAGGTTTAACAAAAGCAACAGCTAACAATATGCTCCAGAATATAATTATAGCAGTAGGAGTTGTATTAGTTCTACTTGCCAGCGTATTCTTCAGTACCTGGATGAACATGTCAATAGGTATGCTAGTACATGAAGCAAGTATACTGATTGTAATACTTAATGGTATGAGACTCCTTAGATATAAACTAAGGAAATAAAGTATAGAAAGGAAGATTATTATATGAAAAAAGCAACTATTCAATTAGAAACATTAACCTGTCCATCTTGCATGCAGAAGATAGAAAATGGTGTTAAGGCTTTAGATGGTATATATAAAGAGAGTTTAAATGTGTCATTTAACTCCAGTAAAGTTAAAGTAGACTTTGATGATGAAAAAGTATCAATTTCTGATATTGAGAATGCTATAAGTAAACTAGGATATGAGATTAAAAAGTCTAAAGTTAAAGCTTTATAGATTTTAAAAAGCAGGGCTACCTTGGAAATCAATATAAGGTAGCCTTTTTTATATTCCTAAATATAGTGAAGTGCCTCTATTCGATGCAAACCTTATTTCCATGGTATTCTTGTCAAAAAGTTTTTTGTATTTGGGTATGACTTTTGACAAAGATTTTAAAATGTCCTTTCTATAATTACAGGACAGCTGTATTGAAACAGGAACAT